>JAGNYO010000004.1 GCA_017984895.1 Sphingobium sp. | reverse complement strand
GGCAGTTATCAGGCTGGCCTCCGCCAGCTCTTGGGTCAGCGCTACGGCCAGCCTGATAACTGCCTACCGTGGGCGTCCATCGCCGACCTTACTGCAATGTTGCGGACGGCGCAGACTGTCCAGATAAAGCGCATAATTCTTCCCGCCCGTATTTCTCGGTACCGAAGGAGCCGGTCAGATCCCGATTAAGCCGGGACGAGTGGCCGGAATGGTGCGATAGCTCATGAAATGCCGTCCGATGCCAGTTTATGGGCTCGAAGAAGCTGTCGGGTCTTGGTATCTGAATGAAGTCGTGGGTTGGGCTATAGAAGGCCTGGTCGCCGCCGATGCGAAAATCCGCCCCCGTCGCCTTGATCAGCGCCTCCGCCTCGGGAAGGATGAGCCCTTCGGGGATTGGCGGTGGCGGGAGCGCAATATCTTCTGGCAAACCCTCGCATTGATCGGTTGAAAAGACCGTGAAGCGCTTGAGGAATGGAATGGTGCCGGGCTGCCGATCCTCTTGTGCCGATCGTTGACGTTGTTCGCCGGGCGTGAATCGGTGAGCATAAACGACCGTAGTGCCATGTGCTCCCTTGCGAACATTACCGCCGAGCGCCAGCGCCTGCCGGAAGGTCAGAAAACTGTTCGTGCTGAAGCCATTCTCGACGACGGCTGACCATAGCAGGAGTACATTGATGCCGCTATAACGACGATCGGTCGCGGCATTGCGCGGCATGTCCAGCGATGCTCTGGCTGAAGACCATGGCTGGACCCATGGGATACGCCCGGCCTCCAGTTGGGCGATGATCTTGTCGGTGATGTCCTGATACAGGCTTGACCGGTCAGAGCCGGTGCGCGCGCCTTTACGCTGATATGCCATCGCATTTCTCCGCGACGGGCCGGTGGCGAGCCTCTCTCACCGACCTCAACCCGTCACGGAAAACCCGCCTGCCTCTCACTCTCATTACGGCTCCCACAGGCGCCGGAATTCCCCCACCAGAACCTCCTGCTTCCTTGCCGGGGCGTTGCGGGGCCTCCCGCAGATGGGGTCCGGTGAGACCGGCACGGGCTCACCGGCAGGGGAAGACTTTCCCCTCTGCAGATTCGTTCAGACGGAGCAAAAATGGAATGTGTCAGCAATCCTGATGGAGACAGGGTCAAGTCAAACCGCCTTGCGCACTTCTTTGCAGCCTAACGAGAAGACCGCATACGGGCTTCTCCCAGGGAGGAGACTTCCTCCCTGCGGGTCAAACTTCAATTTGCATGGAAGTGTCCGTGGAAGCCCCAGGCTATTTTAGCTGCCTTTAAGAAGGTGCCCAACAATTAAATAAATTAGCCTATTGCTTTAATAGCGACGAATTCCCACATTCGGCCAATGATGGAAATTGAGGACAAAAACCCCCGACTCGGTCGATATATCGAGACGCCAGCTGCAGGCGAGGTGGTGCGCGCCTTTGTCCCTCCCCCGCTTCCTCCAAACCCGCCTGTCGACGTTCTGGAACTGCTCGAAAGCCTCAGCGCCGCTGAACGCGCAATCGGCCGTCTGGACGGCATTACCATGCTCCTGCCCAAACAGGAACTGTTCCTCTATATGTATGTCCGCAAGGAAGCTGTTCTGTCGTCGCAGATCGAGGGGACGCAATCGACGCTCACAGATTTGCTGCGCTTCGAAATGGAAGCCCAAGCCGGAGCGCCCATCGACGATATCCGTGAAGTTTCCAACTATGTCGATGCGCTGATGTACGGCCTCGAACGCCTTGATGATTTCCCCCTGTCCTTGCGGCTGATCCGCGAAATGCACGCCCGCCTCTTGAAGCAAGGCCGAGGCGAGACGAAGGATCCGGGCGTGTTTCGCAGGTCACAGAACTGGATTGGCGGCACCCGCCCCGGCAATGCTCTCTACGTTCCACCGCCAGTTACCGAACTGGACCAGTGCCTCGATAATTTCGAACGTTTCATCCATGATGAAACATCACGCCTGCCTGCTCTGCTCAAGGCAGGCTTGCTGCATGTCCAGTTTGAATCGATCCACCCCTTTCTTGACGGCAATGGCCGGACCGGGCGGCTTCTGGTCACTTTGTTTCTGTGCATGAAGGGGGTGCTTAGATCCCCTCTTCTATACCTCAGCCTCTATCTGAAAACCTACCGCGCCGATTATTATCGGCTGCTGCAGGAAGTCCGTGACAATGGAGCCTGGGAAGCATGGCTCGAATTTTTCCTCAATGGTATCGCCGAAACTGCCAATCAGGCATTTGAAGCCGCCACGCGCATTGTCGGCCTCTTCAAGCGGGATCGCGAACGCATTTCCGAACAGGGCGAACGCGTAGGTTCAACGCTGCGCATCCATGAATTGCTGCAACAGCATCCATTTCTCACATCCAACCGTCTGGTCGAGATGACCGGCTTGACTGCCCCGACGATCAATGCGGCACTGGCCGACCTTGAACGACTGGAAATTGTGCAAGAGGTTACCGGCAAGAAGCGCGGACGGGTTTACAGCTATCGCGCCTATCTCGACATCCTGAACGAGGGCACAGCACCCCTGGCACCAGCAGCATAATCGAGAGTGCTGTCCTCCACGATCATACCGATGCCGTCGGGCGACAAGGACTTTGAGGAAAAGTGCGTTCCGCTCTTTTCCGGTCTGCTCAACGATCCGAATGTGAAAACATTTGGCGCGAGAGGCATGAAACAATCAGGTCTCGACCTGATCGGGAAACGCGACCGAAACCCCACTCAGCCCGTCGGCATCCAGTGCAAACTCAAAACAAAAGGCGACAAGCTCACCGAGGCTGAGGTCCGGACTGAAGTCGCGATGGCGCTCACGCTCACCCCTGCCCTTACCGAATATTACGTCGTCACCACAGCGTCGGACGATCCCGCCCTCGATCGACTGGCCATCGAACTGTGCCAGATCGAGCACGGCAAAGGCCGTGTGATCGATATCCAGGTTTGGGGCTGGGAAACCCTCCAGCAGCGCATTCGAGGTGATCAAAAGGCACTCAATGCCTTTGATCCAGGCCATAGCCCGGTATCGGATATGCTGCTCAGCCTCGGGGCAGAAAATTTCGAACTCGGTAGCCAGATTCGAGACCAAGGTGTTGTCACCCTGGAGCGGCTGGACGTTATTCAGGCGATTATTGCCTCGCCGGTTGATACGTCCAGAAGCGGTTCATTCGACACCCACCTCGACGGACAGGTGGATCAATATCGTGATCTGGCAATCACCGGAAAACCGAGGACAGCCCTTCGCCTTCTTGAACAGCTGGAAGCAACGCTTACCCCTGGCAATTCCGCCGCGATCAGAGCGCGGGTCAGGGCCAATATTGGCATTGCCCACCTTAAGCTCGGTGATGATATCACGGCGGGACGACTTCTTGTCGAAGCCCATACCATCAACCCGTCCGATCCGCGTGTCATCGCCAACCGTGTTCTGGGCCAGGAGTTGTTAGGCGATGTGACAGGAGCAATCGAATTTGCCCGCGCCGCAATCGCGGCCGATCCCGACAATACCGGCGTCGCCACATTTATTTTCCAAGGTGCGGTCGATGCGCAGGCCGATTTCGACCCGCTTGAGCTGGTGCCCGCGGCACTGCTTGAGGACAAGAATGTCCTGCTGAACAGGATCAACTGGGTTCGCATCAAGTTGAAGTCCGACGAGTGGCATGGCCTCGCAGCACGAGCTTGGGAACTTTACCCCGATGATGTGATCATCGAGCGTATCTATGGCGAGGCCCTGCTCGACCAGACGCTTGGGACCGACATGGCTCTTCGTGCTTCCGCGTTCGACGCGGGGATGAGGAAGACATTATCCGCTGCAGCGACGCATCTGCACAATGTCTGGCAGCAAGCGCGCGTTTACGAAAATGCGAGCCGCCCTGCGTGGGCGATGGTTGGAACCAATTTGGCGACGACATATCGCGCCCTAAATCAGCTCGATGCCGCGCGCGATACGATCAACGATGTTCTGGTGATCGCGCCGACAGATCCAGATGCGCTTGCAACAGCGGCGCATGTTGCGTTCGATCGGGACGAGCCTGAACAGGCCGTCGAGCGTCTGAATAAGTTGAGCGACAGCCCATCCAAAACATTTATGTTGCTCAACGCCTGGTCAAGAAGCGATAACTGGCAAGCCATCGTCGATCACGCGACACCAGAGCTACGCGCATTGCTTCCAGATGCCGATATGGAGGCATTTGACACAATGTTGTCGCGTGCACGATGCGCTCTAGCGGATGCACCGACCGCAATAGGTGAAGCCGAAGCGTTGATGGCATCGTGGCCAGATAGCGTCGGCACCCATGTCGTTGCGGCAGACATCTTGCGCCGTCACGATCGAGGGAAAGCTGACGCGGCATTTGCGCGCACGCGCAGCCTGATTGGGCCTCATACTCGCTATACCGAGCGCATTATGTTCGCGCAGCTGGCAGGGTTCAGGGATGCGTTCGACGACGTCATTGTGGCGCTCGACGGTTTTGTCTCGACAGATCATGTTTCAGAGCCGCTTGCGTGGTTGGCGGTGGCATTCGCCAATTCAGCGCCGCGCCCCAGAACCCACCCGTTTTTTGCCTCCCTGCCGGACGAAATAGCTACCCTGGGCAATTTTGCCCGGCTCGCCGGGGTTGCAGAAGCCATGCGGGGCGACCTTCGCACCGCCGAAAGCCATTTCCGCCGGGCACTCGAAGCCAGCCCTGATGATCTGCGTTCCCACCTCCATTTGCACAGCGTGCTCGAACGCGATGCTCGTCATGGCGAGGCAGTCAGCCATATCCTTGCTATCGATGAACATGCAGCCAAAGGTTCTCCCAGCGACAAGATGCGGCTCGCCTACCTGCTTCGGCATCAAGGCGAATCCGCTCGTGCCCTCGATCTGGGCTACCGTGCTGTCATGGCGAACAGAGGCGATGTCGATGTCGTCACGGCCTATCCCGGCCTCTTCTTCTGCCGCGAGGATGTGCCAGAGGCCGTCGCTCGGATTGGCCCAATAGCATCCGACATCTGGTTCGATCTACAGGGAGAGGACGTCCCTGACGTCAAGGGCGTGGTTGAAGTGCCGTCATATGGCAGCTCCACGCACTACGCTCCTGATCACCCGTTGGCGCTGGCTGTTACCGGGAAATCGAATGGCGACGAGGTTGTACTGCAACCTGAAATCGGTCCCGCGCGGCGTTACACGGTCCGCGAGATCAAACACAAATATGTCTGGTTGCTCCACGACATCATGGCGACACACGCGACGCAGTTTCCGGACTCCACGTCGATGTTCGAAATGTCGATCAAGGATGGCGATGTTCAGCCGGTGCTGGATTATGTGCGTGAATTTAGCGACCGCGCCAAGGCGATCACCCAAAGTTACGTCGACTTGGCGATTCCGGTCTCTGCGGTCGCCGCCATGAGCCACAAGAGTGTTGTCGAATTTTCCGAGCATCTGGTTCAGTCAGGCATCCCGTTACACAGCTGTCAGGGCGGTACGGACGAACGTCTTGAAGCAATCAAATCCCTGGGCAAGGCACGGGGTCATGGCGCCGTGCTCGATACCCTGACCGTTTGGACAGCGCATCGCCTGGGGTTGCTCGCTGAATTGAAAAGCTACTTCGGCCGGTTGCTCGTGCCCCGTTCAACGGTTGATGAGTTCATGGAGCTGCGAACGAAGGAAGATTTTAATCGCGGCCGCGAAACGATGACTTTGGGTTATCAAGGCGAGCAAGCCGTTCGTGATGTGCGGACTCCGCAAGACACTGAGCGCATGATCGGCATATTCGATCGGGCGATTGCGGATATCCAGGCGAACTGCGAAATCATGCCCAGCAACGGATCTGACAATCTGCTGTTCGACGATGATCGGGTCGGCTGGATCGAGGTCGCAAAGATCCTGGACCCCATCTATCTTGCCCGCGATAATCGGGTTTTGCTCCTGTCCGAAGATTTACGCCTGCGGCAACTGGCGCACCACGTCGGTGTTACCGAAGGCGCCTGGCTACAAACGGCATTCCGGGTCATGGCCGATGCCGGTGATAACGCCCTGTCTGAAGCGCAATATCTGGCAGCTATTGGGCATCTGGCGGCACTTCATCATGATCATATCTGGTTGGATGTACCAACGCTACTCGGATTGCTCACGCTCGATGAACCGCGTGCCGAAACACTGTTCGATTGCGCCGCCGAATATATTGGCTGTCACAATGCCGAAATCAGATCCCATATTGCCGTTACATTCGAATTCATGTGCCGAGCGTGGGGCACTTCAATGCCAAGCTGGAAGCAGGGTCGAGCCATAGGCAAACTGCTTACCATGCTCATCCGCTTTCGGCAGGACGATTGGCGCGACATTCTGCTCCTTATGGATCGAGAATTGGGTGCCAAAGCAGGTCGTCAGTACGGCGCACGCGAGGCTCAGGAATATTTGCGCGGATGGATTCAGGGCCATTTTTTCAACATCGACGTTTCCAGCCAAGCACAAATGCAAAGGCCCGGTCGTCGCAAATCAGCGAAGAAAGCGGAGCGGACAAAATAGCTATGTCATTCGGTATCGCCGTCTTTCCCTGTCTCAAAACGTCCGGCAGGATTCGGCTAGGACCGCTGGAATTTCGTTCGACCGAAGACATCGACGACCTACCCGAGGATCAGCGAGCAGCGGTTCGCGATGTCGCAGATATGCTGTTTCTCAAGGACGATTTGCTCATTGCGTCGGCGACGTTTGCAATCGTGCTACCCATCGATATTGACCGGCCCGGCCCTCAAGTCGATCTCCTGGCTGATATCAGGGCAATCATTGCCTACGCTTATTCGTCACCGCACGACGTATTTGACAGCATCCTGCTGACACCCGAGGAAGTCAGCCTCATCGTCCTTTCGCCAGCGGAGGTCAGCAAATTCCTGGTCTATCCAGAGCACCATGTCATCCCTGCGGAGGGCTCGCTCGAACGCAGGGTTGCGGCAGATTCGCGCAACATGGTCGCTGGATTTGCGGGCCTCTACAACTTTACCGAGCCGCTTTGGGTGGCGCCTGGTTCCCGGATATATCCTCCCAGACCGCAGGCGACCCTCAACATCCGGCAAGATATGGCGGCGGATTTCGGCGGGCCTTTCAGCGGGCGCAGTGGCGTCGGCGAGCTTCTCGATTTGCTCAACCATGTCGAACATCCTTCGCGGGCAAGGGTCTTCACCGCACTCAAATGGTATAATCATGCCAATGAATCACGGGCAGGCGCGGATCGTGCGCTTCTTAACCTCGCCGTAGCTTTCGAGGCTCTCTTCAATCTGCCTGACAACGCCAAAAGTGACCGGCTGGCCGACTCCATCTCGCTCATTCTCGGCCGCCCCGAACGCATTTCGGAATGGGCAATGCAGTTTTACGCTGCACGATCGCGGGTCGCGCACGAGGGTGCCGCAAAGGAACTATATTATCGACCGACGGCAAAGCAGAAATCCGGTTCCGATGATCGCTTCGGCTCGCTCATGCTCTCGGGTCGGACGATTTTCCGGCTGTGCATGGCGACGCTGCTCGTCGGGATTGTGCTCTCCGAAGAAGCGCAGCTTGGCGAGAAGCTCATCAGCAATGCCGAGCGTTACACGAAAATCTGTGCCCAACTGCGCGAGGCTGAAACCGATCCGGCGAGAGGGCTTTCTGCCATCGGTCCCATCGTGCAGCAAATCCAGCGGCATCGATATGTGCAAAGCACTCCTATTGAATTCAATCTCATGCTCGGCGCGTTACGCCTCGCTTCCTCGGCCTTGCTTGCGTGCGAAACGTCTTCGGTGACGCTCATCAGTGAGGCGCTGCGGCTATGTTCTGCGCCTGAATCAGGGCATGATCTGTTCGATCATCTCGATGGCGTGAGGCAACTGACCGATGCGTTCAAGGCAGCCGATGCTGCGACACTATCAGAGCATGAACGGGTATTGCACCTTCTGGTTGAGGAGGTTTGGGATCACACATTTATAACCTATTTTGCATTGAAGCGCGAACGCGATCTGCCCGTTGAGCTATGAAAATGTGGGGCCAGTTCTGTGCTGCCTGAACTTGCGTCGTTCCATCGTCACCCTCCTGTTTCAGACACACCCTAACTTGGCGTCCGTGGAACCGGCAGCAGGTCACTCTTCGCTTCGAGGCAGTGGGAGCCTTTATTGCCTGGGGGGATCGATCAGCTTCTCATTCTGCGGTGATCAGTCTTATCTTAGGCGGCGCTGCGATCGGCAATGCGGTACAGGCCGTAACCAACCTTCACCAACAAACCCTCATCACACATCCTGGAAAGATAACATCGAGGCACACCAATATCGGTGAGGTCACGCGTTTTCACCACTCCCAATTCCCGGGCAAGGGCGACCGCGCGTTCGCGCAAGCTTGGTTTTGGTCCACCATCTAGACGTAGTGCTTCTGCGCGCTCACGGTCACGTTTGCGTATTCTAGGCGGTTGTGGCGTATCGTGGCGTAGGGTAACGGACATTTCATACTGCTCGGTTTCATCGATTCCGGGGAGCCTCCGTCTTTTCTTACGACCTGAACGGATACGTGGGCTCCGGGCCCGAACGACAAGCAAAGGTGGATAGAAAAGATGGCCAAGGATACCGTCGGAATCGATGTTTCGAAAGACCGTCTGGATGCGTTTTGGCATTCTCAAGACGAAGGGCGAAGCCTGCCCAACACGGCCGAGGGTTTCACCCAGCTATGCACCTGGCTGGGTGCGGATGACCGGATATTGGTCGTTTTCGAAGCAACCGGTGCCTATCACCGTGGGCTTGAGCGATATCTCAGCCTGGCGGGGCGGGCCTTCATCAAGGTCAATCCGAAGCAAGCGCGGCGCTTTGCACAGGCCATCGGACGTCTAACCAAAACCGACAGCGTTGATGCCAAAATGCTGGCGCGAATGGGTGTGGTTCTTGATCTGAAACCACAAGGCGTAGAGGGCGAAGATGTTCATGATCTCAGAGAGTTGCTGACAGCACGTCGGGCCTTGGTCAAAGATCAGATCACTGCAAAAACACGCCTTGCCACAGCGAGCAACGCGGTGGTGAAAGATCAACTCTGTCGCCGGATCGACGACATCGACACCGACATCAAAGCCTTGGATCAAGTGATTGCGCAGATCGCCAAGCAGCGTGGAACCCTTGACGAGCGCATCAGGCGCCTGATGACCATTCCGGGGATTGGCAGATTAACCCGGATTATTCGTCAGACGGGCTAATTACGGTTGGCGAACGTAGCTTAACTTGCTGATTTGATGAAGAGAATAGTTGCTTAGACGACCCTCTGACACCGGACAGAAAGTGCCATGCCCGCCATGATCGAGGTTAGCGTTGTTCCTTTTGGATTCCCAGCCATTTGCCGCAAGAAAGTGACCGCGGCATTCGATGGAGGGCGGCTGACGTCTGATGGCGGCGTGCTGTTGCTGGCTCAGGCGGAGCGCGCGATGGGCATTGTGGGGCGCTTGGCCGATTGCATTGCCGACCCTCGCGATCAGAGCCGTGTGGTCCATGATCTGGGGGATATCCTGCAGGCCCGGATGTTGGCGATCGCCTGCGGCTATGAGGATGCCGACGACCTCGACACACTGCGCCACGATCCCGGCTTCAAACTGGCGGCCGGTAAGCTGCCCGACGCGGCGGTCGGCCTTGCGAGCCAACCGACGATGAGCCGCTGGGAGAACGCACCGACGACGCGCGAACTGGTGCGGATGATGGGCGTCATGGTCGATGTTTACTGCGCCAGTTACCCCGCCGAGCCCGCGGCGGTGACGCTCGACATCGACGAGACGGTCGACGTCGTCCACGGCAGCCAGCAGTTGTCATTTTGGAATGGTCACTACCGGACACGCTGCTTCCTGCCGATCCACGTGTAGGACACCGCCACTGGGCGGCCGGTGGCGATGCTGCTGCGTACCGGCAAGACGCCGTCGGGACCCGAGATGGCCAGCCATGTCCGTCGGCTGATCCGACGGATCAGGAAGCACTGGCCTTTGACCCGGATCACCCTGCGCGGCGACGGTCATTATAGCCGCCCCGAGATCATGGCATGGTGCGAGGCCAACACAGTCGATTATGTGTTTGGCCTTCCCGGCAACCGAACGCTCCACGCCGATCCTGTCATTGTCGGTGCTGCCGATGCGGTTTGCGTCGACCGCGCCACAAGAGGCTGGCCGGTGCTGCGCCGCTACGGGGAGTCCCGTTATGCGGCAAAGAGCTGGGGAAAGATCCAGCGTCGGGTGGTTGCGCGCATCGAGGCGAGCACGATGGGCCTCGACATCCGCTTCGTCGTCACTTCGCTCAAGGACGGCACGCCTGAGCGGATCTACGACACCCTCTATTGCGCCCGCGGCCAGGCGGAAAATCTCATCAAGATGCACAAGGCCCAGCTGAACAGCGACCGCACCTCGTGCCGTTCGGCCAATGCCAATCAGATGCGGCTGATCCTCCACACCGCCGCCTACTGGCTGATGTGGCGCGTGCGCCAAGCGCTGCCAGCCGCTGCCGCCCTACGGGTTGCCGAGTTCGCCACCATCCGCCTGCGGCTGATTAAGGTCGCGGCCCGGATCATCGAAAGCGCCAGTCGCGTCCGCATCGCGCTTGCCAGCGCCTGCCCGGACGCCGCCCTCTTCAGCCATGTCGCCCTATCGTTGCGCACCGTGAGCCCGTAGCCGATGCGGCCGTGCCGCTGTTCAAACCCTCACCCACAACCAGGCCAAACTCTGCAAAATCGCGTCGCTCCCCGCGCCAAGGAAAACCGCGCCTCGCGACAGGCGCACAACGTCAAATCAAGCTGTCGCAGCCCCCGTCTGCGGCGTGATGAATAGAACAGGCAAACCGCGACGACGTTGGTGATCGACATGCCGGAACTTGGGTATCTCGACAGTAAGATGATCGCCGCTTTGGCGGGGCTTGCGCCCATGACGCAAAAGTCAGGCAAGTGGCAGGGCAAAGAGCGGATTATCGGTGGCCGGGCATCACTTCGGCGGGCGATCTACATGCCTGCACTGGTCGCCATTCGCTTCAACCATGATTTCCGCGACAAATATCAGCAGCTCGCAACGGCGGGCAAAGCCAAAAAAGTCGCTATCACCGCCGTCATGCGTCGCATCAAAGTGCTGGCAAACACGTTGTTGCGTGAAGGACGCGACTGGCAACCCCAGCGCCCTTGACTAAGACGGATACTCGACCGCCAAGGCAAATGGTAATGTCGTTCATCGACAGGCACCGCGAGGAACTGGGTATCGAGCCCGATTTGCCGTGAGTTGGCAGTCGCCCCGTCTTCTTACCACGAACACGCCGTGCGTCGTGCCGATCCCGGCAGGCGTCCAGCACGTGCGCAGCGCGATGACGAGATCAGGGAGCAGATCAAGCGGGTCCATGATACCAGCTTTGGTCTCTATGGCGCGCGCAAGGTCTGGCACCAGATGCGCCGCGAGGGGATCAAAGTGGCCAAATGCACGGTCGAGCGCCTGATGCGCGTTATGGGCTTGGCAGGGGTAAGGCGTGGAAAGACAACGATTACGACGGTCAGCAACCCCAAGGCTCCATGCTCGCTGGACAAGGTGAGCCGCGAGTTCCGCGTCAGCCGACCCAACCCGTTGTGGGTGGTCGACTTCACCTATGGTGCGCCTCGTCCCGGGTCGTCCGGGGGAGCGTATGACTGGAATGCTTAGGAGAAAGGAGTAGAAAGAAGAATGCCTTGCCCTCTGCTGTGAGGGGGCATGAGCCCAAGCGGCGGTGACCTGCTGTCAACTGGCAGGGTGACGTAGCCCGCAGGTAAAGGGGATTGAGGCGAAGCCGTTACGCCAAGATGGTCTCCGAGGCTGAGTACTGGAAGGTTGAGGAACACGAACCGGTTAATCCGCATCCGAGGGCTGAAATGTCGCCTTCGCCTACACGGCTTAACAGGCGGAATGCTGATGATGACGCCGGAGACGTATGTCGGCGGCATCCGAATGCGGTCGTAGATGTAGCTCGCCCGCAGGGAGCCATGGAGAGAACGCAGCCAGGCCATGGCATCGGCATCGACTTGCGGGACGCAAGGACAAGGACTGCGACCGGCAGCCTCCCCAGTGCGCGAATGTCCAGCATATGAACGAGGGAAGGCGTGATGGAATGGCAAGGGAGTTGGCCCCGATGACCATCATGCTGGCGGAGCCTCCGTAGTAGTCCGGGACAGGGAAAGCCTGTCACATGGCGAAGGGGGGCAGTTCAATCCGCTTGGAGTGCAAACTATCTGACCAAATGAGGTGAAGACCTTTGATAATCAGTGAAATGCAGCACAAGCTAGCGACATGGGCCGAAGACGATCCGAACCGCAGGTTCGACCGTCTCTTCCGGCTCATTGCCGATGGGACGTGGCTTGGCGAGGCCGCCCGGATCGTATTGGCATCGAGTGGCGCCAATACCCCGGGCATTGACGGAATGGACAAGCAACGAATGCAGGCCGGACTGGCAGAAAATCTGGCCGGCTTGCGAACGGACCTGCTGAGCGGAAATTACCGCCCACAGCCGGTCAAGCGAATCTATATCCCGAAAGCCAATGGCAAGCGACGACCATTGGGTATCCCGACCCTGAGGGATCGCATCGTCCAGCGCGCGATGCTGATGGCCATGGAGCCTGTCTGGGAAAGCGACTTCCATCGCCTCTCCTATGGCTTCAGACCGGAACGCAGCGTGCATCATGCTGTCCGGACCGTGAGGATACAGTTGCAGGATAGTGGAACCGGAACGAAGGGGCGCTGGGTCATCGAAGGTGATCTGGCCAGCTACTTCGACACGGTCCACCACCGGCTGCTGGTTCAATGCGTCCGGCGGCGGATACGGGACGAGCGGTTCATCGATCTGCTCTGGCACATCCTGAAGGCAGGCCATGTTGATCAGGGCCTGTTCGTGGCATCCAGCGAAGGTGTTCCGCAAGGCGGCGTTTTGTCGCCGCTCCTGTCCAACATCATGCTCCACGAGTTTGATGCATGGCTGGAGGCGCAATATCTGAACGGGAAGGCCCGCAAGGATCGCTGGGCATGGAACTTCGGCATCCAGCAGGGGCGCCCCATCACGGTTCGTGAGAACCGGCAATGGAAACCTGCGGTCGCCTACTGTCGCTATGCCGATGACTTCGTCGTCATCGTCAAGGGCACCAAGGCGCACGCCGAGGCCATCCGTGAGGAATGCCGGGACTTTCTGGAAGGACGCCTGAAACTGACGCTGAATATGGACAAGAGCCATATCACCCACGTCGATGACGGGTTCGTCTTTCTGGGGCACCGGATCATTCGCAAGCGGGGATCGAACGGGCGCATGTCCGTGGTCACCACGATACCCAAGGAGAAAGCCAAGACCTTCGGCCACCGTTTGGTCAAGGCGCTCTCCGGCAATCACGAAGTTGCTGCGGTGGACATGATCGCCAACCTGAACCGTCAACTGACGGGCTGGGCGGCGTTCTATAAGTTCACCGACTTCACGGCGCGCACGTTCCGGCACATCGACCATGTCGTGTTCTGGAAACTGGCGCACTGGCTGGCGCGCAAATATCGTTCTCACATCAAGCCTTTGATGCGGAAATGGTACCGCGCGCCAGCACCCGGTCAGTCGAAGACATGGCTGGTCTATGGGCGAAGTGACCGGGGTGACCCGGTCGGCAAAGGGCTGCGACGACTGGTGACAAGCCAAAAGGCGCAGTTCCGGTGGCGGAACCCGGAGCGCAATCCCTACATCTTCCGGGACGAGCTTCGCAGTACCGTCACCTCCCGTTATCGTGATGTTGCCATGGCCTTGGGCCAAGGTTGAATAGAGAGCCGTATGCGCTGAAAGGCGCACGTACGGTTCGGGGAGGGGAAGCGCTCATGCGCTTCCTACTCCACTCCATAGCTGGGCGGGCTTTGTATACGCGGCCTTCGTGATCGACGCCTACGCCCGGCGGATCGTTGGCTGGAAAGTCAGCACCTCGGCCACCGCCAGCTTCGTCCTGGATGCCCTGGAACAGGCAATACATGTCCGCAGGCCCGGCCCCGAGGACGGCCTGATCCACCACAGCGACCGTGGTGTGCAAGGCGGATTCAATCGGTCCTCGCAACACTTCAAAACGGAGTTGTACGATGGATATCAAGAAACGACGTTCGGATCGGTGCACACGGTCACAGCTGCGATCGCCGGGAAGGCCAGCGGTTGCCAATCGGCATCAGCGTGCCATGTTCTGGGAGTATGTTGCTGCCGGGATGAGCAGCGAGGCAGCAGCGGTGAAGGCTGGAGCGTCACAACCAGTTGGCAGCCGTTGGTTTCGGGAGGCGGGCGGTATGCCACCAGCGGAGTTCAGGCGTTCGGCGGAGCCCTTGTCGAGCAGATATTTGTCAATGGCGGAACGCGAAGAGATCGCGTTGCTTCTGGTCCAGGAGCATGGCGTGCGCGAGATCTCGCGCCGCCTCAGTCGAGCGGCCTCGACGATTTCACGCGAGATCCGACGCAACGCGGCGACGCGTAGTGGCAATTTCGAATATCGTGGAACGACGGCTCAGTGGCATGCCGAACGCGCGGCGCGCCGTCCCAAGGTCGCCAAGCTGGCAGCCAATGACACGCTACGGCACTGGGTTGAGGAACGGTTGAGCGGGGTCGTTGCCAAACCCGGCGATATGCCCGTCACTGGTCCCACGGTATCCTGGAAGGGGCGGCGACATGGGCCGCGTAAGAACCGGCGCTGGTCAAAGGCATGGAGCCCGGAGCAGATTGCCCGGCGTCTGCCCCTCGACTTCCGGATGACGACAGCATGCGCATCAGTCACGAAGCCATTTATCAGGCGCTATTTGTGCAAGGGCGCGGCGCCCTGCGTCGTGAACTTACCGCATGCCTGCGCAGCGGACGGGCTCTGCGCGTGCCGCGGGCACGTGTCGGCCAGTGCGGAAAAGGCTTCGTGTCGCCCGAGATCATGATCAGCGAGCGTCCTCCCGAAGCCGACGACCGTGCCGTACCGGGTCACTGGGAAGGCGACCTGATCCTCGGGCTCGGCAGTTCGGCGATCGGCACGCTGGTCGAACGCACCAGGCGCTTCACGATGCTACTGCACCTGCCGCGCATGGAAGGTCACGGTGCCGGGGCCGGCATCAAGAACGGGCCTGCGCTGGCGGGACACGGAGCCGAGGCGGTGCGTGATGCCATTACGCGCACCATCAGCACCTTGCCCGAAGAGCTGCGACGGTCGCTCACCTGGGATCAGGGCGCGGAGATGGCGCAGCATGCGCGCCTGAAAATCGACGCCGGCGTACAGGTCTACTTCTGCGACCCGCGAAGCCCCTGGCAACGCGGCACCAACGAGAACACCAACGGGCTGCTACGCCAGTACTTTCCCAAGGGCACCGACCTCAGCACGCATAGCGCCGATACGCTTGCGGCCGTTGCAGCAACGCTCAATGGCAGACCGCGCAAGACGCTGGGGTGGAAAACGCCGGCTGAGGCGCTTGACCGATGTCTCTCGGAGATCGATAAACAGCGTGTTGCGACGACCGATTGAATCTGCACAATATCTTGCCATGAACTACACCCAGCGCCTGGCCGAGGCCAACCTCGTGCCATCGGTCGGCAGCGTCGGTGACAGCTATGACTGTGATTATGTTGCTGCGGCTTGATGGTCTGACCCATGCTACGATTGACCCTGTGTCATTGCGTTGACGTGTCGGCCATCAAGTCGCCCTGGCAACGGGCGAGATGTGACTTGAAAGGAGCCTGACGGGTTCGCCCCTTTACAGTCCTGTCCTTCTCTGAACGGTGCCCGGGCACCGTTCAGAGAAGGACAGGACATGACCAATACCAACATCAGCAGTGTCATCATCGGTGTCGATACCCATAAATCTATCCATGTTGCCGTGGCAATCGATAACAACGGCAGCCGATTGATGGCATTTTCGGCTCCAGCGACAACCAAGGGCTATAAAACGCTCGAGGACTGGGCATGTGCCTTGGGCACCATCATAGCCTTTGGCATTGAGGGGACGGGATCATACGGAGCCGGGCTGTCTCGCCATCTTCTGGCCCAGGGTCATAAAGTTATCGAGGTCACCAGACCTAATCGGCAGTTGCGCTATCAGCATGGCAAAAGCGATAGCCTCGACGCTGAAGGCGCCGCACGATCAGTGCTGGCCGGACAAGCGATCGCCCAACCCAAAACGCAAACGGGATCCGTAGAGATGATCCGGCATCTCAAAATCGCACGCGATACAGCAGTCAAATGCCGGTCGCAGGCCATGGTGACGCTGAAAACCCTGATCATCAACGCACCTGCAGCGCTGCGCGACACGCTCGATCAGATAAGCGGAAAAATCGCGCTGATCCGATATATTGCTGCATTCAGGCCCGGCGCAATGACCTCGACGATCGCATCGGCTAAAACCGCCTTGCGGGCTTTGGCGCAACGCTGGCTGGCTCTGCACGAAGAAATCCAATCGCACGACAAAGCGCTCGAGCAACTGGTCGCGGTCCGCGCGCCAACGTTGCTGGCATCGCACGGGATCGCCACCATGACGGCGGCAGAAATGCTTATACTGGTCGGCGATGATCCCACCCGGATCCGCTCCGAAGCTGCACTCGCCTGCGGCGTATGTCCCATCCCCGCATCAAGTGGCAAGACCAACCGCTTCCGACTCAACCGTGGCGGAAACCGGCAAGCCAATGCCGCGCTATATCGGGTCGCAATCGTTCGGATGCGCAACCATCCGCCGACATTGGCCTATGTCAGCAAACGGAAAATGGAGGGAAAAAGCAACCGGGAGATTATACGCTACCTAAAGCGATACATCGTCCGCGAAATCTTTACCCACCTATGTAGGCCAAAAGCATCTCTGACCAGCGCTTGACAAATATAGGAGCCTCAACGCAATGGTCGAGACGATCAATGGCCTTTACAAGGCGGAAGTCATGTGGCGGCAAAGGTCATGGCCAACCGCTTCGGCGGTGGAAATGGCAACCCTGGGCTGGGTCGACTGGTTCAATAACCACCGGCTCTTCGGCCCCATCGGGCATATCCCGCCCGCCGAGGTCGAAGCCAATTACTATGCAGCAATCGAGAACCTCGATATGGTCGCATGACTCAAACCAAATAGCCTCCGGAAAACCCGTACGCTTCAGAGGGCGATTGATTGTCAAAAGTCACACACCCCTATTTGCACTTCGCTACCTTACGCTCGGCTACGCTAAAGCTGCCGAGGGGCGCCGCGCACACGTTAGATTGCGCTATTAAGGCATCCGTTAAGAACATGAAAATGTACAAAAATGATGATCGATATGCAATATTGAGAACATGTCCGACAATGTGCTCAAATTCCCATCGTCACGCGACGACGCCTGTTTCTGCGATTATGCGTCGTCGCCAGTTTCAAGACCGTCACGGTTGGGATCGAGTGCTCGAAACAGCCGCGAGAATTCGCGAGCCCTCAAAATCAGCGACGACTGGCCTGCTTACGTTGCCATTACGGAGGCCGAGTTGGATATTTTTGAGGTTCATTTTGGTCAAACCCTTGACGAGTTGCTTGCCTCGAAACTCTGATTTTATGAACGGAGAATTGGTATGATCGCCAATGCAACCGCTGCCTTGGTATCGCCGAGGCGGGCGGCCCTTTATCTCCGTGTTTCGACTGGTCGGCAAGCCGAACACGACCTTTCCATTCCCGATCAGCGGCGTCAGCTTTTGGCGTATTGCCAAGCAAAGGACATTAACGTCATAGCCGAGTTTGTCGAAGCAGGGGCTTCAGCCACGGATGACCGGCGACCTGAGTTTCAGAAAATGATGGATAGTGCGGCACAGAAGCCCGCGCCGTTTGACGTCATCATTGTGCATTCCTTCTCACGCTTCTTCCGCGATCAGTTTCAGCTTGAGTTTTACGTCCGGCGGCTGGCCAAAAATGATATTCGCCTGACGTCCATCACGCAGGATCTCGGGGATGATCCAATGAGCGTAATGATGCGCCAGATTATGGCGTTGTTTGACGAATATCAGTCAAAAGAGAACGCCAAGCACACGCTCCGAGCTATGCGTGAGAACGCTCGTCAGGGCTATTGGAATGGTTCGAGGCCACCATTCGGTTACAGGATCATAGCTGCAGAGCAACGGGGCACGAGAACCAAGAAAAAAATCGAACCCGATCCTGCGCAGATCGATACGGTCCGACTTATGTTCCGCTTGGCACGAGTAGGTACCGATGATGGCCCCATGGGCTCCCGCCTGATCGCCGATTATCTGAATATCCGGGGTATCAGAACGCAGACGGGTGGGCGCTGGGGTGTCGGTGCGGTCCACCAGATTTTGACGCGAGAGACATATATCGGGCGCCATCGATTCAATGTGTCGAGCAAACGCAAAGGTGACAAAAAATCGGAAGATGAGATTGTCGATGTGGCGGTCGAGCCGATCATTGACGAGGATGAATTTGTCGAACTGCAGGCCCTGATGCGTTCACGCAGTCCGCAATTGAAAGCGCCGCGCTTTGTTACCGCAGGGACGCTTTTAGGCGGCCTCTGTTTCTGTTCCGAATGCGGGGGAGCCATGACGCTCCGCACATCGGGCAAGGGTGAGCAATACCGGTATTACACCTGCAGTACATCAGCACGGCAGGGCAAGACGGGCTGTCAGGGGATATCGATCCCAATGGCCGAACTCGACACGATGGTGGTGTCCCACATCGAGCAGTGCCTTTTAGCCCCTGAACGGCTTGAAAAGCTGCTCATGGGCTTGCTGAAACGCAAGGACGATCAAGCCGAACGTATGCTCGGTCGGGTTGCCGAACTGCGTAAGCAGGCAGCAGAAGCAGAGGGCAAGTTGACCAGGCTTTATGAGGCCATTGAAAACGGCCTAGCCGATATGGGCGATTCGAATCTCAAAGGACGGATTTCCGAACTGTCACGAATTCGCGACTCTGCGCGTGCCGATGCGGAACGGGCTGAAAGCCGAAACGAGAACCACGACAATCATATGACCCCGGACTTGCTCCGCCGGTTTGGGATCGAAGCTCGCAAAAAGATCAGAAAACCGGAGGGTAGTTTTCGGCGTCATCACATCCAGTCGCTGGTGCAGCGTGTGGAAGTCGGCAGGGACGAAATTCGAATCAAAGGATCGAGACCAAGGCTGCTCCAGACGCTGGTTGCGTCTGGAGCGAAGCCTGGAGTGGATACTGCGGCGCACGGCGTTCGCAGCTTCGTTCCGAAATGGCTCCCCGAGTAGGATTCGAACCTACGGCCATTCGATTAACAGTCGAATGCTCTACCGCTGAGCTATCGGGGAGCAGCCCGCTCTCGCTGGGCAGGCCGCGCCTATAGCAGCGCCTTTCGCGACATGGCAAGGGGCATTCGCGGTCATTTTCGGCGACGCGCGAGTCCGCGGCCCATTCCCGCCCATCAATCGCGCGTTACGCGATGAACTGTTCGGCGGCGATACGATCATCCAGCGTATGCTCGGGATCGAACAACAGGGTGAGTGGCGTCGCCCGGTCAATGGCGATTTCCACGCAGGAAATATCCCGCACCTCGCGCTGGTCCGCCACCGCGCTGACTGGCCTTTTATGAGGATCGAGGATAGTAAAGCGCACGCGCGTGCTCTCAGGCAGTATAGCGCCGCGCCAGCGCCGGGGACGAAACGGACTGATCGGCGTCAGGGCGATGAGGCCCGAGCCAAGAGGCAAAATCGGCCCATGGGCGGAGAGATTATACGCGGTCGAGCCGGCAGGCGTCGCCACCAGCACCCCGTCGCAGATCAGCTCCGGCAGCGCGATTCTACCATTGACGGAGACTTCGACATGCGCGGTTTGCCGCGTTTCGCGCAGCAGAGACACCTCGTTGATCGCGGGCAGCGAAATATCCTCGCCGTCGACCGTCGTCACATTCATGCGCAACGGGTTGACCTTGAACGGTTTGGCTTCGGCAATCCGCTGCTCCAGCCGCTCCAGCCGCCATTCGTTCATCAGAAATCCGACGGTGCCCAGATTCATGCCGAACACCGGCCTGATCGCATGGGCTTCGAGCATCTGATGCAGCACTTGCAGCATGAAGCCGTCTCCGCCCAGCGCCACAATCATGTCCGCCTCAGCCAGCGGCACGAACTCACAGGTCGCGCGCAGACGCTCCTCTGCCGCGCGCGCGGCAGGGGTGGAGGATGCGACCAGCGCCCGCCGCTGTTCTATGATCATCCGCCGGTAACGCTCATGTGGCGGCGGGTCTGCCCCAGCGTCCCCTGCTCGCCGATGGCGAAGCCGTGCGCCAGCGGCTTGGCGATGAGCGCGCGATCGAGAGCCACGTCCACCGCGTCGCCGCCGCCGGTGCGATAGGCGGTCTTGAGGTCGACATGATCCTCATGCCCCAGGCACATGAAGATCTTGCCCTCGCAGGTGAGACGCATGCGGTTGCAGCCCGCGCAGAAATTGTCGCTCAACGGCGTGATAAGGCCGAGGCGAATATGCTCCATCTCCTGCGGCGCGAAATAGCGCGCGGGGCCACCGCTGCGATACGGCAGCGGCGCCAGCGGATGTGCCGCCTCGATCTGCATGAGTGCCTGGGAGAGCGGCATATAGCGGTCAGTGCGGTCCTCGCCGGTGTCGCCCAACGGCATTGTTTCGATCAGCGTGAGGTCATGGCCATGATCGGCGCACCAGCGCAGCATCGGCAGGATTTCCGCCTCGTTCAGGCCCTTTAGCGCCACCATATTGATCTTGACGCGCAGGCCCGCCGCATGGGCCGCCTCTATCCCGGCAAGCACCTTTGCAAGCTCGCCGCCGCGGGTAATATGGGCAAAGCGGTCTGGGTCGAGGCTGTCGAGGCTGACGTTGATGCGCCGCATCCCCGCGTCCACCAGCGCCTCGGCATGCTCGGCAAGGCGGGTGCCATTGGTGGTGAGGGTCAACTCGTCCAGCCCGCCGGCATCCAGATGCCGCCCGATCCGGCGCGCCAGCTCCAGAAAATCGCGCCGCACCAGCGGCTCGCCGCCGGAAAGGCGGATCTTGCGCACTCCCCTGGCAATGAAGCGATCCGCGATGATCGCGATCTCTTCAAGGCTGAGCACATCCTTGCGCGGCAGGAAGGTCATCTTCTCCGCCATACAATAGCGGCAACGCAGATCGCACCTGTCCGTCACGGAAATGCGCAGATAGTCGATCCGGCGGCCAAAGCCGTCGGTCATCCTGCTGCTGCCCATCGGGTCGGCGGAAACGCGCATGATGTATAGCTAGGTCATGCCGCGCGCCCGCGCAAGGCCACACTCACTTGCGGGCACGCTAAGTGATGAGTAACCTCATGCGCGTATTGGCGTTTTTTGACGCAATCCCTAACGCGCGGCGGCACGGCAAAAATGACGGAACAACCCGACGAAACAGACGCACTGACGGGGCTTGCCTCGCGTAGCAGCGCGCGCGCCTGGCTAAATCAGGCATTGAACGGCACGGGCAAGCCGTTGTGCGCCTGCATCCTCGTCGGCATCAGCCAGTTTGCCAGCATCAACACCGCCTATGGGCATCAGATGGGCGACGCCATCCTGCTACGCGTGGCACAGGCGATTAACGCACGGCTGGAAGGTGTGTTGGGGAGCGATGCGCTCGTCGCGCGGATGGGGGGCACCGAGTATCTGGTGGCCTATGCGGCAGGAGAGGACACCGCCGCGCCGGAGGATATCGCCCGGCTGATTCTCTCCGCAGTGGCCCGCCCGTTCGTTGCGGAGGAGAGCGTGATCCGTCTCACCGCGCGCTGCGGCATCGCGATGCCGGTATCGGGCGATGAAGCCTCCAGCCTGCTGCGCCGGGCCAACGCCGCCTTGAGCGATGCGCGCCGCTCTGCCACCACCGATGTCTGCGTTCGCTCCGGTTTGCAGCCCGGCGGAGACGAACACGACCGGCTGGATGCGGACCTGCGGCTGGCGCTGGACCGGGGCGAGATCGGGATCGTCTATCAACCGCAATATGACAGCCTGAATGACCACATCATTGGTGTGGAGGCGCTGGCGCGATGGAACCATCCGCAGTTGGGCCAGCTCGACGCGGGCACCCTGTTCGAGGCGGCAGACCGGGCGGATTTTCTCCTCCCCCTCTCTCGCCATATCCAGTCCCGCGCGCTGGAAGAGGCCGGACAGTGGCCCGAAAGCCTCTCTGGCCTGCGCCTTTCGGTCAATGTCACGGCGGTCGACCTCGCCCAGGCGGACTTCACCCGCCATATGCTCGGCATGGTCGACACCAGCGGATTTCCCCGCGACCGGGTGACGGTGGAGATTACCGAGAGTGGCCTGATCGAGAATATCGAGCAGGCGGGCATGCTGCTTACCGAGCTGCGCCGGGAAGGCCTGCGCGTGGCGATCGACGATTTCGGCACCGGCTATTCCAGCCTCGCCTATCTCAAGGCATTACACCCCGATTATCTCAAGATCGACCACGGCCTCAGCCGCGACATCCTCGGCACGCCGAGGGACCGCATCATATTGCGCGCGATCATTGCCATGGCCCGCTCGCTGGCGTTGACGGTGATTGCCGAAGGCGTGGAGAGCGAGCAGCAACTCACCCTGCTCGCGCGCGAGGGCTGCGATATCTATCAGGGCTTCCTGCGCTCTGGCGCCGTGACGGGTGCGGAACTGGTGGCAATGGTGGAGCGGGGCGGACGGGCTTAGCCTGCCACCTTTGCCAGCCCCTTGGAAAGCTGCAACCCCGCATGCAGCCGCGCCGCGCCATCGGGCCAGACGCGAGTGATGACCAGCTTGTTGTCAGGCCTGAGCTTGGCCGCACCGGCGAGCCGCTGCACATAATCGATCAATCCAGTCGGGTTGGCGAATTGGTCGTTATGAAACGCCACCAGCGCGCCCTTGCCGCCGACATCCAGGCGCGCGATCCCCGCCTTCACGCAATTCTGCTTGATGCGGATGAGGGTAAGCAGGTTTTCGGTGGCGGTCGGCAGCTTGCCGAAACGGTCGATCAGTTCCGCAGCGAACGCCTCCACCCCGCGCGCGTCCTCCAGATCGTTGAGGCGGCGGTAAAGTCCCATACGCAGGTCGAGATCGGGCACATAGTCCTCGGGGAGCTGCACCGGCGCATCGATCGTGATCTGCGGCGAATAGGCATCGCGCGGCACGAAGTCGGTCGATCCGCCGGACTTTGCCTCCAGTATCGCTTCCTCCAGCATCGACTGATATAATTCGAAGCCGACCTCCTTGATATGGCCGGACTGCTCATCGCCCACCAGATTGCCCGCGCCGCGAATATCGAGATCATGGCTGGCGAGTTGGAAGCCCGCGCCCAGCGTATCGAGATCAGACAGCACTTTGAGGCGCTTTTCAGCCGTCTCGGTGATGATGCGGTTGGCCGGCGTCGTGAAATAGGCATAGGCGCGGGTCTTGCCCCGGCCCACGCGGCCTCGGAGCTGATAGAGCTGGGCGAGGCCAAAGCGATCCGCGCGGTGGATGATGAGCGTGTTGGCGCTGGGGATATCCAGCCCGCTCTCGACGATGGTGGTGGAGAGCAGCACGTCATATTTCTTGTCATAGAACGCCGACATGCGCTCTTCCACCTCACCCGCCGCCATCTGGCCATGGGCGACAACAGCCTTCACTTCGGGCACTTGCTCGCGCAGGAAATCCTCGATTTCCGGTATGTCGGCAACGCGCGGCACCACGAAAAAGCTCTGCCCGCCGCGATAATGCTCGCGCAGCAAGGCCTCGCGGATCACCACCCCATCCCACGGCATCACATAGGTGCGCACGGCGAGGCGGTCGACAGGCGGCGTTTGGATCACGCTCAGCTCGCGCAGGCCGCTCATCGCCATCTGCAACGTGCGGGGGATCGGCGTTGCCGTGAGCGTCAGCACATGCACGTCAGTCTTGAGTTGCTTCAACCGCTCCTTGTGGACCACGCCGAAGCGCTGCTCCTCATCCACGATTACTAGCCCCAAGCGCTTCAGACCCAGCCCCTTGGTGAGCAGTGCGTGGGTGCCGATGACGATATCGATGGTGCCATCGGCCAGGCCAACCTTGGTCGCGGCAGCCTCCGCGGCGGGCACGAGCCGGGAAAGGCGCCCGATGTTGAGTGGGAAGCCCGCAAACCGCTCGAGGAAGTTGCGATGATGCTGGCGCGCGAGCAATGTGGTGGGGCAGATGAGCGCCACTTGCATCCCTGCCATCGCCGCCACGAACGCGGCGCGCAACGCCACCTCGGTCTTGCCGAAGCCGACATCGCCGCACACCAGCCGGTCCATCGGCCTGCCCGCCGCCAGATCCTCGATCACGTCGGTGATGGCGCGGTCCTGATCCTCCGTCTCGTCATAGGGGAAGCGGTCGACGAAGGCAGGGTAGCCGCCGGCATCCGGCTCTGCCACCGGCGCGGGGCGCAGTGCGCGCGCGGCAGCGACTTTGAGCAGCTCTCCCGCAATCTCGCGGATGCGCTCCTTCATCCGCGCCTTGCGCCGTTGCCAAGCCTCTCCGCCCAGCCGATCAAGCGCGACACCCTCATTCTCCGCGCCGTAGCGGGAGAGGACATCCAAGTTCTCGACCGGCACATAGAGCTTGTCGCCGCCCGCATATTCTAAAGCAACGCAATCATGCGGGGCATTGCCGACGGGGATCGAAGTCAGCCCCTCATATTTGCCGATGCCATGATCGGCATGGACGACCAGATCGCCGGGGGTCAGCGTCGCCAGTTCGGCGAGGAAAGCGTCGGTGCTCTTCTTGCGTTTGGCGCGGCGCACCAGCCGGTCGCCCAGCATATCCTGCTCGGTCAGCAGCGTGACATCGGCGGAGCTGAAGCCATGATCGAGCGGGAGGACAATGAGCGCCGTCGCGCCCTTGGCGGCCAGCCCCTGCGCCTCCTGCCACGTATCGGCCTGGGCAAGCGCGCCCGCCTTATGCTCGGTCAGCAGGCCGGAAAGCCGCTCTCTCGCCCCGCCCGAATAACTGGCGATGATGATCTTGCGCCCGGCTTTGCGCTGGTTCTCGATATGCACGGCCACCGCGTCATAGACATTGGCGTTCTGCGCGCGTTCGGGTGCAAAATCCCGCGCCGCATCCACCGCGAAGTCGAGCACGGAGGCGCTTTCCGGCTCATGAAAGGGCGAGGTGATGTGGATGGGATGCGCGGTGATCGCAGCCTCCCATTCCTCACGCGTCACATAAAGCTGATCGGGTTTCAGTGGGCGATAGCTGCCCGGATCGCCTTTCAGCGCCGCCACGCGGTTGGCATGATAATCGGTGATCGCCTCCAGCCGCGTCTGCGCTGCCCCGGTCACGCCGCCATCGCGCACGATCAGCGCCTCTTTGCCCAGATGCTCGGTAAGCGGCACGAGGCGCTCTTCGAACAAGGGCAGCCAATGCTCCATGCCCGCGAGCCGCCGCCCGTCGCTCACTGCCTGGTAAAGCGGATCGCCGGTGGCGGTCGCGCCGAACAGCTCGCGATAGCGGCCACGGAAGCGCTTGATCGTCTCCTCGTCCAGCAATGCCTCGGACGCGGGCAGCAGGGTGAAGCCCGCCACATCGCCGGTCGAACGCTGGGTGCCGGGGTCGAAGCTACGCAACGTCTCGATCTCGTCGCCAAAGAAATCGAGCCGCAGCGGCTCCCTGGCGCCGCCGGGATAGATATCGACAATGCCGCCGCGCACCGCATATTCGCCCGCATCATGCACGGTGTCGGTGCGGCTGTAGCCATTGGCCTGAAGCAGCTTGGTCAGCGCCTCGATGGCGATGCGTTCGCCCGGTGCCAGACGCGCGACAAGCTGGCGCACGCGAAAGGGCGTGAGCGTGCGCTGGGTTATCGCGGCAGCCGTGGTCAGTACAAGCTGCGGCGCTGTGACCGGCGCCGAGAGCGCATGCAACCCGGCTAGGCGCTGCGCGGCGGAGCGGAGCGAGGGCGAGGCGCGATCATAGGGCAGGCAATCCCACGCCGGGATCGCGATCACGTCCAGCTCCGGCGCGAACCAGCCCGCCGTGTCGGCCACGGCCTGCATCGCCAGTTCATCCGGCGCGATGAACACCGCGCGTGTAGGTGCGCCTCCGCCTGCCGCCGCGCGGGCCAGGTCTGCCAGCAGTAGCGGCAGGAAGCCGGTCGGCGCGCCGGACAGCGTGAGTGGCTTACGCGCAGAGAGGATGCGGCTGATGTCTGTCATCTGGGGATCGAGATAAAGTCCAGCTTGCGGAACAGATCCATCAAAGGCCCGTCAAACTGCTCCGGCACCAAAGCCGTGCCAAGTCCCCAGGCTATGATATCGACATCCTGCTCCTCCAGCAGTTCCTCGAACCACGCCATCTCCGCATCGCTCCAGCCTGCGCCATAGCGATCGAAAAAGCCGCCGACCATATAGTCCGCCTCGCGCGTGCCGCGATGCCATGCGCGGAAATGCAGGCGGCGCAGGCGGGGGGTGTCTTGCATGATGGTTTACGTCCTGTCCGTGTTTGTTCTCTGGGTCCTAAACGCGTCGCTTCGCTGGCGTTTCGGATGAGCCGCACCAGCCCTCTCCTCCGCCCAACCTCCCATAGGATACCCTGTCGGGAGGTTGGGCGGAGGAAAGGGCCGGTGCTGAGATTCCTTCATTCCGCTATTTGCGGAATGAAGGAACCCCTCTAAACAACTGCGCATAGCCATGCGACCCGAACTACTCAATCCGCTGTTTGCCGAAATTTCGGTGCTGAAGGGCGTAGGCAACGCGCTTTCGAAGCCACTTGACCGATTGGGCCTGTCGAAGATGGTCGATCTGGCCTTCCATCTGCCCATCGGCTGGGTGGAGCGGATGCGGGTATCGCGGCTCGATCATAACGACATTGGCCGCACCATCATCATCACGCTCACGCCCACCGATTACCGGGCGGGCGGCTCGCCGCGCGCGCCGTTCCGGGTGTGGGCGGTGGATGGCGAAGGCAATGGCGTGTCACTGGTCTATTTCGGCAAGAACAGCGGCTGGCCGCGCAAGCTGCTGCCCATTGGCGAACCGCGCGTCATCTCGGGCAAGCTGGAAGCTTATGGCGATCAGCTCCAGATCATCCACCCGAATCATGTCGGCCTTGTGGAGGAGGCGGCACAGATCCCGGTGATGGAGCCGGTCTATCCGCTCTCAGAGGGGATCACCAATGCCCGGATGCGCGATCTGGCGGCCGAAGCGCTCACCCGCGCGCCCGAGCTGCCGGAGTGGATCGACGCCTCCGTGCTTGGCTCGCATGGCTGGAAAGGCTGGCGCGACAGTCTGCTCAGCGTCCATGCCACGCCAGACAGCCACGAGGCCCGCCGCCGCCTCGCCTATGACGAGATTTTCTCCGGCCAGTTGGCGCTGATGCTGGTGCGCGCCGCCTCGCGCCAGCGCCGGGCCGAACCGATCCGCCCTACCGGGCGATTACGCGATGCGGTGAAGCTGCCGTTCGCCCCGACGGGGGCGCAGCGCCGCTCGGTGGCGGAGATTGATGGCGATTGCGCACAGAGCAGCCCGATGCTGCGCCTGTTGCAGGGCGATGTGGGATCGGGCAAGACATGGGTGGCGCTGATGGCGCTGCTTGGCGCGGTCGAGAGCGGCATGCAGGGCGCGCTGCTCGCGCCGACGGAGATCCTCGCCCGCCAGCATTACGAGACACTACGGACCATGCTCTCCGGCGTCGGTATTAACCTCGCCATCCTCACCGGGCGGGATAAGGGCAAGGTGCGCGAGGCGACGTTGATGGGGCTGGCGGATGGCAGCATCGACATCCTCATCGGCACCCACGCGATCTTTCAAGAAACCGTGAGCTATAAGCATCTGGGACTGGTGGTGATCGACGAACAGCACCGCTTTGGCGTGGTGCAGCGCATGATGCTGGCGTCCAAGGCGCGGCTCAACCCGCATATGCTTGTGATGACGGCAACGCCAATCCCGCGCACGCTGACGCTTACCTATTATGGCGACATGGAGGTGAGCCGGTTAGACGAAATGCCGCCGGGCCGCCAGCCGATCCGCACGACAGTCAGCTCGGTCGACAAGCTCGTGGACGTGGTGGAGGGGCTGGGCAGGCATATCGCGGCGGGGGGACAAGCCTATTGGGTGTGCCCGCTGGTGGAAGAAAGCGCACTCTCCGATCAGGCGGCGGCAGAGGCGCGGGCAGAGGCGCTGCGCGCGCGCTTTGGCAATAGTGTGGCGCTCGTTCACGGACGGATGAAGGGGCCGGAGAAGGACGCGGCGATGGCGCGCTTTTCCTCCGGCGAGGCCAGCGTGCTGGTGGCGACGACCGTGATCGAGGTCGGCGTCGATGTGCCCAACGCCACGCTGATGATCATCGAGGGCGCAGACCGCTTTGGCCTCGCGCAATTGCACCAGTTGCGCGGCCGGGTGGGGCGCGGCGACAAGGCGTCAACCTGCCTGTTGTTACGCGGCAATGCGCTCTCGGAGACGGCGCGGGCGCGCCTCGCCCTGATGCGCGAGACGAACGATGGCTTCCGCATTGCCGAAGAGGATCTGCGGTTGCGTGGCGCGGGGGACTATCTCGGCACCCGTCAATCTGGCGAACAAAGGTTCCGCCTCGCGGGGGATACGGACATCGCGGATCTCATCGACATGGCACGGGATGATGCGCGTCTGCTGGTGGATCGTGACGGCGGGCTGGAAGGCCCGCGCGGGCAGGCCGCTCGCAACTGCCTCTACCTGTTCGAGCGGGATGCCGCCGTAGCACTGCTGCGCGCAGGCTGATGCCCCCCGCCCCGCTCAATAATCCGCGCGAACGCTGATCCGCGCATTAGGAGACACACCCGCTTTGCCCGCCGGGCAGCGCATAGGCCTGAAGCGGGCATCGAGGCAGATCCAGACCTCGCTCAGCATACCATAATCGCTCGCCTGCACCCGGATCATGTCGATCCCCATACCGGGGTTTTTCCGCGCGATCGCCCCCGCGATCTGGCCTGCGGTGACGCGATATTGCCTGGCGAAATACCCCATATCTGGCAGGAGTATCTTTTCATACGTCGCGCGGGCGCGGGCGAAATAGTTCTCCGGGCTGCGCGCCATGCAGGTGCCATGCTTGGCCCATTGATGCTGCATCAGCGGAACGGACGGCATCATGCAGAAATTGGCGGTGATCACCGCGCGGTTCACGGGGGCGGCAGGCGCACAATATTGCGGCCAGCCCGCGCTGCGCCCATCCTTCGCCGCGCCATCGGGCCACAGGCCATGCAGTACAAAGCCGAAGCGGCCATTGCGGATGTCGCACTGGCTGTCGCCGTCACGCGCGCGGGCACAATATTGCGGCGTCCAGCTTAGCGCGAGCGTATAACCGGCAACCTTCATGCGCCGCATCTGATCCGGGTCGGGGGTGCTACCCGCGCGCGGCGGATTGATGCGCTCTGGCACGCGGCAGGAGGCAGGCGTCTGCGCATGGGCGGCGACGGGTATCGCAGCCAGCACGAGGCCGACGATCAGCGCGGCTTCACTCTGTCGCAAAATCGAGGCCAATGTCCGCCGCCGGGGCGCTCTGCGTCAACCGCCCGACACTGATATAGGTGACGCCCGTCTCGGCAATGGCGCGGATCGTCTCCAGACGGACGCCGCCGCTCGCTTCTGTCGGCACGCGTCCGCCGACCAGCGTCACCGCGCCGCGCAGGGTCGAGACGGCCATATTATCGAGCAGCAGATGCGTCGCCCCCGCCGCCAGAGCAGGCTCGATCTGGTCGATGCGGTCCACCTCGACGATGATGCGCTCTACGCCCGCAGCCACCGCGCGCCGCACCGCCTCGCCGATGCCACCCGCCACCGCGACATGATTGTCCTTGATCATCGCCGCATCATAAAGGCCCATGCGATGATTGGTCGCACCGCCTTGCCGAGTCGCGTATTTTTCCAGCACGCGCAGGCCGGGGATGGTCTTGCGCGTATCGAGCAGCGTGGCTGAGGTGCCCGCGATCTTGGCCACATAGTCGCGCGTCATCGTCGCGATGCCGGTGAGGTGCTGGACAGTATTGAGCGCGGACCGCTCCGCCGTGAGCAATGCGCGCGCATTGCCCGAAAGGCGCATCAGGTCGGTTCCGGCGGGAACACTCTCGCCCTCGCCCACCAGGATTGTGATTTCCACGGTGGGGTCGAGCGCGCGGAAAAACGCGTCGGCCAGCGGCAACCCGGCCACCGTCACCGCATCGCGGCTATCCATTACCCCGCTAAAACGCGCATCCGCCGGGATCACACTCTCGGACGTGACATCCCGCCCGCCCGCGCCCAACGGGCCACCGAGATCCTCCGCCAGAGTGGATGCGATGAAGGCAGAGAGGTCGAAATGGGGGAGGGAGAAGGTCATGTCCGATCGCTCTTACCAGCCAGAACCCGGCTGCGCGAGATAGTCTTTTTCCTGCGGCGTTGAAATGCGGCCCAGCGCTGCATTCCGGCTGGGAAAACGCCCAAACCGCTCAATCACGTCTGCGTGGGAACGCGCGAAATTGAGGTTAAACTCCAGCCCCGGCTCCGAATAGCATCGGACGGAGAAAAGCTGAACGCCAAGGTTCTCGCAGTGCATCAAGGGCAGGTAAAGAAACGCCCTGTGCCGTGCGTCGAGTTCGGCATGAAACCCCCGCGCAATCGCCGCAAGGCACAGGTCCAGCGCCAGCGGATCGGCCGCAAATGCCTCCGCCTGATCGCGAAACAGATTGCGCGACAACTGATCGAGCACGATGATTGCCGACAGTGTATGCTCCGCGGTGTCGTCCCAGCCAGCAGCATCGGTCGCGAACAGAGTATCGCGCAATGCACCAAATCTTCGGCCGATTTCGTCATCGAGCAAGGCATCTTTTTTGAAGTGCTGCTCCGGTGTCAGCGCGTCAAACCAGAAATCCAGCACCTGGCGTGCCGTTGCGCGGGCTTCCTGCGTTCCCATCACGCGATTCCGAACCGCGCCCCAAGATCCCCCTGCCCGACTGTCCCCGCCGCCATATCGATCATCCGGTCAAGGCTCTTTTTCGCTGCGAGCCGCAGCTCCTCGTCGATCTCGATCCGCGGCGTCAGGTCACGCAGGCAGAGATAGATTTTCTCCAGCGTATTGAGCGCCATGTAGGGACAGATATTGCAATTGCAGTTGCCATCCGCACCGGGCGCACCAATGAAATTCTTCTCCGGCATCGCTTTTTCCATCTGATGGATGATGTGCGGCTCGGTCGCGACGATCAGCGTATCGCCCGGCATCGCCTTCGAAAACTCCAATATGCCGCTGGTCGATCCGACATAATCGGCATGGTCGAGGATATAGGCCGGGCATTCCGGGTGCGCGGCGACCGGCGCGTCCGGGTGCTGTGCCTTCAGCTTCAAAAGCTCTGTCTCGCTGAACGCTTCGTGCACGATGCACACGCCGGGCCAGAGCAGCATATCCCGCCCGGTCTTGCGCGCCAAGTATCCGCCCAGATGCCGATCCGGCCCGAAGATGATTTTTTGGCTTAGCGGTATCTGCGCGAGAATTTTCTCCGCGCTGCTGCTTGTCACGATGATGTCGGACAGCGCCTTCACTTCGGTCGAGCAGTTGATGTAGGTGAGCGCGATATGATCCGGGTGCTGCGCGCGGAAGGCGGCGAACTTGTCCGGCGGGCAGCTATCCTCAAGGCTGCACCCCGCGTCCATATCCGGCAATACGACGATCTTGCCGGGCGCGAGGATCTTCGCCGTCTCCGCCATGAAGCGCACGCCGGAAAAAACGATCACATCCGCGTCCGTCGCTGCCGCCTTTTTTGACAGTTCCAGCGAATCGCCGACAAAATCGGCCAGATCCTGAATCTCCGGCTTCTGGTAATAATGGGCGAGGATGACGGCATTGCGCTCTTTCCTCAGCCGGTTGATCTCGGCCAGCAGATCCAGCCCCGCAAGGGATTCAACGGGTTGCACCGTCATTTTGAGTGTCCTTCCTTGTTGCAGCGCGCCGCAATCCGTTTGACGCCACCCGCACCGCATGAGAGTATTGTGTATGATTGCAGCCTTACGCCGCCGATACCTCGACATATTGGGGTCCATCTACATTTTCAACGAGCATCGCGGATATTCGAGCCTTGATCGTGTGTTGGAGGCGGTGCGCCGCCGCTATCCCGAGGCGACCGCCTTCATCGCCGCCGTGGAAAAGCACCGGGCGGACGAGGAAAAACATTATCACATGTTCCGCCGCTATTTCGAGCATCTGGGCACCAAGCCCTATGCGGCGGACAAGACCTGCGCGCATATCGACAGGATGATCCGCCTGACGTTCGGCTGCGACATCGACGCACTGAATACCGACGCGGTGGTGGCGAGCGAGGCTATGTTCAACCGGCTATGCCGCGTCATCATCCTCACCGAGCAGCGCGGCATGTGGCAGGTGGACAAGCTGCTGAGCATGGGCGTGATCCGGCGGGAGCGCCCGCTCTATCAGCTTTTCAAGGTGGTTGAGCGCGACGAACCAAGCCACTGGATGCCCTATGACGCTTGGCTGAGGGCGCATGGCGGCTGGCAACCGACGCTGGGCGAGCGGCTGGCCGATGCCTTCGTGCACAAAAGCCTGATCCTGTGGAAACTGCCGCTGCTGTTCCTCAATCCGTGGCTAAAGCGCCGCACAGACTGGCAGCATGAAAGCGATGCGCCGCCGCCGCAAGTGGAGCCGGGCGGCAGGGCCATCGCCGCCTAATGGTGGCCTGAACCGCCGCCCTCTTCCTCGTCCTCATCCGCCGGTTCATCGGCAAAGCGCACGATGACCTTGGCCTTTTTCAGCCCCTCTACCAGTAAGGGCATTGCGAAAGCGCGCTCTACCATCCCGCGCGCCGTTTCCCGCGCCTGCCCGAGCGCCGCGTCGTCCCGCGCCTGTTCAAGCAAAGGGCCGAGCGCGCCCCGGCGCACCGCATCCTCGGGCGCGGCGCCGCCGATCTGGCGGATATTGGCGACGTCAATCTCCGGCTCGGCGATGCTGAGCGCAGGCACCGTCACTTTTAGCACATGGGCTTCCTCATCCCATACCACATCCTGCTTGCGCAGCGCCTTGAAATCCAGCTCGTAGCGCACGGTGGCAGGCACGATGGCGATGGCGCCACCCAGAACAGGTGCGGGCGCGGCATGCGCGCCTTCTCCCTTTTCCTCTACAGGCGCAGGCGCTGCCGCATGGGCTTCAGGCTCATGCGCGGCTGGAGTAGCGGCGGCGGAATGCCCGGCAGGCTCCGGCGCCTTATCCGCCTCGTTCGCGGCTGGTGCGGGGGCTGCCACAGCGGCGGGCGCGGCTACCGCAACCAACCGCCCGGTATAGACCACTGTCTTGCCCTGCTTTTGCAGAGCGGCCAGCACCGTTTCGGTAACGGATTTGATCGCAGCCTCTTGCTTCGCCTTGTCAGACTGGAAGAAATAGAATGCCCCGCCGAACGCCGCGCCGAACATCACCAGCCCGATGATGATGGGAACAATCAGTTTCTTCATCGCGCCGCCACCCTCCACACATCGTTCAGCACATGCTGTGCCAGCCCGCGCTGCTCAAGGTCAAGCAGATGTGCGAGCACCGAGCGCGCGGCGGCGGGGTGAAGGCGCTTGTCCGTGCCCTTATACATCTCAGGCACCATGTCAGTGATACGGCGCCCATCCGCCTCGCCCTTCTCGAGATGGCGCAAAATCTGCCCCTCGCGATGCTTGCGATGGCCCATCATGCCGCGCACCAGCCGCTGCGGATTTTCTACCGCCTCGCCGTGGGCGGGATAATAGACGGCGTCATCCCGATCCAGCAGCTTCTGCATCGAGCGCATATAGTCCGCCATGTCGCCATCAGGCGGAGAAACGATGCTGGTAGACCAGCCCATTACATGATCGCCGGTGAACAGCGCGCCCTCCTCGAGCAGCGCGTAGCACAGGTGGTTGGAGGTATGGCCCGGCGTCGCCACCGCCGCAATCGTCCAGCCATCGCCAGCGAGCAGCGCACCGTCCACCAGTGCCTCGTCAGGCCGATAGTCCGCGTCAAACGCCGCATCGGCGCGCGGGCCGTCATCCTCCATCGTCAGCGGCGCGCAACCGATGATGGGCGCGTGTGTCCGCTCCGCCAGCAGCACCGCGGCGGGGCTGTGATCGCGGTGAGTATGGGTGCAGACTATGCCACGCACCGGCCGTTCCGCAACGGCAGCGATCAGAGCATCGAGATGAGCATCCTCTGCTGGGCCAGGGTCGATGATCGCGACATCATCCCGCCCGACGACATAGCTCTGGGTGCCGGTATAGGTGAAGGGCGACGGGTTGGGCGCCAGCACCCGCGCGACCAGCGGCGAAAGGCGCATCGCCTCGCCGGTAGGCAGGCTGTTGATGTCAAAAGGCGGTGTCATCCCCCTTCATGCGCGCAACTGCGCTCCTCATGCAAGGGAGTAGCGCGCAGCAACCCGCATGCGCAGAAAAATGTCGGATTTTTTTACAGCGCGGGGTGGGGTAAAAATCATGTTAAGCATGATGACCCGCACAAAAGCACTGATACCCTGTTCTGGCACAAGCGATGCTTATCTATACGCACTACCCTCGTTGACCCAAAGGGGGATGCCAGCCGGCTTTGTCTCCGCCGCGCATCCCCCACCCGGTCCGCACAATTCTTCCTCTGTAGATGCCTTCGACACGAAGCGGCGCACAGCGGCTGGCATGAGGGCGGGTGTTCAGCAGGAAGAGCGGATATTGAGCGGCTCAAAAACTTAGCAATCTGGCAAACTATTTGCTTGCATGAACAGAGGAGGAGGGATAGTTAGCCGTATGGCTAAGCATGATCCCGAACTTTCCCGGCTGTTTCACGCCCTTTCAGACACGACACGCCGGTCGACACTGAGCCGCCTCGCCCTCGCACCCGCGCCCGTAACCGCGCTGGCCGAGCCGACGGGACTGGCGCTTCCCACCGTGATGCGGCATCTGGCTGTGCTGGAAGAGGCGGGGCTGATCATCAGCTTCAAGGACGGGCGGACACGCACATGCGCCCTCGTGCCAGAGGCTCTGGAGCCGATGCGAACATGGATCGATGACCAGCGCGCCGTCTGGGAGGCGCGGCTCGACCGGCTGGATGCGTTTGTGATGCAGGTAATGAAGGAAAGCGAACGATGACCGACGGACCCGGCACCGACCCCCGGACAACCCCCTGCACGACCCTGACTTTCGAGCAGGAGGTCGCCGCGCCGCTGACCGCGCTGTGGGAAGCGTGGACAGCCCCCGCCGCGCGGGCGATCTGGGCCGCGCCCTCCCCCGCAGTGCGCGTGGAGTTGCTGGAGGCGGACACCCGCGTAGACGGCCGCGAAGCCTCCCTCTGCAAGGCAGCGGGCCATCCGGACATAAGGTGCGAACGTGGGTGGCTGGCGTTGCAGCCAGAGCGGCGCAGCATATACTATGAAACCATCTCGTCTGAGGAGGTTCTGCAATCGGTGGCGCTGGTCACGGCGGATTTCTCGGGCACGGACGAGCGCAGCCGGTTAGCGATCACGGTGCAACTGTCCTCATTGGCGGCGAACATGGAGGCGGGGTATCAGCAGGGCTTCGGCACCGGCCTCGACACCATGGCACGCGTTGCAGAACGCACCATGGTGCTACTAAGAGTCATCAAGGCACCCCGGTCCATCGTCTGGCGGGCATGGATGAACGCGGACACATTGCCGCAATGGTGGGGGCCGGACGGCTTTTCCTGCCGCACGACAAGGATTGATCTGCGCACCGGCGGCGAATGGGTATTCGATATGATCGGGCCGGACGGCACCGTCTTTCCCAACCATCATCGCTATACAGAGGTCAGGCCCGAGGAGCGGATCGCCTATACCCTGCTGTGGGGCGAGGATGGACCGAAACATGCCGACGCCTGGGCCTCGCTGGAGGAACTGGACGGAGGCACCAAGGTCACGCTGGCGATGACGTTCAGCACGGCCGCCGAGTATCAGAATGCCAAAGGCTTCGGCGCCGTGGAGCTGGGCTTGCAAACGCTTGGGAAACTCGCGCGTTTTATTGGGTCGGACTGAGGCGGCGCGCCTGCCACCCCGTCTCGGACTGATTATTGCGCGCGGGCGACTCCGCTCTCTTCGAACAAATGCTCAAGCTCACCCGCTTCATACATTTCCATCATGATGTCGCTGCCGCCGACAAATTCACCCTTCACATAAAGCTGGGGAATGGTCGGCCAGTCTGAAAAGCTCTTGATGCCCTGCCGGATTTCCTGATCCTGCAACACATCGACGCTGTCGAAACCGACGCCGAGATGATTGAGGATCGCGATCGCGCGGCTGGAAAATCCGCACTGCGGGAACAATGGCGTGCCCTTCATGAACAGCACGACATCATGGTCGCCGACGATTTGCGCTATACGGGTGTGGGCGTCACTCATAATCGGTTCCTCGATTGCACTCGGCCTGACGGCTTCTTGCTTATGTTCTATCAGTTGGGGATGGCAGTCGTCAGTTGCAAGGCGTGGAGCACACCGCCCATGCGCCCACCCAGCGCCGCATAGACGGCCTGATGCTGCTTCACCCGGCTCAAGCCCCGAAAGCTCTCCGCCACCACCCGCGCCGCATAATGATCGCCATCGCCGCGCAGATCGGTAATTTCCACCGTAGCGCCGGGAATCCCGGCGCGAATCAGTTCGGCTATCTCGTCCGCCGCCATCGCCATGATGCGCGCCTTATGCCTGGGGTTCGATAAACATGCGCCGCGCGATGACTTCCTGCTCACCCAACGCGGTGCGCACGCTCGTCTCGTCGATCTCGACCCCGGCGCTGGTAAGATCACCCACCAGCTTGCGGATCACGTCCTCATCGCCCGCTTCCTCGAAATCGGCCTGGACGACCGCCTTGGCATAGGCATCCGTCTCGGCGGCGGTCAGGCCCATTTTCGCGCCCGCCCATTCGCCCAGCAGCCGGTTGCGACGCGCGATGATGCGGAACTGCATTTCCTCGTCGTGCACAAATTTGGCCTCGAATGCGCGTTCCCGGTCGTTAAAGTCGGTCATGATGGGTGCCCTGAAAAAATGAGTGGTTGCTGTTGTTGATAGATAAGACCGCACAGCGCCTCAGGCAAGCGCCGGAACCAGCCACGGCTGGTCTTTTGCGCGGGCCCCCTCGAAGGCGGCGATGCTGTGTGTGCGGGCCATGGTGAGGCCGATCTCGTCCAGCCCCCCCAAGAGGCAGGATTTACGGAACGGGTCTATCTCGAAAGTGTAACGATCCTGAAACGGGGTCGTGACGCTCTGTGCCTCGAGGTCAACATAAATGGCGTCTGTGCGGGCCACTTCCAGCAGCCGGTCGATCGCCTCCTGCGGCAGTGCAACCGTCAGGATGCCATTCTTGAAGGCGTTACCGGAAAATATATCTGAAAAGCTCGGCGCGATCACCACCGTGATACCCATGTCGTTGAGCGCCCATGCCGCATGCTCGCGGCTCGATCCGCAGCCGAAATTATCGCCCGCGATCAGGATCGGGCTGCCCTTGTAAGCGGGATCGTCAAACACATTGCCGGGATCGGCGCGCATCGCCTCGAATGCGCCCCTGCCCAGCCCGGCGCGGGTAATGCCCTTCAGCCACTTGGCGGCAATAATCATGTCGGTGTCGACATTCTTTACGCCAAGCGGATACGCGCGGCCCTCAATGGTCTGGATCGGTTCCATCAGCGTGCCGCCGCTGGAAAAGCGGGGAGCTTTGCTATGTCGCGCGGGTCATGCTGGATAATTACGGTCGCCTTCATGGTCTTCGCCAGCGCCTTGAAACGATCCAGCGACGCCAACGAATCGGCTCTGTCCGTATTGAACCCCGGCACCCCGTTGCTGGCGTAATTTTCATGGAAATGCGCCAGATCGCCCGTGAGCAGCAGCTTGCCCGTCTGCTCGAGGCTGACCATCAGGCTGTGATGCCCCGGCGTGTGGCCGGGCATGTTGAGCATCATGACGGTGCCGTCCCCGAAGATATCCTTGTCACCCATCACCGCCTCATAGGCTCCGCCGCCAAGCCAGTGGGCAAGCGCTTTCACGCTGTCCGCCGCGAGGGGCGAACCCGTGCCGAGCAAATCCCAGTCGCCCTTGCCGATCAACAGCTTCGCCTGCGGAAAGGCTTGGGCCTGTCCGGTGTGGTCGCCGTGAATATGGCTGATGCCGATGAGGCTGATCTGTTCCGGCTTGACGCCGAGCACGGCGAGCTGTTCGACGATGGTCTTGTCGAGACTGGGTACGAACACCGCCTTGCTGTCCTGCGGCTGACCTTTCAGCGCGGCGGGCAGGCCGGTATCCCACAGCATATATGCATCGCCATGGCGGATGAGGTAGCAACTGTCCGTCAGGCGTTTGGTAAGGCCGGTATAGGCATTGGTGTCGGAAAAGGCGTTGAGATCGTTGATCTGAAACCCGCCGCAATCGAGCCGGGTCACGCTGAGCACGGGTTTGTCCGCCGCGCGGCCGATCGTTGCCGCCATCACCGCGCTAACGACCGCGCCTACCGCCAATATCCAGAATGCCCGCTTCATGCTGTCTCTCCCGCCATGTGCCGTATGTCCGTCAGATGCCCGGCAATCGCCGCGGCCGCCGCCATGGCGGGCGAGACGAGGTGCGTGCGCGCGCCCGGCCCCTGCCGCCCCATGAAATTGCGGTTGGAGGTGGAGGCGCAGCGTTCGCCCGCAGGCACCTTGTCCGGGTTCATCGCCAGGCACATCGAGCAACCCGGCTCGCGCCACTCGAAGCCCGCCTCGATGAAAATACGATCCAGCCCCTCGGCCTCGGCCTGGCGCTTGACGAGGCCGGAGCCGGGCACGATCAGCGCCTGCTTGATGCCGGGGCTGACCTTGCGCCCCTTAGCCACGGCGGCGGCGGCGCGCAGATCCTCGATCCGGCTGTTGGTGCAGCTGCCGATAAAGACATGCTGCACCGAAACATCCTCCATCCGCTGGCCGGCGGTGAGGCCCATATACTCCAGCGCCTTTTCCGCAGCCGCGCGCTTGGACGGATCGGCAAAGCTCTCCGGCGCGGGAACGACGCCGCTGATCGGCACGACATCCTCAGGGCTTGTGCCCCATGTCACCGTCGGCGCGATGTCTGCCGCGTTGATGAGCACAGACTTGTCGAAACGCGCGCCCTCATCGGTGCGCAGGCTCTGCCAGTATGCCACCGCAGCATCCCACGCTGCACCCTTGGGCGCCATCGGGCGGCCTTTCAGATAAGCGAAGGTCTTGTCATCGGGAGCGAACAGCCCCGCGCGCGCGCCGCCCTCGATCGACATGTTGGAGACGGTCAAGCGCCCCTCGACTGACATCTCCTCGAATACGTTGCCGCGATACTCGATCACATGGCCGGTGCCGCCCGCCGTGCCGATCACACCGATGATATGCAGGATCACGTCCTTGGGCGTCACAGCGGGGCCAAGCGCGCCCTCAACGCGAATTTCCATCGTCTTGCTCGGTGTGAGCAACAGCGTCTGGGTCGCGAGCACATGCTCCACTTCGCTGGTGCCGATGCCGAATGCCAGTGCGCCGAGCGCGCCATGCGCCGCCGTGTGGCTGTCTCCGCACACCAATGTCGTGCCCGGCAGCGTAAAGCCCTGCTCCGGCCCGACGACATGGACGATGCCCTGCTCCGCATCGGTCGCGCCGATATAGTGGATGCCGAACTCCGGCGCGTTCCGCTCCAGCGCGGCGAGCTGCTGCGCGCTCTCCACGTCCGCGATCGGCAGGCGCTTGCCCGCCGCATCCACGCGCGCGGTGGTGGGCAGGTTATGATCCGGCACCGCCAGCGTCAGGTCTGGCCTGCGGACTGTGCGCCCGGCCATGCGCAAGCCTTCGAACGCCTGCGGGCTGGTGACTTCATGAACCAGATGCCGGTCGATATAGATGAGGCAGGTGCCATCATCCTGCCGCTCGACGATGTGGGCATCCCAGATTTTTTCATACAAGGTGCGAGGCTGTGTCATGCCATGCCCCCTAGCGCCATATCGCCCCCAACGCAATTCAGGCGACAGCACTTCCGCACTCGTTCTGCCCCGCGCCAATCCGTTAACCGCGCCGGGCAGCACCAATCCAGCTCAGGCGTTCGCGCCCTTCGCGACTTCTCTGTAAAGGCTGGCTTCCCTGCCGATCAGTAAGGAGTAACGGCCCTATGTCGTCATGCCCAAACAGGCGCCGGATTAATTCCCCTTCGCGGCGTTGTTCACAGCCAGAATCGGGTAGACCAGCGACGACACCACGTTGACAAACTTCTGGAATTCGGCCAGCGGCGCGTTGGAAACATAGATCACGTCCTTGTTGCGCACCGGAAAGCTCTGCGCCGCGAAGAAGGTCGCGGGGTTCTTCATGTCGATCCGATAGATGACCGGAATCTTGCCCTCAGGTGTCGTCCGCGCACTGGCCGCGAGGGCGGGATCGAGGGCCGCCGGATTCTCCAGCCGGAACAGGAACGCGCCGCGCACATCGGCCCGGTTGTCCTGCAAACCTCCTGCCCGGCCCAGCGCCTGCGCCAGCGTAATGCCGGTCGCCTCGAAGGCGATCTCGGCATTCGCGCCGGTCGCGCCCAGCGCCGTAAAGCTGTAGGGCTGGAACAAGGCCGTTATGACATCGTCGGGCTGAAGCCGGATATTCTGGCGCGGCTCCTTGATGATCGTCTCCAGCGGCAACGAGGCGACTTCGGCCCCACGCGTAATCTGAATCACGGTCTTGCCGACCGGCTGCTTGACCCCGCCCGCGCTCGCCAGCACATCAAGCACACGCTCGCCACGGGCAGTGAGCGGCACGCGGGTGCTGTTCGCCACATCGCCAACGATGGTGACATTGGTGGTGGCATTGCGCGCGACGCGCACAATCACCTGAGGCAAGTGCGCCATGCCGGTCAGACGCTTGACGATATCCCGGCTGATCTGCTGCGGCGTGCTCCCTGCGGCCTGAACCTGCCCGATGAAGGGGATTGTGATGCGCCCGTCACTATCCACCATCTGATCCGGCAATGTGGTGCCGCGCGCTGTCGAACCAGACGACGAGAGGCGCACATCACCGCCCGCCGCGCCGAACAAGGCCGCGGGCGGCGCCTCCCATATGGAAATGTCCAGCACGTCACCCTTGCCGACCACCGACCCGACCGGATAGCCATCGCCAAGGCTCGCGGCGAACGAGGACGCCTGGGCGCTGGCAAACACCCGCCGCGCCACTTCGTCCGACACGTCGATGATCTTGATATCAGCCGTGGAAAGCGCCGCATCATCGGCCTTCAGGACTGCCCCGGTGGAAGGGCCGGCCGCGCTCCTCAACGACGAACAGCCCGAAAGCACCGTCCCACACATCAGCGCCGCCACAACCACTGCGCGCCAGCCCTGCCCGGACCGCGCGATACGATATTCGATTGTCATCTTGTCACTATCCTCTGGAAACACGGACGGCCATCCACTCCGGCGTTGGCTGCGGCAGCTTGCTGTGCGTCCGGCCCTGCTTCCGGACAAGCAGAAGCATCTATAGGGCGATGGCGCGTTTGTCATTACGGAATGCGGTGACTGGTGGAGGCGCCTGTCTGGCCTCGGAATGTCACCGCTATATCTCTATGCGCATCTCTCATTTGCGCCTCTCTCAGAGGGTGGATTGCCCAATCCGGATATCCACTCTCAACTCTATCAATTATCACCCTTGGCTATCCGGGATCATGCCGTTAGTCGGTTGAAGCGAAAACACACCCGGCGCGAGGCATTGCCATTCTCATGACGACCCAGCGGCAAATTTATCCCGTCATCCTGTGTGGCGGTTCGGGCACGCGGCTCTGGCCTCTGTCGCGCAAGGCCTTTCCCAAGCAGTTCGCGCAACTGATGGGGGACACCAGCCTGTTCCAGCGTGCCGCCACCCTTGCCAGCGGGGAAGGCTTTGCGCCGCCTCTGGTCGTGACCGGCGACCCCTTCCGTTTCATTGTGCTGGAGCAGCTTGATACTGTGCGTATGAAACCCGCAGCCGTGGTGATCGAGCCGCAAGGGCGCAACACCGCGCCCGCCGTGCTCGCTGCGGCGCTGGCGCTCCAACAACAGGCGCCGGACGCCCTGATGCTGATATTGCCGTCCGATCATCTGATCCCCGATGCCGCTACCTTCCGGGCGACTGTGCAGGCGGCTGCCGGGCGCGCGGGCGATGGGGATCTCGTCACCTTCGGGATCGAACCGACACGCCCGGAAACCGGCTATGGCTATCTGGAACTGGCCGATCCGGCCGCCCGCTCCGCACTCGAGCCGCAATCGCTGGTGCGCTTTGTCGAAAAGCCGGATGCGGCGCGCGCGGCTGAGATGCTGGCATCGGGCCGCTATCTCTGGAACGCCGGAATTTTCCTCTTTTCCGTGCAAGCCATCCTTGACGCCTACCGCACCCACGCGCCAGAATTGCTCAGCGCCGTGAACGAGGCGGTGGAGGCGCGTAATACGGATCTCGGCTTCACCCGCCTCGGCGCAGACGCCTGGGGCAAGGCACAGGCGATCTCGATCGACTATGCGATCATGGAGAAAGCCTCGAACCTCGCCGTCATGCCCTTTTCCGCTGGCTGGTCGGACCTTGGCGACTGGAAGAGCGTGTGGCAGGAGAGCGGGCCGGATGCGGCAGGCAATTCATGCTCCGCGCAAGCCACCGCGATCGATTGCAGCAACACGCTGCTGCGCTCCGAGGCGGACGGCCTTGAACTGGTCGGCATCGGACTGGAGGAGATGATCGTCGTCGCGATGCCGGACGCGGTGCTGGTGGCGCCCAAGTCCGCGAGCCAGCGGGTGGGCGAGGCCGTCGCATCCCTGAAGGCGCGCGGCATCAGGCAGGGCGAGAGCATGGCGCGCGATATGCGCCCCTGGGGCTGGTTCGAGAGCCTCGCGCTCGGCACCGGCTTTCAGGTGAAGCGCATCGTCGTCAATCCAGGGCAGGCGCTCTCCCTGCAAAGCCACAACCATCGCGCCGAACACTGGATCGTCGTTGCCGGAACCGCGCACGTGACGATCGGGGATTTCAGGAAACTGGTGAGCGCCAATGAGTCTGTCTATGTACCGCTAGGCGCGGTGCACCGGCTCGAAAACCCCGGCAAGATCCCTGTCGAGATGATCGAAGTGCAAACCGGCGCCTATCTCGGCGAAGATGACATCGTGCGCTATGAGGATCGGTATGCCCGGAGTTGAGGGGTGACGCTCCAGTTGGCCGCCGCGCTCCCGTCGCGGCAGATTAGAAAACCATTGGCGGCCCAGTGACGACTCTCGGGACCGGCACTTAGTGCTTGGTTGCCAAATGGCATAAAATATCTATATAATGCCATATGGAGATCCGCAATGCAGGCTTTGCAACCGATAGACACTGCCCCTCACGCGTTCCGATCCGATCCGGTAACGCAGGATGAGGCGGCCGCCCTGTTTCGCGCCGCACTGAATCTGTTCAGCAGATGGGCGCTGACCGACGAGCAGGCCGCCACACTGCTCGATATGCCGGTGCGGTCCTATCGGCGCTGGAAGGCGGAGGGGCCGGGGCGTATTTCGCGCGACGGGCGTGCGCGCCTGTCCAATCTGATGGGTATCCACAAGGCGCTGCGGATCATCTTCACCGAGGCGCAGCGTGGCTATGCCTGGATCAGGGCGGACAATGCCGCCTTCGCCGGAGCGAGCGCGCTCGATATCATGCTCGGCGGCGAGCTGACCGACATCATGCGCGTGCGCCGTTATCTTGATGCGGTGCGCGGCGGCTGGTGACGGCTGACGATCCCCTCCCCGTCAGCCGGGTAGAGTGGCAAGGCGCGGTCAGGATCATCCGCAGCGCCTTTCCGCCGATCGACCTGTTCGAGGACATCGCCGACCCGGCAGACTGGCATCTGCTGATCTCTGCCGAACAGAAAACCAATCCGCGCATCATGGCGACGATCGGCAATCTCGATCTCGTACCCATCGAGCGACGGGTGGGCGGCCATGGCGCATCCTGGCTGATGGCGCCGTTTACCCATGTCAGTATGGACCGACCGAGTCGCTTCACAAACGGCAGCTATGGCGTCCTCTATGCGGCGAATGACTTTGAAACGGCGCTGTTCGAAACCATCCATCATCACGCGCTTTTCATGGCGCGAACAGCGGAGACGCCGGGCTGGACCTCGCAGTTCCGCGAGATCGCCCTCTCGGTCAAAGCCGATTTGCATGATCTGAGGGGTAACAGCACGGCCACCCGCCCTGCCCTCGATCCTGACAGCTATGCCGCGTCGCAGAGTCTGGGAGAGGCGTTGAAAGCCGGTGACTCGGATGGCGTGGTCTATCCCAGCGTCCGGCATTCGGGGAGCGAATGCGTCGGGCTGTTCTACCCCGATTGCGCCGCCGAGCCGACCCAGCGACGGCACCTTGATTATCACTGGGACGGCGTACGGGTGGATTTGGTGCGGGATGCGGGGAACGGGGCGGTCTATCGGGTGGTGGATGTGAACGCAAACTTGGCGGCCACATCGTCAACGTCCTAACACGTTGCGGTGCGACATCATCTAAATGGGAAGCGACAAGCGACAATTGACGGTTGACACTTATTTTCCTCTTCGATATCTTGCCCCATGGAAATTGAAAGCATCAGACATAAGGCGCTAAAGGCGTTCGCCGAGAGTGGCAAAGCCAAGGGGCTACCAGGCAATTTGACCGACCGCTTGCGCAACATGTTAGCGTGGCTGAGTGTTATTGAGAACATCGACGAGTTGAAGGCTCCACCTAATTTCGGAGCTCATCAGCTGGTTGGAGACCGAGAAGGGGTCTGGTCGCTTACCGTTACGCGGAACTGGCGAATGACTTTTCGGGTCAATGATGTGTTAGCGATCGAAGATCTTGATTTGGAGGATTATCACTAATGCCTATTACATTACATTCCAGCTTCGCAGTACATCCCGGTCTCTGGCTGCGTAGTGAAATTGTCGAACCGCATGGATTAAGTGTGACGGAGTCTGCGCAAAAGCTGCATGTTACGCGGCAAGCCATGAGCAATCTTCTCAACGGAAGATCCGGCCTTTCTGCAGAAATGGCGATCCGCTTTGAGAAGGCGTTTGGCCTTCGTGCCGATACTTTGCTGCGCATGCAGGCCGCTCATGATCTGGCAATTGCTCGGTCTCACGAAAAGGATATCCACGTCGAGCGCATTGCTGCCTGAAATTGCCCGGAGGTTGAGAGTACTGCGGCTCCAGCGCGGCGTCAGCCGGATACCTAAGGTTTAAGAGACTCCTTTAGACATATAGAATTTATGCGGCATAGGATTCCGCATGTGACATGAATTCAATTTTGTGTCATTATATCGAGAGATAGCCAAATTGAATTTGCAGACTGGAACGACAATATGACAGTGCAGGTGACGATCACTCCAAACGGCCGGATGAGCTTGCCGGCGAATATTCGAAAACGGCTCGGCCTAGCACGCGGCGGCGCCCTGATAGTCGAGGAAACAGAGGACGGAGTTCTCTTGCGCACCGTCGCGCAATCGATCGCTCACGCGCAAGCCCTTGCCAAACAGTATACTGGCAGCAAGGCCGAGGCGTCCGTCGATGCCTTTCTAACCCGCCGCCGAAAAGAATCGGGAGAATGAGTCAAACGGTGCTTTACGCATTCGCACTGCTCGCTCTGCTAAGGGACGAACCCGGCGCGAGGGATGTGGCCGAAGTTCTTGCCGATGCCCGTATTTAGAGCGTTAACTATTCTGAGGTCGTGAGCCACTTTATCAACGTTGGCATGCCTGCCCAACAAGTGGACGCGATGCTCAATCCTCTGCCCGTGACCGTGGTCGAGGCCGATCGGGGGCTCGCCACATCTGCAGGACACTTGCGCACCGTCACGGCGAAAGTCGGCTTGTCGCTAGGGGACCGGTTTTGTCGGGCTCTTGCCAAGCGCGACGGACTTGACGAGACCCCCAGTGTTCCTCCGGCTGGGATTAGAGCCGGGCTATTGTTTTGCGCATCGGCGCGGTTGAAGCAATGGGCTGCGTAGCGGAGCCCGTAGGGCGTAGCGAAGCAGGCCATTGCTTATCCAGTTCGGCGGCGAACGCCGCCGGGGTTGCGTAGCCAAGGGACGAGTGCGGTCTCTCTCGGTTGTAGTCCTCGACCCAGGCGGCGATCTCGGCCCGGGCATGGGCCAGACTCAGGAACAGGGTCTCGTTCAGCAGCTCGTCGCGCATGCGGCGGTTAAAGCTCTCCACGTAGCCATTCTGCATCGGTTTGCCCGGAGCGATGTAATGCCACTCGACGCCGATCTCGCCGCACCATGCGAGCACGGCATTGCTGGTGAGCTCGGTGCCATTGTCGCTCACGATCACGCCCGGCTTGCCGCGATGGACGATGTGGACTTGTAACGGTTTTGTGCCGGTCACTTGAGCGTTTAGAGCTCGCAACAGGAGACCGATGAGATGATCAAGCATTCAGACGAGTTTAAGCAAGAGGCAGTGCGCATTGCGCTGAGCAGTGGGCTGCCGCGTGAGCGGGTTGCCAAGGATTTGGGGATCGGGAAGTCGACGCTGGGTAAATGGGTGTCGCAGTATCGGCCAACCGATCTGGTATCAGCGCCGCAGGCAGATCTGGCACGTGAGAATGAACGGCTGCGTTTAGAGAACCGGGTGCTGAAGGAGGAGAGGGAAGTGCTAAAAAACCGTCGCCGGCTGAGCCCGCCTGTGCGCGGTAGAAACGGGTCGTGCTATGATGCGGTCGGGAGGGTCGCGGCCGATGGCTTATTGGAGGCATGATACCCCGTTAAAAAACGTGGCCCGTGGGTGTTTGCGTACTTGAGAGTGGTGACGCCGTTTTGCGGCGATCCCGGTTAGGAAGATGACGTTTTGCATCGCCCATACCCTCCTGTTTTGTAGGAGGACTTGGAATGGAACGTTCAAAATCCGGCGCGTTGTCTATGGTCAATCCACGCGCCGCTGCCATCGACATCGGGTCGACCATGCATATGGCGGCCATAAATCCGAACGCCGATGATAATCCGGTACGAGCGTTTGGCACATTCACCGGCGATCTCCATGATATGGCCCGCTGGTTCAAGGCATATGGCGTGACGACTGTCGCGATGGAATCGACCGGTGTTTACTGGATTCCGGCCTATGAAGTGCTTGAAGGGCACGGCTTTGAGGTGATCCTCGTCAATGCGCGATATGCCAAGAATGTACCGGGTCGCAAAACCGACGTCAGCGATGCGGCATGGTTGCAACGCCTGCACAGCTACGGGCTGTTGCGGGGGAGCTTCCGCCCCGAGGCGGGCGTGGCGACCATGCGTGCCTATCTGCGGCAGCGCGAGCGGCTGATCGAATATGCCGCCTCGCATATTCAGCACATTCAGAAGGCGCTGATGAAATGAATGTGCAACTCCATCACGTCGTTTCCGACATCACCGGGGTGACGGGCATGCGGATCATCAGGGCCATTGTGGGCGGCGAACGTACGCCCAACACACTGGCGCAAATGCGCGACGTCCGTTGCCACGCGACTATTGAGACCATCTGTGCGGCGTTGTCAGGGAACTGGCGGGACGAGCACATCTTCGCACTCGGCCAGTCCCTGGCCCTGTTCGACTTCTACCAAACCAAAGTTCTCGAATGTGATCGAAAGCTTGAGGTCGCACTCAAGGCGCTCGAAATCGACGAGGGATATGATGTTCGCCAGCTCCCAAAAGTCCGGACCAAAGGGCGACAGGTGAACACGCCCGACTTTGAGGTTCGGTCAGCGCTCTATCGCGTGCTGGGCGTGGACCTGACGCAAATCCACGGAATCGGTCCGTCGCTTGCGCTCAAGCTGGTTGGCGAGTGCGGCACCGATCTTGCCGCATGGCCCAGCTCGAAGCATTTTACATCCTGGCTGTGCCTGGCGCCGGGCAACAAGATATCGGGCGGTAAATTGCTGTCGTCCAAAACTCGACGATCTTCGAGCCGGGCTGCAGCACTCCTGCGCCTGGCAGCAACTACCATTGGCCGCAGCGACACCGCACTGGGCGCCTTTTACCGGAGGCTGTCGGCGCGCGCTGGAAGAGCAAAAGCAGTCACCGCGACCGCACGCAAAATCGCGGTGCTGTTCTATAACAGCCTGCGCCACGGCATGGCGTATCATGATCTCGGCGCGACCCAATATGAGGAGCGCTATCGCAGCCGCGTTATCGGAAATCTCAGGCGTCGCGCCAAAGTGTTCGGCTTCTCCCTTCAGGAGGTACCAACCGAACCTGAGATGAGTGTTTCTTAGGAAGGCCACGCAGTTCTTCGCGAACCAGCGGCCGTGAGGTTCGGCTTCGTGGAGAGCTGGCGTCATATGTGGTCGGTCGAGACGATCTGCCGGGTGATGCGGGTCAGCCCTCGTGGCTATCGTTCGTGGCGCGCCCGGCCCATGTGTCGGCGGGATCGGACAGACATGCGGGTGCTGGCTCATATCCGGGAACAGTATCACCTGAGCCTTGGCAGCTATGGCCGTCCTCGTATGACAATGGAGCTTAAAGAGGTAGGCCTTGATGTCGGCGAGCGACGCGTTGGTCGGCTGATGCGGATCAACGGCATCAAGCCAGCCCGTACGCGTAAGCACAAGGTGACGACCGACAGTCACCATCGCCTGGGTGTCGCGGCAAACTGGCTGGATGGCGATTTTGCCGCCGATACCCCCAACCGTAAATGGGCGGGCGACATCACCTATATCTGGACGTCGGAAGGCTGGCTCTATCTCGCCGTCATTCTCGATCTGCATAGCCGCCGTGTTGTTGGCTGGGCAGTCAGCGACAGGATGAAAAAGGACCTGGCAATCAGGGCTCTCGACATGGCGGTTCGCCTGCGCAATCCGCCACCGGGCTGCCTTTTTCATTCCGATCGCGGCAGCCAATATTGCTCTTATGATTATCAGAAGAAGCTGCAGGCTTATGGCCTGCGGCCATCCATGAGCGGCAAGGGGAATTGCTACGACAACGCCTCCGTCGAGACCTTCTTCAAAAGCCTGAAGGCCGAACTGATCTGGCGGCGGAACTGGTCAACACGGCGTCAGGCGGAAGCGGCGATCTTCCAGTACATCAACGGGTTCTACAACACCCGTCGCCGCCATTCATATCTGGGCGGCATCAGCCCCCTCGCATTCGAAGCCAAGGTGGCATAATGAGATAGGTGACCGGCACAAAACCGTTACAAGTCCAATGAGCCGGGTCAGCTCGCGCACCACGCGATGCCCCGAGATCGAGGTATCCGGCACCGCCGCCAGGCACTCCCGAGTCACGTCATCGACCACATTGAGCACCCGGAACCGTCTTCCTGACGCCATCTGGTCGTGAACAAAGTCCAGGCTCCAGCGCTGGTTCGGCAAGGCCAGCACCGGAGCAGTTGCCCTGGTGCCAACAGCACGCTTGCGGCTGCGTCGACGTCTCACCGCCAGACCTTCCTCCTTGTAGAGCCGCTGGGTCTTCTTCCGGTTGATCATCACGCCCTCCCGGCGCAGCAGGATGTGCAAACGGCGATAGCCGAACCGGCGACGCTGGTTGGCCAGCCCGCGCAGCTTCTCGCGCAGATCGGCATCATCGTCCCGTGTGGAACAATAGCGCACGCTCTTGCGATCGGCATCGATGACACGGCACGCCCGCCGTTCGCTCATCCCGTGGCACGCCTGGAGATGAGCTACAGCTTCCCGCTTCGCGGCGGGCGTCAAAACTTTTTTGCCAGAAGATCCTTTAACGCAGCTTGGTCCAGCATCGCATCGGCCAGCAGCCGCTTGAGCTTGGCGTTCTCGCTCTCAAGCTCCCGCAGCCGCCGGGCCTCAGATACCTCCAGCCCGCCATACTTGGCCTTCCAGTTGGACACCTCGAAAAACTCTGGCATTTGAGGCGTGTTTTTGATTCACTTCGCCTTGTTGGGGCGGAGGTGCAAATGGTGAAGCAACCGGGTTTCTTTGATCTTTCGGATCGGTACGCGGCGCTGAGCGCGGCGGGAGATCCGCTGGAACGGCTGTCGGCGGCGGTGGATTTTGAGGTTTTCCGAGTGCCGTTAAATGCAGTGCTGCGGCGCGGGCCGCGCAACAGGGGCGGCAGGCCACCGTTCGACCCGGTGCTGATGTTTAAGATCCTGATTTTGCAGGCGCTGTATTCGCTGTCGGACGAAGCAACCGAGTTCCAGATCAAGGACCGGCTGTCGTTCCAGAGGTTCCTGGGGCTCGGACTGGAAGGCACGGTGCCTGATGCGACCACAGTCTGGTTATTCCGGGAGCGGCTCGTACAGGCCAAGGCGATCGACCGGCTGTTTGCGCGCTTCGATGCGGCTCTCAAGGATCGGGGCTATCTGGCCATGGGGGGCCAGATCATCGACGCGACCGTTGTGCCCGCGCCGAAGCAGCGCAATACTGAGGAGGAAAAGATTGCGATCAAGGAAGGCCGCACACCTGCGGACTGGAAACCCGCCAAGGCCCGACAGAAAGACCGCGATGCGCGCTGGTCGATCAAGTACAGCAAGGCCAAGGTCAAGGACGGCGCTGATCCCAAAGCGGCGAAGCCCGTTGATCTTGCGATCCCGATGTTCGGCTACAAGAACCATATCGGCATCGATCGGGCGCATGGCTTGATTCGTACATGGGATGCCAGCGCCGCCAATGCCCATGACGGTGCACGCCTGCCGATTCTGGTCAGCAAGGACAACACGGCTTCGGGCATCTGGGCGGACGCGGCCTACCGTTCGAAGAAGAACGAGGCATTCCTCGAAAAGGGCATGTTCACCAGCCACATCCACCAGAAACGATTGCCGAAGCGGCCGCTGCCCGAACGGATCGCACGCGCCAATGCCAGGCGCTCGAAGGTCCGTGCCCAAGTCGAGCATGTCTTTGCAGGCCAGAAGCATCGGATGGGCCTTGTCGTCCGTACCATTGGTATGGCCCGCGCCCGCATCAAGATCGGCATGGCCAACTTGGCCTATAACTTCCAGCGCCTTGGATGGCTCGAAAGGAGAACTGCGCCCGCGTGAGGCGGAAATAGCCCTCCGAAGGTTCGACAAACCATAGAAACAGCGCAAAATTACAGCAAAATAGCCAAAGGCCGCGCCACTCAGCAATGTCGCGCACGTATCAGCACCAAATTATACGGTTCTTCGAGGTGTCCACCTTGCACGCTTCATCGTCTATCCTTCCTTCAATGCCAGGCTCTAATCGCTCGTGGAGGAAAATCAGGGGGTCACGTCAGACTCCATGCGCTGACTGCCGATAAGCATTGGAGTACCATCGCCGATGAAGCAGGCGTGACTGTGGTTCTAATCCGTTGATGACCGCGAAGTTAGCGCGGCCATTATTTCTACCCGGCCGACACCTATGCTCTTCCCCGACGAATGCGGTATAGACCTTACGTCAGTTCCCCTTCGCCGCGTTGTTCACCGCGAGGATCGGATAGACCAGCGACGAGACAACGTTCACGAACTTCTGGAATTCGGCAAGCGGCGCGTTTGAAACATAGATCACGTCCTTGTTGCGCACCGGGAAGCTCTGCGCCGCAAAGAATGTCGCCGGGTTCTTCATGTCGATGCGATAGATGACGGGAATCTTGCCGTCAGGCGTCGTTCGCGCGCCTGATGCCGCAGCGGAATCGAGCGCGCGTGGGTCTTCCAGCCGGAACAGGAACGCCCCGCGCACATCGGCGCGTTGATCCTGCAAGCCCCCCGCCCGGCCCAGTGCCTGCGCCAAGGTGATGCCGGTCGCCTCGAACGCGATCTCGGCATTGGCCCCGGTCGCGCCCAGTGCGGTGAAGCTGTAGGGCTGGAACAGGGCGGTCACCACATCGTCTGGCTGGAGCCGAATATTCTGGCGCGGGTCTTTGATAATGGCCTCCAAGGGAAGCGATGCAACCCCGGCACCACGCGTGATCTGAATCACGGTCTTGCCTACCGGTTGCTTGACCCCGCCCGCGCTTGCCAGCACATCGAGCACACGCTCACCCCGTGCGGTGAGCGGCACGCGCGTGCTGTTCGCAACATCGCCGACGATAGTGACGTTTGTGGTGGCATTACGGGCGACGCGCACGATCACCTGCGGCTGATGTGCCATGCCCTTCAATCGCGACACGATGTCGCGGCCTATCTGCTGCGGCGTGCGCCCGGCGGCCTGTACCTGCCCGATGAACGGGATAACGATGCGGCCATCGCTATCGACCATCTGATCGGGCAACGAGGTGCCCCGCGCAGTAGAGTCAGACGAAGACAGGACTGAAGCCCCACCAGCTGAGCCGAACAACGCGGCGGGTGGCGCTTCCCAGATCGAGATGTCGAGCACATCTCCTTTGCCGACGACAGAGCCTACCGGCAGGCCATCGCCGAGACTTTCCGCGAAGGAAGCGGCTTGCCCGCTGGCATAGACGCGGCGCGCCACATCATCCGTTACATCAACGATCTTGATATCCGCTGAGGAGAGGGCGGCGCCATCCGCTTTGACTACCGCTCCCGTCGACGGGCCAGCCGCGCTCCGCAGAGCACAACCCGAAAGCATTGTAGCACAAATGAGCGCTCCAAAAAAAACAGCTCGCCTATTGTTGCGGGGGTGCCCGATATGGCATTGGTCTATCATCTCAATCCTATCTACTGGAACCGCAGACCGTTTGCCATTTGAATTTAAATCTGCGCCCCCTCGGCCTTGCGTACGCACGGGCACCATCTATAATTTCACAAGGCCCTTGTCATCAACGAACAAAGATTTCGACTAACGAAATGCATGAATGGACTAAACTTCACATTACACCTGAAAAATAAAACTCAAATCATAGGCCCTAAACGGCAGATACCGATTGACGATACCATAATCCCTAAATCACGATTGTCATCGGAAGCGCCACTCTCAGCAGGGTTAATAGGATTTGTAACTCTTATAATAATTTGATGTGTCTCGGTAGCGCACCAATTAACTTCCGGAATAAATAAAGAAATGATCGTTTTCATATCTCCATTTACATGACAATCAATCTTACGATTAGCTATCACTTCCTCATCTAGAGCGAAAATAACGCTTCTACCCTCCCCAGCAAGGCTCGCAACCCACGAAATTTCAATATCGACGGCGATCGGACCCAAATAATTCTCGATGTTACAGAAAATGAACGTACTTTTTGTACCTTTGGACCAACTTCCACCCACTTCCGGAGGGTAAAATCCATCCAGAAAAAATGCGGCCTCATCATTGCGGCTGGTCAAACGAACTTTGGACGAAATGTCGAATGGCATACCTAGAATATGGCGGCCTTTCAAGTTAGACCGCAACCATTCCTCACACTCTTGGAAGGGGATTACAACGTCCAGCCATTCCAAAGCAAGCTCGATATCCAGCTTTTTATATTGAGCGCGAAGGTCACCCCGCGCATCCATTTTAAAATCACACAAGGAAAAATCGTTTATATCGAGGAATTCACCAAGGGCTAATTCCGCGCTATCCGGATCTTGCAATATATCCGAATAGAATAGATGCAAAAAATTTTCATTTTCCACCGCATTAATCATGTAATTCCAAGATGAAATCCAATCAGAAAACCAGCGATTAAAAAATGTCCGCGTAATTTCGGCATTACCGGATTTTTTGAATGACGACAAAAAACACTCATAAGGATTGCGCGTTATATGCACATATTTGGGCGAAATCCAAGACGGAAATGCTGGACTTTCCCAAGCATAATATCCCGGGAATTTAGTGCCTATAACCCGCGTCCTTTTTCGAAACATTCGATAAAAAAAATCTTGCGCGACGTGTCTAGCTAGAGTTTCTCTATTAGGTATATATTTCCTATGAATTTCGAAATGTTCCAGCACCGAAAGTCGGTCTGACTCGCGGAAAAACCCGTCTACAGCCTTAAAAAATTGTGCAGCGTCGTACTCATGAAGAAGGGCGATCTCCTTACTCTTGCGCAAGGCATCCCCCAAGGCGGTTGTACCGCTACGCGGCGCACCTCCGACGATCAACCAATCCATTGATACCCACTATAAAATCTGAATCTACACCAGATTTATACGCCGCCAAACACGAGAAGCAATACCTTCTCGTCCGAAAAAACGGAGAATCCTAGCTTTCCACATCATCCGTTTAATGAGATCATCTAATGCTTTTCCCCGCACTCGATGAGGCTGGATGTAAAAACATTCAGAGAGAATGGACGCAGACTCATACACAGATGCGCCGTCAACAACGAGAAGAAAAGCCAACGGCCAATCAGCCTCAGTGTAAAGCCCAATCCTCAAATTATTTAACGCACTCACTATGACCTCCAGAGGAAAACCCGACGCGTTCAAAACCACAATGTCAAATGAGCTAGCCCCCGAGCAAAATCGTCGTACTCCTTTGGAATCAACAATGCCCCCCTCAACTACGCCTTCGGTGACCCACGACCTTAAATCAATGGTTTGATGTATTCTAGATAGTTGTTTACAGTTAAACCGTTTCAAGTTTATCCCGTCGAGCAAGATCGTTCGAGCATCAAGCTCATGTGAATCGCAGGCATCATCAATCATCTCAAGAGTCTCTCGTTGATGCGACACCCACAATTGAGAGCTTAACACGAAATTCAGCATTATCGATTCCTGTACGGCGTCGAATTGATCAAGGAAGCTATGTACTTTAAAGGGCCCCCAGCAAGATAAATGAACTTTTTTCTAGCCAAAAACAAATACAATCCCGTAAAAAAACTGAAGAAAATTAAAAAAACCGTTCTCTTCACTAAATAATCCTGCATAGAAAACGCGAATGTACCACCGGTCGGACGCGCTGCTATGTGATTGAGCATTATGTCGTTATCAAACAACAACAGTTGCACTAAATCTTTTCTCTCGATCAATATTTGATGACAAGCGTACTCAATCCAGCCATAAGGAAGTTGATCGGCCACCACCCATTTCTGATAATCATTAATAACTTCTCGCAGAGCATTCTCGCGTAGCGGAAATTGTATCTGACTAAGGATATCAGCGATTGCCCTGATCCTTTGCTCAGATTTGATGACAGAAGATGATGGCAATAAAATGCTACGATCGGAAGGGACGTATTTATCAGCAAACTTCTTCAGACCTCTCAATGCGTCGGCATGAGTCATTTTAATTGCTGGCTTCCGTTTTAAAGGAAGCCATTCAGTCCACGCCCTTATGCGACTAGGCGGGCCTCTTAAAGGTTCGATATAAGTTCCCGTCGCCCTGCCCAACAACGGACGGGATATCAACGATTGAGTTAAAGTGTGGGGGTTAACGCGGCTCGGAATACCCGCATCCGACGCGCGATACGCATGCTCAAGATCTTCAAATTCAATCCAATTCAGATTCTCATTTTGAGGACAGAACTTCCACAACGAGCGTTTGCACAGATACATGCTACCTGTCGCATATGCTGTTGTTAGATAGCGACGAGCGTTGCCCGCGTAAAAGCCCGATCTTTCTGTAATGGGAAAAACGCTGGGCGCAAATTTACTGGAGGTCCGGGTATCGTTGTCCCGCATGAACCCGGAAACCGAAGTGTCCATAATATTGAATGAAATACCGTAATCCGAATATCTACGTGGTATAAGATTCAGATAATCATCAAAAAAAACACTCTGGAACGTAACTATAGGGTACCTATCACCAAATCTCTTGACCGCTGCCATGAAATCTTTAGGTAAAAATATCCTGTCATGTATGATACAGAGATTAGGAAATTGAGCCTCAACTGCCAAACGGTTTTTCTTAGCGCAGATCTTGACAGGAGGCGCCGTTATATCTTCTCCAACAATTCTAACTTCGTCAAAATATAAGAAATTTTCTGCAGGCCGACCACATAGGAGAATTTCCTTTCTTGGAACGTTCAATTCCAAAATTCGTTTAACTACTACGTTGAGTAATGTAGCATCTTCTGGACCTACTGGTATCCCAAACGTCCAAGCGTCCAATCCGCTATCTGACTCACAAATTAACGGTGACTTCTTTTCGAAAGTGATGCAATTATCACTCTTCTCTAATAATTCCATCGAATCATGATAATAACTCTTTTCTAATAAACACTCTGTTATAACTTCACTTGCAAAAGTTATTTTAGTCCCTACCGCGACCGAATGGACTATGTCCCAAATAATCAGAGGCGCCAATTCACTATCACCCTCAAGGCCGTAGAATACGACGTGCTTGGCAGCAATATCTAAAAACCGCGTTACCGCTGTAATATTTCTTATATAGCGGTCGACCCGACGTCCGACAATTGGGCGGAAGGTTATTAAAGTAGTATCATCCCAACCACTATCCGTGAGAATTTCTAATGGAACAGGCATTGCGGATTTTTTTGAGATGGGACCGCTAGCCAAGGCACGGTGATGCAAGAGACGAATAATCATATGTGGCCTAAAGTGTCGCCAAAAACTTGTCGTTCGTCGCTCCAGGAAGCTTAACAACGACATTTACTGCGTCCGTTAAAGCCTCGAATTCACATGCCTCGCCTGGTTCTATAACAATAATATCGCCGGGACCCCATTCTTTTTGAAGCATCCGGATCTTACCAGACACAACCAATGTCAACTCGGTGGCAACTTTATGGAAGTGAGCGGCCTCCTTTTCTCCCTCTTTATATGTCTTAAGCGCTACTTCGCAAGCATCGGTCGAGAAAACCGTTGGAGAAAACGCCCCAACGAACCAACCTTTTATCATATCATTTAAGTGAGCATGTCTCAATTTTCTTCTCCTAAAGCTGAAACTGCTCAACCTGCCGCGCAGTTTTTAGTGGATGGTAATTTTCACTATTTATATCATAAAATCCCATCTTCTTCTGCTTAAGTATTATTTCGTTAAATGCCTTCGCAATATAATATTGCCCATCTACATTGGCATCTTTTCTAATCATTTGCTTTATACTCTCGACAAAATCGCCCGCTCTCGCCGCCCAAAAAACACCAGCAGTAGCTCTTTTACTTATAGGAACCTTCTGGCTTACCTCGGTGACATTGCCCTCTGAATCTACCCTTACATAGGAGTATCTTGGATGCACCGATGGAAACGTTATTGTACCGGCGTCCAAGTGCCTATCTCTAAAACTTTGAACCACTACATCCAGAGCAATATCTACAAGTTCATTGGCACTAACGATTAAAACTTCTTCATTTTCTGACAACATGCTAGCTACCATCAGCGCAGTACATCCCGATCCCATCGTTTGATCACTAATGCTAACAACCGTCGCGTCCGGAACTAACAGATTCACGATCTTATCTAGATGAAAGCGTGCAATTTGATCCGATCTAAATGCGAAATATAAGGCCGCCCCCTCTACACGGGACGCATTAGTAATCACCCGTTCTAATAAAGGCTTGCCTCCAATTTCGACCAGACAGACCGGATAATCACCGTCTTCTACAACGAAGTCAGCACTTCCGGCAGCAAGTATGATAATATTGAGCGCATTCATGCCGCGACCTCCACCTTAGAATTATCGGCTTCAGCTTTGTTGATAGCACCCAATATATTCTCAAGATTCGTGTCTTGAACCTCACGAACTACCAGCAAGTGAGCACCTGACGCACGCGCGGCTTTAATCCCGTGTTCGTTGTCTTCTACGATCAAACATTGTTGCGGCGTCAATCCGAAATGCTTGATTGCCTTTATATACATCTCTGGATCCGGCTTTCCAGCTATGACATCCTCATTGGAGATCATTAGATCTAGGTATGGTTCAAGGCCTGCCCTATTCATCATTGCTTCAACAGACCCGCGCACGGAATTAGAACAAACGGCCATGCTATATCCCTTGGCCTTAAGCGACGACAAAGCATATTCCTGAATAAATTGAGGCTTACAATGCGAATGGATAATATCTATCGTAAACTTCTGTTTCATTTCATTAATGAATTTATGTAATTCCTTTGGCAAGCCCCGTTCTGCAGAAAGCATTTCCAGTTTCTTACGAGTCGGAAGTCCATCGTATGTGTTAAGATGGTCATATCGTGATATGGACATGCCGAATAGCGCGAGAGCTTTATTCAATGCTTCATAATGCCAATCCTTGGCTTCGATAAGAACCCCATCCATGTCAAATAGGACTGCCTTTATTTTGTCATACGATATCACTGCGGATCCCTCTTCTCAAAAAAAGCCTCAGCGTGGTGCGGGAAATCGGTGCAGAGCATTAAGTTTCGGTCCGTCGCGAAAGGCTTGAGGTGGTACCACGTAGACAAATGTTCCCTGCCATGTAATTCGGGCGACACAACACAAACGCGTTTACCTTGCTTTAGAATGGCGGCCATTCTTGCAATCGGCAGATCCGCACCGTCGAAGCTATCTAACCACACCCCGTCACTTTCGTCAAACCAGGCCGGAGCAACTTCCACTTCGCTCATTCGAGTAAAAACTGACATATCTAACCTGAGATATGAACGCATGTCGGGAACACTCATATCAAACACAAAGTAGCTAATGGCCTTCCTATCCCATAACTTATCAAGGATAGCTGCTGCGAGTCCGTCAGATTTGACATTCAAAGCTATCGTTAACGGCGCGCCACTGTTGGCGGCATACCGTTCAGCCAAATCGAGCAGGTCTGACAACAACATCTCGCTTCCCGATGGAGGATCATGTGAAATAACAAGCTCACCCTTGCAATCGCGGACATCAGTCTCAATTCCCCAATTGGAAGCGAAGGAGCGTGTAAAAGCGGTAAGAGAGTTTTTCTCTGAGCCCTCAAGCCAATACCCACGATGGGACAAGATAATCATTAATTTGGCGCGCCTATTTGCTCTGATACGGGAAGGTGAATAAATTTTTCCAAATCCTCTGGTATACCCAACCCATACATACCGTTTCCTTCAGAACCGATATTAAATATACCAATCCGTTTCCGACCCCTTATTAAATAATTGTACACCGGCGCCACGTAAAATTCCCCATTCACCCGTTCATTATCATGAATCATTTCTTCTGCCGCTTCTACGAAGCGATATCCAGATTTGAAATTATATATACCGACAGTGGCTTCATTAGAAATCACCTCTTTTTCGACGACCCGAGTAACTAATTCGTTATCCATCTCCACGAATGACCATTTCGGGTCAGAGGCTTCCATGGTCATGATGAGTCCATCTAAATTTCTATGCATCATATCTTCCAAGTAATCCTCGATCGATATGTCCACAAACTGGTCGCTATTTGCTATCATAAGAGGATCATTATTGTTGATGTAGCTCCGAGCTTTCAGAACGGTACAGGCCGCCCCCTCGGTAAGCCCATCAATGCCTATCACTTGTGAACCTGGAGCGATTTCCTCTAATCTCATTCCAAGATCATATTTTTTAACATGTTCATTCTGGCAAATAAATATAAAACGGTGCGGTATAGAGACAGGCCGGAGATTATTGACAATAACCTCGATCATTGGCACGCCTTTAACTCGAATTAGTGGTTTTGGGTCCACAAAACCTGCTTTAGCAAACCTGCTACCCGCTCCAGCCATTGGTATAACAATGTTCAACATCACATCCTCCGTAACAAATTATTAAATTTTTTCGTCGCTCCTTTTGACATTAAAACGGCATATATGACTTGCTTTCTAAAAATGTGAAATACAAATCTTGTGGCAACGATGCATTTTGATCTATTGAAAAATTTGGATTGGCCTAATTCAACTCCCGTTTCTCGGCGAAATATTTGGTTCCAATCGTAGAAAGACATGCAGTCCGAAAGCATATAAAGCGAGCGAGATAGATGATTGTATTTAGGGAGTACAATCCCTAGCATGTCTGGCTCCGCTATAATAAAATGCCGTGCCGCGAATTTTTTATGTTGATCGACGAGCTCATCATTGAGATGGTCCAGGTATTCTGGAGTCCTATAACCAAGGTTTTTGGCATACTGGCAGGTTATATGTTGTTCCGGAGTATACCGTGCTCTGAAACGTTTGGCTGCGTAAGTCGCGCCTAGCTTATGTGGCTTATCGTCGTAGTAGGACGAGTCGACTTCACTCATCAGATTAGCACTCCAAAGCCTGTTGATCGACTCAGCATCACCAAAGGAAAACCAATCTGATACATGAAAGAGATAGCACGACAGCCCTTGCTGATGACGCGTAAAAAAGCTCGGGCAGACTATTCTGTTTTGCTCGCCTGTCGCTTTACAAACGTTATTATATAGATTAACAAATCCGCTTCCTTGGATCAGGCAATCAGAGCGCACCTTAAGAATATAAGGGCGGGTCGCGGATTTTATACCAGCCAACGAACTTACTAATTGTCTGTTTATATTATTTCGTTCTGCAGTATTTATTTTTAGGGTAGGCTTTAAACTACCCGGATCGCTACTGATGACGCACCGATCTACGTGCGGCGCAACCATAGTAACATCCTCAGTATCAAAAGTACTTAATATAAGCTCAGATCCAGCAAGTTGATGACGTACGGATTCCAACAGTTCGCGAGTGTTTGCCCTGATAGGTCCTTGGACAACAACGCTTATATCCGAAAATTTAACCAAAACTGCGCTCATAGAAATAAATTGCTTCTTCTATATCAGAAAACTGATAAGTTTTTCCTTGGCTTAAAACAAAAGCACTTTGGCAGTGTTCTCTAATATAATTAAAATCATGCGAGACGATTACCATCGCACAATGTTTCCGCTTAATAAAAAGCTGTTCATGACATTTTTCTTGAAAACCACGATCTCCTACGGCAACTATCTCGTCCATTAAGTAACAATCGAAATCTATTGCCATAGATAATGCAAATGCCAATCTCGCTCGCATTCCCGTCGAATAAGTCATAATGGGTTCGTAAAGGTATTTTCCCAATTCAGAGAATTCCTCCACGTATTGGCGCACGACTGATATGTCCGCTCCATATACCCTGCTTATAAATTTAAGATTATCTAGACCGGTCAGACCACCTTGGAACGCTCCGCCAAATGCAAGTGGCCATGAAATCGACATTTCACGTATAACATTCCCAGACGACGGCAATTCCGAACCGCTTAATATCCGCGTCAATGTCGATTTTCCGGCACCATTCTTCCCCAATATGCCGACTTTATCTCCCATCGCGATTTCCAGTGAGAGGTTTTCTAAAATGCGACGAGAGCCATTCCTAAAAGGATAATATTTATAAATATTATGGAGTTTAATCATTCTGGCTTCACTCGTGATTGCACATAACTCACCGCAGTTAGACCGAAAATTGTAAGAATTAAATTGACGACAATGAAGTAGAGAGGATCCTCGTGAGTTATTACTTTATCGCCGAAGAATCCATGCCGTACCATTTCGACTCCGTGAACCATCGGAAGCCAATAAACCGCATGCTGAGCTGGTGTAGGCAACCAATCGACCATGAAGACTGCCCCGGACAGCGGAAACATCAGATAGGTAATAACATGCCAAATTCGCTCTAAGGTATCAGATACTTCTGATAGCGCTCCTATAGTTAGGCTTAACGCCCATGCGAACCAGCATAACAATAACCATCCTGTCACTAGTATGCTCAAATCACTCGGATAATCTATATGTCCCGTGACAAACAATACTACTGATAAAATAAAAAATGAGCAAGTTCCTCCCACTATTTCGAGAATTGCTCTTGAACAAAAAATATCTATAGCCCTGACATTTTTATGATAAAGCAGAGATATGTTAATTGAAATGGCGTTCAAACTCCTATTAACAGAATTTCGCCATATTAACACACTACTATATCCCGTTAATGCGAACGATATTATCGGTATCGCAGAAACTGTATGAAGCTTCACAGCATACCATAACGTAGCTATACCTATAGTAAACAACATTGGCTCTGCTACCAGCCATAGCAGGCCAATGTTACTACGGCCATAGCGGGTAATTATTTCTCTAAAAAGCAGGGCGTTGATAACTCTGCCTTGGATCCTAAGAGAGGCTAATACCTGTCTATTCATTATGCTCTCTTACGCCAGAAATCATCATGGAGGATATCCCATATATAATAAGGCTAAGGATTAGGCACAGTGCAATTGACCTGATACGGCGCGGCTCTAATGGATAGTCAGGCAAATTTGGCTGAACGATGCGCTCTACATACGCCTGTTTACGTTGCGCTTCATTTCGCGCCTCTTGAAGAGCAGTAAGTGCGCTGGCAAGATTCTTATCTTCAAATTGACTTTCAAGTGCGAGACGTTGGTACTGAGCAGCGGTGGATGATAGGGATTTCCGATCACCCGCGACTTTTCCTAGTTGCTCATCAATCTGCCCGGAAAGTACTAAGACCCGGGTATCTAACACTTCGATCTGCGGGTTCTGCGGAGCGAATTTGCGTAGCTCATGTAACTGTGTTTTTGTAGCAATTAGTTCGTCTTGGATCTTTGAGATCATTTGAAGCTGCACTGCCGCTTGCTTCTCAGGGTCCACGACGCCTTCTCGGTTTCGATATGCCGATAAGGCCAAGGCAGCCACGCGGGCCTTTTCCTTGGCCTCGTCCACCTCCGCCTGCGCGAACCGGATCAGGTCCTGGCGGCCGCGATTGTTGAGCGTGTTGACGGTCGCCTCCGCCATCTCGAGCAGCTGAGCATTGAATCGCTGCGCATCCTGCGGCGTATAAGCGCGCACGGATAACGTCGTGATCGACGAGGTGGTATCGTGATCGACCTTCACCTTCTTCTGATAATATTCGTACAGGTCCTCGAACGTGTCGCCCGAACCGAGAGAGTTGAACCGGTCGAACACGGAAATATCACCGGCCGCATAGGCCTTCTCGAAGGACCCGCCCCGATTAAGCGCCGTCAGAGCATCACGCGACGCAACATAGTCCTGCGCGGCAAAAATCTCGTCTCCACCATTAGTGAAACCGGTTGACTTCAGAAGCACACCCAGGCCGGTCGTCGCCGGCTTGTCTGGGCTTCGCACAACGAAACGGGATTCCGATATATAGACATCGGAGGCGAACAAGCCAAAATAGAGAATAGCAATGGTGGTGGGGATCACCACGGTGACCCAGAATAACGGACCTAGCGATTTGAACCGACGTATTACGTTGGCCCCGATCCTTGATGGCCCGTCAGAACCCGCCCCGGAAATCCGTGAGTAACCTGCTTCGACTTCGGAGCCTATGCGGGGGCTATCCATAGCGTTTAACCATATTCTTGTTCATGCGCCGTCCTAACCGGCAGGGCATTGCCTGTCCAGAGCGCTTTGCCGGGTGACGCTCAGCCGGTCGCACGCAACAAACACCCTTTGAAAGGCCCTTACATTCCGACTGGACTTCGCACACCGTTCGAGCATTCGTGCACTACCCCCAAAAGCTCAGGGATTCAGCATGTTCAGTAGTTATCAGATTCGCATATCCTTCCCCGGATTGGCCGCGGGCAATTGCGTAAGGACGTACGGCTCACACCTTCCGTCAGCACCTTATCAAAGGGCCTTTCCGACGCAAAACAGCAGTCTCAACACCCTAATCGATGCCTATCTTATAAGTCCAGAATGGAGCCAACTCGCTGATCGGACGCGCTATGTCTGGCGCCTCATTATTGAGCGCATCCGCAATCGGTGGGGCGCCACGCCCGTGGCGCTTTGGTCGGATCCGCAACAGCTGCAGGCCATTCTGGCATGGCGCAACGAATACGCGCATCAGCCTCGCACAGCCGATCATCAGCTGACCGTCCTCCACCACATGCTCGCCTGGGCACGGCTGCATGGCTGGGTGACCATCAACATCGCCTCCAACATTCCGCGCCTCTACAAGCCGGGTTCGCGCGCCGAGATCATCTGGCTGGATGAGGAAATCGAGCGCTTCTGCGCCGGCGCTCCTGAACATGTTGCTGACGGCATGCGGCTCGCCGCGATGACGGGCCTGCGCCGCGCCGATCTCATCGCACTGAAGTGGCCGGAGATCGAGCAATTCACGATCAAGCGCGTGACACAAAAGAGCGGGCGCCGACGCAAGCGGGCGATCATCCCCGTCACGCCCGAATTGCGCGTTCTATTGGACGAACTGCGACATTGCGTCCGAGCACCCGGGGTGGAAACCGTACTGGTCAACAGCAGAGGGCTGAGCTGGAGTGGAGATGGCTTCAGCCATGGTTTCAACGAGGTGCGCGACGCGCTCGACATCCGCCATAGCGATGGCCGCAAAAAGCATCTTCACGATGTGCGCGGAACCTACGCGACACGACTGGTAAAGCTGGGCCTATCCGATCAGGAAGTGGGCGACATCATGGGTTGGAGCGCTCAGCAGGTGGGGGAAATACGCAAGATCTATGTCGAGGACGATACCGCCGTGCAGGCGATCATCAACCGGATGTCGACGAGCAGCATATGAGCGCCGATGATGAGCAGCTTGTTCTCTGGCTTTGCATGAAGGCGGCAGGTATCATGGAGGATACCCTTTCCATCATTCGCCCGCCATTTGATTGCCAGGAAGACGCTTTGAATGCGGTCGAGGCACTTGAACGACGCTCAAGCGCGATCGCCAAGCTCGCCGCCGCAGCTATGGTAGTATACGAAAACTGAAAACGTATATTAGCGCCGTAGACAATTTGATCTGAAGGCAAGCATACTTTCCGCTTGAACCTTTTCTGCTGCCGAGCAATGGTCGCGTCGCTTCGGGAGACCGTAAGCGGGGCGTGGAAACCCCTCCAGTTGAAACTCGGTCGAATTATTCGGCCGGGTAGCATGCGCGCATGTCCAGCCGGCTTGCCGGTAAAGGCGCATGCGCCTGACCAACTGGTAGGTTTCCAATGCCCGGCTTTGGCCGTCGCCCCGAGAGGACATAGGCGCGACGAGGAAGCGGGAATAAGGCTTGCACGTCGCCCTGAACATGGAGGTGCGACGATGCGTTTACTAGTTAATTGGGAATCTCAGGATCATATGGCGGGAGCAAGTGCGTTGCACCGCGATGCGACCTGTAGACGCAGAGGCGCCCTGTATCAGGCGCTCGTGCTCGGATGCGCCGTAATATCGCTCGGCATTATGCCACCATCTCAGGCGCAAGAAATATTGGATGCGACGCAGTTGAACGCCATTGCTGACAGCATACGGAACTATGCCCCAAAGGATCAATTTGATCAGCCGCCCAAACCGCCCGAACTCAGCGGCAAACGATTTTCGTATGAGCTTCAACCCATTGATGATGATTCAAATACACCGAGGTGTGAGGGCTGGCCCAATTGGACTTACGACACTCAAAAATCTCAATATTTTGTGCAATCAGGCATCGGCAGTGTCGATCCGTCAAGGCTGCGTTCGGCGAACGGACCAGGAATTCAGCTATCGCCCATAAAGAATATATCCAGACCGGCCATCCTCTATCTCACCTTCGCCTGCAACAAACGCTATCTGCCGTCTTACACCGCATCAAACGCCTATGGTGCCACTATAGAAATAAAAAGAATAACCGAGCAATTCACTGCCATCGGTTTTCCCGGTTACTGGATGTCGGACGGGTCCGATATCTGGGAACACCCCAATTTCTGGGTGAAAGCGGCGGTGGGTGACGAAGCCCGCCATCTCGTTGCAAATGTGAGACTAAGAATATCGGGGACACTCAATTCATGGCCTGACGGCAGAACGCTCGTTTGTGGGCCCCTAGAGCCGTATACGCCAAGCTTTAAATTTCCCTACGATGTAAAGAGCAACATGTGCGTCTTTGCGGGTGTTCCCGAACAGCTTGAATTTATCGACGCGAGCAACGGTGAGGTCCTCTATGCTACTCATATCAAAAGAGCGTCCAAATAAGGCCTTTGTGGATGTCGAACACGTTCCGTTCGTCGTGGGAAGCAAAATGCCACCAGCCTCGTTATGCGGGCTGGTGGCATCCTTGGTCACGAGGGTTTGACAAATCGGATTGCTTCCGGGTCGATCTGCCACCCATTATCATTGAGATAATAGGGGTCATCCGGTGACAATCGGGAGCGGGGATCCCGAAAGCCAATCAATATGTCCGGGATCTCCGACCGCTTCGACCTCCGCCACAGCGTGCCATCCGGTTCCCGGTCCAGATAGTAATCATCCCTAGGCAACAGCAACGTTCCGTTCGTATTGCGCGGCTCATCATCCTTAAGCTGATCGATACCCGGCAGACCATCCTCCCGCATAGACACGCGATAGAGGCCTAGTCGCTCCTGAATATCCTGGCATTTTTCATCTGTCTTATCCTCATCCTGAAAGCTGGCAATCAACCGATCCAATATCACGCCATAAATATTGAGCTCCGCGTCGGTCAAAATCTCCATGTTAATCTTTACGCGGTGCTCTGCTTCCTTCGGCCCATATTTCTCGGCCAGTTCGAACGCCCAGGGCAAGGCTTTGGGGTTGGTGAGCAACTGTTTCTTGGTGAGCTCCGCGAGCGCCCTCACCATTGGCGTCTTGCTGCCATCGGCGAGCGGAACCCTGTCACGAAATACTCGACGCAGTTCGCTCTCCAGCGTGACATTTCCTTTCTTGCGACCACCGCCCTTATTGCCTGGCTTGAACTGGTTCTTGACCGGCGGATTGCCATAACCACCCTCATCATTGGCCCGATATCGTGACGAGTTCGGTTTAGCGCGACGCTGCGCTGGCTTCTTCGCCCGCGGCGCCTTCGCAGCGCCGGACATATCGGGAGCTGCGGTAGGGGCGAGCTTATCGTCGTCTTTGCGGCTCATGCTGCTGCCTCCCCACCATGGCGCTCGGAAGTTACCTCTGCAAAGGTCCTGCCATCGGCGAGGACTGCCTCGTTCCCGATTTCTTTCGTGATGCGCTGAACTGCAAGATCTACATAATAAGGATCCAGCTCCATTCCCCGCCCAATGCGGCCAACCCCTTGGGCGCCCAAAATCGTTGCGCCTGAACCAAGGAAGGGATCAAGCACGATACCGCCGCGCTGCGTGCAATCCAGGATCGCGTCGGCGAGCATTTCCACATTCTTGGCCGTCGGGTGAATCTTCAGATTTTCGCGCTCGCTGCCAAATCCATTTGGGGCGGCATATTCCCAGACATTCGTCCTGTTTCTGCCGAACTTTCCAAGCCGCACATTGTTGGCATGCTTGCCGCCCTTGACGCGAAATGCGCAGACGAGTTCATGACGGCTACGCCACAGCGAACCCATGCCACCGGAGGGCTTTACCCAGACGCAGATATTCATCAGTCGGTCGAAGATGGTCTCGCCAACCGTGATCATCATTGCTACGCTGCGCCAGTCGATAAACTCGAGCACAAGTGCGCCGGGCTTGGCAAAATCTGCCTGGTTCTGGAACACAATAGTGGTGAAGCTGGCGAACTCTTCTTTTCCCATCTCACCCGATGCCATCGGAAACTCGGGATGCTTGATCTTTCCCAAACCGCTGACATGACCATTGACGGGTACGTTCCAGGGCATATCTGTGAGCACCATATCGGCCTTCTCCCCGCCCATCAGGATGCGGTAGCATGCCGGATCGCGGGCGTCGCCGCAGAGGATTCTGTGCAGCCCAACTGTCCAGAGATCACCCACGCGCGATACCGGCGGACCAGTGCGAGCGGGTTCGGGCACGGGTTCTTCCGCTTTCGCCTTCTCTTTCTTCGCTCCTTCGATCGCAAAGTCGAGTTCGCCCATCTCGAATCCGAGTTCGATTGGTGCTATCCCTGCATCGAGGACATATTGCGCCTCGATCGCCAAAAGATCGAGCGCCCACTTCCCCTTGAGCGCAATCGCGTTATCTGCAATTCGGTAGGCACGTTGCTCGGCTTCAGTCAAACCCGAGAGAATGATCGCTGGCACGTGAGTACACCCGAGTTCCTTCGCAGCGATCAAGCGTCCATGGCCGGCGATGACAACATTGTCAGGGGTAAGCAGCACGGGGTTCGTGAATCCGAACCGTGTCATGCTCCTCTTGAGCATGGAAATCTGGCCTGTGGGGTGCTCCATTGGATTGGTGGCAAAGGGCACGATGGTATCGATCGGTATCTCTACGATGCTCAGCGATCGGATATCGGTAATGGACATGAAAGGTCTCCTCAAAAAAGTGAGGAGATCCTTGAAGAGACATATACGCCTCTTTTGGGTGCAAAAGATTGGCCATCAAGCGCTTTTCTGGGCGCGTTTCCGCCGCCGTCGTGCCAGCAGCGACCTCATGTAATTATCGATGCGGGTATGAGCGATCTCTGCATCAACCACCTGGAAAAACGCGTGAACGAAGCAGGCGCACGGCGTTTGGCCAATGCGCTGGATACCGCCATCGATGCCATAGGCGCCATTAGGTTTGCTCGACCAGGTGGCAGGCTTACCGGTCGCTTCCTCGTAGAGGTCGACCAGCATCTGCACCGCAGTAGGAATATGGGGGTCCTTGATGTCGCCTTTTTGGCGCACGGCCAGCACTGAGCAAGTTGACTCCAGCACCATCTTCCAACTTAGCGTCCCCTTCACTATCTCGGTCACTAAATCACACGGCAATACTTTCAACCTGCTACAGAGAGCATCGCGCGCGTCGGGTACCATGCAATCGACCCAGGCAAGCAGTTCGGCCTCATTTGATGGCGCTTGCAAATATCTTTCGATCATCTCGGCTAATCGCGCAATTTGATAGCGCACCGTTTCCTGGGAGGGGGGCGGCTGATCGCGCCAACGGATATATTCGCCTGCATATTCCTGTATGC
>JAGNYO010000047.1 GCA_017984895.1 Sphingobium sp. | reverse complement strand
CACGTCGTCCAGCTTGAACGGCTTGATAATTGCCATGACTAGTTTCATGCTACCCCCTAATTCTGGTGTGCAGGGAGTTATACGCAAGAGCTGTGCCAGTTTATTAATAACGGGTTAATGCGGATTTTTTGTAGGCCCAAGTGACGAGTGCGCTATAATTTTGGGCAGCTGCCACATAATGCCCAATAAATGGGCAGACGACTTATCGGGCAGGAGTCTTTGAGCTATCCTCTGATGGGCTGCCTGTCTCTGCGGCCAAGGCGTTGCTAGTCCGGGCGTCAAGCATCTCTGCCGCCTCATTGAGTGCGCGTGCCTCGCTAGCAGTGACTCCGCCCGGCCCCTCAGAGCTATCGTTCGCGCCGCAGCCGGACAGAAAAGCGACAAAGGCCAGCAATATCAAAGAACGATTTAGGTGCATGGCTGGATTATCTCTCAAATGCAAAAGGGGGTGCGAACCAGATGGCTGCACCCCCTGATATGGCTCAACGCCAGCGAAATTACATCGCGTTGGTGGCGTTCGCCGCATTGCCCGCAGCATTGGCAACATTGTCGCCAGCGTTCATCGCTGCATTGACAGCATTGTCAGCGGCGTTGGTGACGTTCTCAACAGCATTGTTCATTGCGTTGTTGCCTTCCTCGCTCTTGGAGCAAGCAGCAAGGCCGAGCGAAGCAGCGATAACGAGCGAAAGTGCGATAGTCTTTTTCATGGGTAAACCCTTTCTCTGAGATACGATCCACGCAGGCTTCTCTCGGAGAAAAGCTCACCCCCTATTGAGCCTGCTGCCGGGATAAATACTGACTTGATTCGGCGAACGCAAGCGCCTCATTGCTTAACCAGTCGTATATTCTGCTACGTCGCCATGCCTGAAGCCCTTTTTTAACATCGCCACCTATTACGGTTGACCTATATAAAGAATTCTTTATATGAGTGCTCAATGACCGAACTTCTCGATATTTTCCGTGCTATGGCGGATCCTACTCGGATGCGAATTATGCATCTGTTGGGAGCTATGGAGCTGTCTGTTGGCGAGTTGGCGCAGGCTGTGGGCCAGAGCCAGCCGCGCGTCTCCCGCCATGTGAAAATCATGGCCGAAGCTGCGCTGATCGACCGGCGCAAGGAAGGTAACTGGGTTTTCCTGCGTCTCGCTCCTTCAATAAGTTGCCAGCAACTTATGGCAATGTTTGCGGATATTCCGGCGCAAGGAAGCGAAGGACTGTGGCTGAAGGCCGACCTCGCCCGTCTCGCCGCGATCCGCGCGGACCGTATGCGCGCTGCTGACGAATATTTCGCTGCCCACGCCGAAGAATGGGATGCGCTCGGCTCGCTTTATGTGCCTGAAGTGGAGGTCGAGCAGGCCATCCTGCGCGCGCTGGGGAACGATGCGTTCAGCCATCTGCTCGATCTTGGCACGGGCACCGGGCGCATGATCGTACTTTTGGGAGAGCGGGCGCACCACATCAGCGCAATCGACCGCAGCCCGGACATGCTGCGCCTCGCCCGAGCCAAATTGCCGCAGGAAAGGGCGGACAAAGTGAACTTGATGTTGGGCGATTTTTGTGCGCTACCCTTTGCGGACGCCAGCGCCGATCTCGTTACCGCGCACCAGATCTTGCATTACAGCGCAACGCCGCATCGCGCTATCGATGAGGCGGCGCGCGTGCTGAAGACCGATGGCCGCCTCCTCATCGTCGATTTCGAGGCACATGACCGTGAGGAGCTGCGCTCGCGCGATCAGCATGAGCGCCTCGGTTTTTCCGACGATCAGATCGTCACCTGGTTTGGCGAGGCGGGAATTGAGACAGAGCTGACAGACACGCTGCCCGGCGGAGAGCTGACCGTGAAACTATGGCTGGGGCGGCGCAAAAGCGCGAATGTCCTGCCGATAAGGGAACGAAAAACATCATGAATTCCCAACGAGCTGCGCTGGAAGAAGCGCGCCGCATCCTCGATACCCCGCTCTACGCCGATCTGGGTGGAGACGCCGAGGTGAGCTTCGAATTCTTTCCGCCCAAGACGGAGAAGATGGAAAAACAGCTGTGGGAGAGCATCGAAACGCTGAGCCCGCTTGCCCCGCGCTTCGTTTCCGTCACCTATGGCGCGGGCGGGTCGACGCGCGAGCGCACACATAACACGGTGGCGCGCATCGCGAAGGACACGCAAATTCCGGCCGCCGCACACCTTACTTGCGTCGCGGCCAGCAAGGCCGAAATCGCCGAGGTGGCAGACGCCTATTGGCAGGCCGGGGTGCGCCATATCGTCGCGCTGCGGGGCGATCCGCAGGAGGCAGGCGCACAGTTCGTGCCGCATCCTGATGGGTATCAAAGCGCGGCGGAACTGGTGGCGGGCTTGCGCGCGCTGCACGATTTCGAGATCAGTGTTGCCGCCTATCCCGAAACGCACCCGGAGGCGCTATCCGCGCAGTCTGACCTGGATAACCTCAAGTGCAAGCTCGATGCCGGGGCCACCCGCGCGATCACCCAGTTCTTTTTCTCGCCTGAAGCCTATTTCCGCTTCGTCGATACCGCCCGCGCGGCAGGGATCGAGGCCGAAATCCTGCCCGGCATCATGCCGGTGACGAACTTCGCCTCCACCCTGCGCATGGCCGCCATGTGCAACACCCAAGTGCCCAGCTGGATGGCGCGGCTGTTCGAGGGCCTGGACGATCACCCCCCGGCGCGCCAGCTCATTGCCGCGACGATCACCGCCGAGCTGTGCCGCAAGCTTTACGCTGGCGGCGTCCGCAGCTTTCACTTCTACACACTCAATCGCGCCGAGCTGAGCTATGCCATATGCCACCTGCTCGGCCTGCGCCCGCAAGGACATGCCGCATGACCCTGAATGACTCTGGCGCCGAAACCGCCTTCCGCCAGCGCGCGAGCCAAAAGGTCATGATCTTCGATGGCGGCTATGGCACCTCGATCCAGAAATATGGCCTCACGGAAGCGGATTATCGTGGCGATTTGCCTCTGGAAAAGGACCAGAAGGGCAACAACGATCTGCTGTGCCTCACCCGGCCCGATATCGTGAAGGCGATCCACACCGCCTATCTCGATAATGGCGCAGACATGATCGAGACCAACACCTTTTCCGGCACGCGCATCGCAATGGCGGATTATGGCTGCGAACATCTGGTGCACGAACTGAACTTTACCGCCGCTCGGCTGGCGCGCGAATGCTGTGATACGGCTGAGGCAAAAGACGGCGTAAAGCGCTTTGTTGCGGGCTCCATGGGCCCGACCAACAAGACGCTCTCGATCAGCCCCAAGGTCAACGATCCCGGCTTCCGTGAGGTCGATTTCGACACGCTGAAGGAGCAATATCGCGAGCAGTGTGCCGCGCTGATCGAGGGCGGCGTCGATTTTCTGCTGGTCGAAACCTGCTTCGATACGCTGAACGCCAAGGCTGCTGGCATGGCAGCAAAAGAGGCCGAGGCGGCCTCCGGGCGCTCCGTGCCGCTGATGATGAGCTTTACGATCACCGATATGTCGGGCCGTAACCTCAGCGGCCACACCATCGCGGCGTTCTGGTATTCGCTGCGGCATCTGAAGCCGCTGACCATCGGCGTCAATTGCGCCTTCGGAGCTGACAGGCTGCGGCCCTATCTCTCTGAGCTTTCCAAGATCGCGGACACGCTGATCCTCGCCTACCCCAATGCGGGCCTGCCCAACGAGCTGGGGCAATATGACGAGTTGCCGGAGCAGACGGCGGAGCTGATCCGCGTGTGGATCGAGGAAGGGCTGGTCAATATGGTTGGTGGGTGCTGCGGTACCACGCCCGCGCATATCGGCGCGATTGCGAAGGCGCTGGAGGGTGCGACCCCGCGGCCTATCCCCACCCTCCCCGTCATCACCCGCCTCGCCGGGCTAGAACCCATGCACATCGCGGCGTAACTTAAAACACCCCTCCCCTTCAGGGGAGGGGGAGGGGCAGGGGGTGGGGCGGAACCCGCAAGGTCAGCGCCTCGATCCACCACCCCAACCCCTCCTCTCAAGAGGAGGGGCTTTTGGAAAGAATGAACATGAACACCCAAACCCCATCCGCGACCGGCGCCAATTTCGTCAATATCGGCGAGCGCACCAACGTCACCGGCTCTGCCGCGTTCAAGAAGCTCATCATGGCGGGCGACTATACGCGCGCGGTCGATGTCGCGCGGCAACAGGTTGAGAACGGCGCGCAGATCGTCGATGTTAACATGGACGAAGGCCTGCTCGACAGTCAGACCGCGATGGAGCAATTCCTCAAGCTCATCACCGCCGAGCCGGACATCAGCCGTGTGCCCGTGATGATCGACAGCTCCAAATGGAGCGTGATCGAGGCAGGCCTCAAATGCGTCTCGGGCAAGCCCATCGTCAACTCTATCAGCATGAAGGAAGGCGAGGCGCAGTTTCTGGAGCATGCCTGCAAATGCATGGCCTATGGCGCCGCCGTGGTGGTCATGGCGTTTGACGAGGTCGGCCAGGCGGACACCAGGCAACGCAAGGTTGAGATTTGCGAGCGCGCTTACAAGCTGCTCATCGGCATCGGCTTTCCACCCGAAGACATCATCTTCGATCCCAATATCTTCGCGGTCGCCACCGGGATCGAAGAGCACAACAACTATGCGGTCGATTTCATCGAGGCGTGCAAGGAAATCCGCGCCCGCTGCCCGCATGTGCACATTTCGGGCGGCCTCTCCAACCTCTCGTTCAGCTTTCGCGGCAACGAAACCGTGCGCCGCGCCATGCACAGCGTGTTCCTCTATCACGCCATTCCCGCCGGGCTGGACATGGCGATTGTCAACGCGGGCCAGCTCGATATCTATGACACGATTGATCCGGAACTGCGCACCGCTTGCGAGGATGTTATCCTCAACCGCGACGTGGACGCGGGCGAGCGGCTCGTCGCGCTGGCGGAGAAGTTTCGCGGCACGGATGCCGTGGCTGAAAAGGCCGCCGAGGAATGGCGTGGCTGGCCGGTTGAAAAGCGGATAGAGCACGCGCTAGTCAAAGGGATAGACGCCTATGTAATCGCGGACACCGAGGAAGCGCGCCTCGCCCTCGCCGCGCGCGGCGGACGGCCGATCGAGGTGATCGAAGGCCCGCTGATGGACGGCATGAACGTGGTGGGCGACCTGTTCGGCTCCGGCAAGATGTTCCTGCCGCAAGTGGTCAAGTCCGCACGCGTAATGAAACAGGCCGTGGCTCATCTGTTCCCCTATATCGAGGCCGAGAAGGACGAAAATTCCAAGGGCAAGGGCCGCATCATCATGGCGACCGTAAAGGGCGATGTGCATGACATCGGCAAGAACATCGTCGGCGTTGTCATGCAGTGCAACGGCTTCGAGGTGGTGGATCTTGGCGTGATGGTGCCGTGGTCCACCATTTTGGAGGCCGCGAAAGAGCATGATGCCGACATGATCGGCCTCTCCGGCCTCATCACGCCCTCTCTCGACGAGATGGTGACGGTGGCGGAGGAGATGCAGCGCGCAGGCTTTACGATGCCGCTGCTGATCGGCGGGGCAACGACATCCAAGGTCCACACCGCGCTGCGCATCGATCAGGCCTATGATGGGCCGGTTGTGCATGTGCTCGACGCCAGCCGCGCGGTGGGCGTGGCGACGGCGCTCGTTTCGGACACGCAAAAGGACGGCTTCGTCAATCAGACTGCGGCCGACTATGCCCATATCCGCGAGGTCCGCGCAGGCAAAGGGCAAAGCGCGCTAATCTCCATTGAGGACGCGCGCGCCAACGCCTTCAGCATCGACGAGACGATGAAGCCGCATGCACCGAAACAGCCCGGCCTTCATGCCTTCCCGGACTGGGATTTGGCGGACCTCCGGCAGTATATCGACTGGACACCCTTTTTCCGCGCGTGGGAGCTAGCGGGGAACTATCCCGCGATCCTCACCGATCCGGTGGTGGGCGAAAGCGCCTCCAGCCTGTTTGCGGATGCGCAGGCGATGCTGGACCAAATAATCGCCGAGAAATGGATCGTCGCTAAAGGTGTCGCCGCACTCTGGCCATGCCGCCGCGAGGGAGACGATGTCATCATCCATGTCGAGGACGAAAAGCACATTCGCATGCCCTTCCTGCGCCAGCAGATCGCCAAGCGCGAGGGCCGCGCCAATATGTGCCTCGCGGATTTCATCAGCCACGACGGCGACTGGATTGGCGGCTTCGCGGTGACGGCGGGCCACGGAATCGAGACGCACCTCGCCGCTTTCAAGGCCCGCCACGATGACTATAACGACATATTGCTGAAGGCGCTGGCGGATCGCCTCGCTGAAGCCTTTGCCGAGAGGCTGCATCATCATGTCCGCACTGAATTGTGGGGCTATGCGGAAGGTGAGCAACTCACCAACGAGGCCATCATCAAGGAAGAATATCGCGGCATCCGCCCGGCGCCCGGCTATCCCGCCTGCCCAGACCATAGCCAGAAGCAGCTTCTCTTCCCTATGCTTGAAGCGCCCCACCACACCGGCATTACCCTGACGGACAGCCTCGCCATGTGGCCGACGGCATCGGTCAGCGGCTTCTATTTCGGCCACCCCCAGGCCAAGTATTTTGGCGTGGCGCGGATCGGTCGGGACCAGCTTGAGGAATATGCGGTGCGTCGCGGCATCGATCTTGCTACAGCGGAGCGTTGGCTGCGGCCTAATTTGGACTGATAAAGATGCGCACGCTTCTGTCCCTCCTCCTAATACCGCTGCTGACGGGCGCGGCCAGTCAGCCCAACCCGTTCACCATAATGGAAACGGGCCGCACCACGCGCACTCTTGCCGAGGCGGTTGCAGCGATAGGGGACAGGCGCGGCACGATCATCATCGCGCCGGGCACCTATCGGCAGTGCGCGGTGCAGGAGGCGGGGACCATCACCTATCGTGCGCAACGCCCCGGCAGCGTGGTGTTCGATGGCGTTACTTGCGAGGGCAAGGCCGCGCTCGTGCTGCGCGGGCGATCGGCCAGCGTGGAGGCGATCATCTTCCAGAACATGCGCGTGGCCGACGGCAATGGCGCGGGTATCCGGCTGGAGCGCGGCAACCTCACCGTCTCCGCCAGCCTGTTCCGCACCAGCGAGGAAGGCATCCTCACCCATGACGACCCGCAATCCACGATCCGCATAGACCACAGCATCTTCGGCAGACTGGGGCGGTGCGACCGGGATTTAGACTGTGCGCATAGCATCTATGTCGGTCACTATGGCCACCTCATCGTTACCGCGACACGGTTCGAAGCGGGCATGGGTGGCCATTATCTCAAGAGCCGCGCCGCACGCGTGACCATCACCGGGAATGTATTCGATGACCGGGCGGGCCGCCTCACCAACTATATGATCGACCTGTCTAACGGCGCATCCGGCCTCATCGCCAACAACAACATGGTGCAGGGGCGCGACAAGGATAATTATTCCGCCTTCATTACCATCGCGCCGGAGGGGCGCGAGTGGGACAGCAACGGCCTGCAAATCCGCGACAATCAGGCAAGCTTTGGCGGCAATTTCGGCCGCAACAGCACCTTCGTCGCCAACTGGACGACAGACCGGCCCCAAATCGTCGGCAACCGCCTCACCACCGGCATCAAGGTGACGGATCGGAGATGAGCCTGCGCGGTTGACTTTTCCCCCACCTTTCCCTATCGGCACCCGTCTGTTTGGCGGTGGCCAGCGGGAAACCCCGTTTTGGCGATACTTGCCGTTAGTGATTCGATTTTTTGAGGAATGAGCGATGAAGCGCACCTTTCAGCCGAGCAACCTGGTCCGCAAGCGGCGCCACGGCTTCCGCGCCCGCATGGCGACCGTAGGCGGCCGCAACATCCTGCGCGCCCGCCGCGCGCGTGGCCGCAAGAGCCTCTCGGCCTGAGCCAAGCGCCTGCCGACGTCCCTTCGGGGGCTAAACCGCTTGTCACGATTCGCAAACGCGCAGACTTTCTGGCCTGCAACAAGGCGCGCCGCCAGCCCATGCCCGGCTTTGTCCTGCTGGTGCGTGAACGGCATGACGGCGAGCCTGCCATGCGACTGGGTATCACGGTAACGAAGAAGATCGGTGATGCGGTGGTGCGCAACCGCATGAAGCGCCGGTTTCGCGCGCTCGCCCGTGCACTCCTTCCTGACAGCGGATTTCCTGGCGCGGATCATGTGCTGATTGGCCGCGAGGGTGGAATAGAGCGCGATTTCGCGCTGCTGGAAGCCGAGCTGGAGAAAGCGCTGCGCAAGCTGCGCAAAACAATATGATGGCGCGCCTGCTCGTCGGCATTGCACGCCTGTGGCAGTGGGGCCCTTCGCGCCTAATGCCGCCCACCTGCCGCTATCACCCGAGCTGCTCGCATTATGCCATCGGCGCAATCATGAAATATGGGGCAATCAAGGGTAGCTGGCTTGCGCTGAAACGGCTATTGCGCTGCCACCCTTGGGGTGGATCGGGCCATGATCCGGTCCCTTGAGGTCTGAATAAAACACACGCCGTGCGGCGGGGAGCAACATTACGTGGACGACAAGCGCAATCTGATACTGGCCGTGCTGCTGACCGGGCTGATCCTTTTCGGCTGGCCTTATGTGGCAGAGCGGCTGTTCCCCGGTTCTACCAAACCCGCCGTCACCCAGCAGCAGAGCGCGCCGCAGACCCCCCAGTCTGGAGCAAACGCACCCGGCGCGCCCGCGTTGGCCCCATCCATGCCTACGACTCCCCTGTCCCGCGCCACAGTCTTGACGCAAAGCCCCCGAGTCGTCATCGAAACGCCTAAGCTTACCGGCTCGATCGCGCTGAAAGGTGCGCGAATCGACGACATCACCCTACCCACCTACCGGGAGACGGTGAAAAAAGATTCGCCGCCGATCCGACTGTTCTCGCCGGCGGGCACACAGAACGCATATTTCGCTGGATTCGGTTGGGCCGGTGAGGGCGTAAAAGCGCCGGATGCCAACACAGTCTGGCAGGCATCGGGCCAAAAGCTGACCCCCACCAGCCCGGTTACACTGCGGTGGAACAACGGCGTGGGCCAGCTGTTTGAGATCGCGCTATCGGTCGATGCCAACTACATGATCACCGCGCGCCAGAGCGTGACCAACCGCAGCGCAGGCGCGGTGGCGGTGCGCTCGTATGGCTTCATCAGCCGGGCCGGTCATTCCAAGGATCCCTCAACCTGGACGATTCATACCGGCCCGATCGGCGTTTTCAACGAGGCCGCCAACTATGACATCGAATTCGAGACACTCGATGAAGACGGTATATCCGAGCGCCTGCCTTCCACTGGCGGGTGGATCGGTTTTACCGATCATTACTGGCTGGCGGCGCTGGTGCCGGATCAGAAAGCCAGTTTCGACGGCCAGTTCCGTAAAGGCGCCGGGCAAAGCTATCAGGCAGACTACAGCCTGCCGCCCGTCGTCCTCGGCCCCGGCAAGGCACTACAGCAATCTACCGCGCTGTTTGTGGGCGCGAAGGAAGTCAAGGTGTTGGAAGGGTATCAGGATGCTGGTATCGCGCTGTTCGACCGCTCGATCGACTGGGGCTGGTTCTACTGGTTCGAGAAACCGATCTTCGCACTGCTGCATTGGCTGTTTACCCAGATCGGAAATTTCGGTGTGGCGATCATTTGCCTCACCTTCGTGGTGCGGGCGCTCATGTTCCCTGTCGCGCAGAAGCAGTTCGCCTCGATGGCGGCGATGCGCGCGATCCAGCCCAAAATGAAGGCGCTTCAAGAGAAGCACAAGGACGACAAGCCCAAGCTGCAGCAGGAGTTGATGGACCTCTACAAGAAGGAAAAGGTCAACCCCTTCTCTGGCTGCGTGCCAATATTTCTGCAAATCCCGATCTTCTTCGCGCTCTACAAGGTACTCCAGCTCACGATCGAGATGCGGCACCAGCCCTTTGCGCTATGGATAAAGGATCTCTCCGCACCAGACCCATTGCATGTGCTGAACCTGTTCGGCCTGCTGCCCTTCACGCCGCCTGCTTTCCTGGGCATTGGTATTCTCGCTATCATTCTTGGCATCACCATGTGGTTGCAGTTCAGGCTTAATCCCGCACCGATGGACGAGATGCAGAAGCAGATCTTCGCGCTGATGCCGTGGATGATGATGTTCATCATGGCCCCCTTCGCGGCGGGATTGCTGATCTACTGGATCACCTCTAATATCCTGACGATCGCACAACAAAAGTGGCTCTATAGCCGCCACCCGCAGCTAAAGCAGGCACCAGCGCAGTGACGGATGCAGCAGACGACGCAGCAATGCAAAAAGAACAGGCCCGGCGCATCTTTGCCGGGCCGATTACCTTCCTGCGTTCCGCGCCGTCCCTACAATTTCTCCCCGAACCTGTGGTCAACGAGGTAGCCTTTGCCGGACGCTCCAACGTCGGCAAGTCCTCGCTGCTCAATGCACTGACCAACCGCAACGCCCTGGCACGCACCTCCAACACGCCAGGACGGACACAGGAGCTTAATTTCTTCGATGTAGGGGAACCCCTGCTGTTCCGCCTCGTCGATATGCCCGGCTATGGCTACGCCAAGGCGCCCAAGGATGTGATGAAGCAATGGCGTTTCTTGGTGAACGATTACTTACGCGGACGTGCAGCACTGAAGCGCACACTGCTGTTGATCGACGCGCGCCACGGTATCAAGGATGTGGACCGCGATATCATGAAAATGCTCGATGACGCTGCGGTAAGCTATCGCATCGTGCTGACCAAGACGGACAAGATCAAGGCGTCGGAGCTGGCGGAAGTCACTGCGCGAACCATCGCTGAGGCGCGCACCCGTCCCGCCGCACACCCCGAAATCATCGCCACATCATCCGAAAAAGGCATGGGGCTGGCAGAACTGAGAAGCGCCGTTATCGAGGCGTTGGACTAAAGAAGGCGACGAAATGCTGACAATCATCATTGGCAACAAGGCTTATTCAAGCTGGTCGCTGCGTGGCTGGCTTGCGGTGAAGCAATCCGGCCTCCCTTATGAAGAGGTGGTCGTACCGATGTATGACGCAGCATGGCCGGAGCGCAAGACCCGGCCTGATCTTGCGGTTTCGGATGGTAAGGTGCCTACCCTGTGGGATGGCGATATTGCGGTATGGGACAGCATCGCAATCCTCGATTACCTCAATGATATAACCGGCGGCACGCGCTTCTGGCCGCAAGACAAGGCAGCACGAGCGATGGCGCGCTCTATGGCTGCGGAAATGCACTCCGGCTATGTGCCATTACGCAAGGCCTGCAGCATGAATGTGCGCAAGCGCTTCCCGGCCCAACCAACGAATGCGGCTGTGGCGGAGAATGTAGCGCGGATCGATGCTTTATGGGGCCATGCACGCACCCGCTTCGGCGCTGATGGCCCCTATCTTTTCGGAACTTTCGGCGCGGCGGACATCATGTTCGCGCCCGTGGTGTTCCGCATCCACGGCTATGAACTGCCAATAAGCGAAATAACACAGGCCTATATCGAGGCGATGCTTGCACATCCGTGGATGGTCGAATGGGTCGAGGCGGCCCATGCCGAAACCTGGGTGCTGGAGCAGTATGAGGGCGGGCCGATTTACGCGTAAACCGCGCCAGCTCCATCACACATCGAGATTTGCGACATTCAAAGCATTGTCCTGAATGAACTCGCGTCGCGGCTCCACCACATCGCCCATCAGGCGGGTGAAAATTTCATCCGCCACGTCTGCCTGTTCGATCCCGACCCGCAACATGGAGCGCGCCTCCGGATCGAGCGTCGTTTCCCAGAGCTGCTCGGCGTTCATTTCGCCAAGACCTTTGTAACGCTGTATCGACAGGCCTTTGCGGCCTGCGGCCAGCACCGCATCGAGCAGGTCGCTGGGCCTTGAAACGAGCGTTGCACCCTTGGCAAGTGGCGCGGCAGGCAAATCTTCCCCTTCATCCGTCACAGTAACTTCTTCCGCAATCACAGCGGAACGGAGCGGCACGAGACGCGCAGGCCTAGTATAGGCTTGTGACTGTTCCGCCGCGAGGCTATGCAGCTTGCGCGCCTCCGCGCTGCCCAAGAATGTGCCCTCGATCATCATATGGTCGGTCACCCCGCGCCAATGCCGCTGAAAATGAAAGCCGCCCTCCGCGCCAGGCTGAGCAACCCAAGCGCCTTCGGCATCATGTGCGTCGACCCAGCGCACAGTCGCGGCAAGCCGTTCCGCCCGCGCATCTTCGTCCAGCTCGACATCTAGCGCGCTATTCAGCGCCAACGCCTCAATGATCCGCGAGTCATATCGGCGAGGCACATAGCGCATCAGAGCCTTCATCCGGCGCGCGTGTTCGATCAGGATGCGCAAATCCTGCCCCGAGCGCACGCCATCCCCCCCTTCAAGCGCCATGGTATCGACCCCGTTGTCGACCAGATACTGATCCAGCGCAGCGTCGTCCTTCAGATACACTTCTGAGCGGCCCCGTGTCGCCTTATAGAGCGGTGGCTGGGCAATATAGAGATGCCCGCTTTCGATGATCTGGGGCATCTGCCGGTAGAAGAAGGTGAGGAGCAGCGTGCGTATGTGCGCGCCGTCCACGTCGGCGTCGGTCATGATAACGATCTTGTGATAGCGCAGCTTTTCAAGGGTGAAATCGTCGCGGATGCCAGTGCCCATCGCCTGGATGAGGTTAGCGATTTCCTTGGAACCCAGCATCCGGTCAAAGCGCGCGCGCTCGACGTTCAATATTTTGCCACGCAGGGGCAGGATCGCCTGAAACTTGCTGTTGCGGCCCTGCTTGGCGGAACCGCCTGCCGAGTCACCCTCGACAAGAAACAGTTCGGACTTGGCCGGGTCTTTTTCCGCACAGTCATGCAGCTTGCCGGGTAGGCCGCCCCCTGCGGACATCGCACCCTTGCGCGACATTTCCCGCGCGCGCTTGGCAGCCTCCCGCGCGGCAGCGGCATCGATCACCTTCTGCACGATCGAGCGTGCATGGCCTGGATGTTCCTCCAGCCATTCCGCCATCTTGTCCGCCATCAGGCTTTCCAGAGGCTGGCGCACTTCGGAGGAAACCAGCTTGTCCTTGGTCTGGCTGGAAAATTTCGGATCGGGCAGCTTCACGGAGACGATCGCCGTCAACCCCTCGCGCATGTCCTCGCCGGTCAGGCTGACCTTCTCTTTCTTGAGCTGGCCGGATTTGTCGGCATAATTGTTGAGTGTGCGCGTTAATGCCGCGCGAAAGGCGGCCAGGTGGGTGCCGCCATCCCGCTGGGGAATGTTGTTGGTGAAACACAGCACATTTTCGTAATAGCTGTCGTTCCATTCCAGCGCGACTTCAATGCCGATATTGTCGCGCTGGCCGGTAATCGCGATGGGCATGGGCATGAGCGGGGTCTTGGTGCGGTCAAGCCAGCTCACGAACGCGCCGATACCGCCTTCATAGAACAGCTCGATCTCCTTCTTCTCCTCGTGCCGCGCATCGACAAGGAACAGCCGCACGCCGCTGTTAAGGAAGGCCAGCTCGCGGAAGCGATGCTCCAGCTTGTCGAAATCGAACTCGACAATCTTGAAAGTAGCCGGGCTGGGCAGAAAGGTGACTCGCGTGCCCTTCTTGCCGGCAGGTGCATCGCCCACCACCTTCAGCGGCGCGACCGCATCGCCATAGGCGAAGCGCATATAATGCTCCTTGCCATCGCGCCAGACAGTGAGATCGAGAAACTCGGAAAGCGCGTTCACCACCGAAACGCCGACACCGTGCAGGCCGCCGGAAACCTTGTAGGCATTGTCGTCCGACGTGTTCTCGAACTTGCCGCCCGCGTGAAGCTGGGTCATGATGACCTCGGCGGCAGACACCCCTTCCTCCTTATGGATGTCAGTCGGGATACCGCGGCCATTATCCTCGACGGAAACGGAGCCATCCGGGTTGAGGGTGATGACGATCTTGTCGCAATGCCCCGCCAGCGCCTCGTCGATCGCGTTGTCCGAAACCTCGAACACCATATGGTGCAGGCCCGAGCCATCGTCCGTGTCACCGATATACATGCCGGGACGCTTGCGAACGGCGTCCAGCCCTTTCAGAACCTTGATGCTGTCTGCACCATATTCGTTGGAATTCGGGGCGGAAATCTGGGGTTCGTCACTCATGCCGGGTGTATAGGGACACACATGCGAAAGGGGAAGAAAAACCTTGCCGGTGGTGCGCAAAACACCACCCTTTCAGCAGCAATTACCGCTCGTTGAGGTAATAACGGTCGGTAGCGTTGAGCGCATCGTCGAGCTGATAGACGATCGGCTGACCGGTCGGGATTTCAAGTCCGGTAATCTCGTCATCCGGGATGTTGGAAAGGTGCTTCACCAGGGCGCGCAACGAATTGCCATGCGCCGAGATCACCACACGCTTGCCGCTTTTCAACTCCGGCGCGATCCGACCTTCCCAATAGGGCAGCACGCGAGCGATGGTGTCCTTGAGGCTCTCGGTCGCGGGAATGGCGATGCCCGCATAGCGGCGGTCCTGGCTCAGGTCGAATTCGCTACCGGCGTCGAGCGGCGGCGGCGGGATGTCAAAGCTGCGGCGCCAGATATGGACCTGCTCGTCGCCATGCTTCGCCGCTGTCTCCGCCTTGTTGAGGCCCGTAAGGCCACCATAATGCCGCTCATTGAGGTGCCAGTCCTTCTCGACCGGGAGCCACAGCCGCCCCATCTCCTCCAGCGCGAGGTTCAGTGTTTTGATCGCGCGGGTTTGGACGCTGGTGAAGCAGCAATCGAAATCCAGCCCCTTGTCGCGCATCAAGCGGCCCGCCGCGCGCGCTTCTTCGGCACCTTTTTCGGTCACGTCCACATCCCACCAGCCGGTAAAGCGGTTTTCGAGATTCCAGGCGGACTGGCCATGGCGGATAAGTACGAGGGTCGGCATGAGGCAGCTTTCCAGTCTGTTGGTCGCGATGGGCGCTTCCATAACGGGAAAATCGCATCATGCAACTTGCCCCGCGCCGCGCATCGTGGAAAATCGCGCGCCACAAGCAGCAGTTACTCAAGGAGATTCGGCCATGGCGATCCAACAGAAAATTCACCTGCACGGTGGCCACGGCGGCCCGTTCGAGTCTGTGGCAATCTATGACGACGCGGCAGACAGCCAGCCGGGCTTGCTGCTATTCCCCAATTTCATGGGCATCAAGCAGTGGGACCATGACAAGGCCCATGTGCTGGCGCAGATGGGCTACAAAGTGCTCGTCGTCGATTTTTATGGCCAGGGCAAGCGCGGCACCGATATGGAATCATCGACGGCGCTGATGCACGAGCTGGTAACTGACCGCGCGGTAATGCGTGATCGTCTGCTGGGCGCATTGACGGAGCTGAAAGGCATAGCTGGCGTGGACCAGCACCGCCTTGGCGCGATCGGCTTTTGCCTCGGCGGCAAATGCGTGCTCGACCTCGCCCGCGCGGGTGCTGACATCAAGGGCGGCGTAGTGTTTCACGGTGTTTACGATGCGCCGCCCTTCCCCAACGCAAAAATGACGGCCAAGCTGCTCGTCTGCCATGGCTGGAACGATCCGCTGTGCCCGCCGGACGCGACCGTGGCGCTGGCGAAGGAGCTGACCGCGGCCAATGTGGACTGGCAGCTCATCGCCTATGGCAATACCGGCCACGCCTTTACGTCAGACAACACTCCGCTTGATCCAGGCAAGACCTTTGGCTTTCAGCCGGACACCAACCGACGAAGCTGGCAGGCCATGAAGAATTTCTTCTCGGAAATTCTATAACTGAAAGTAGAATTTCTTCTCAGAAATTCTATAATAAACGACTCAGGATTTCTTTGCTGAGATTTGCTGAGACGGATCGCGCCTTGACGCGCGGCCGTAGCACGGCTAATCCGCCGCCCGCACAAGGCGCGTGGCGCCTGCACCGCTCCCGCCCGCGCGCCGAGTCCTGTCGAAGGGCGCGCTGGGCGCTTCCCGGCAGGGTGGAGACGCATATCCAATGGCAAACGTAACCGTGATCGGCGCCCAGTGGGGCGATGAAGGCAAGGGCAAGATTGTCGACTGGCTGGCCGAACGGGCGAGCTGCGTCGTGCGCTTTCAGGGCGGGCACAATGCCGGGCACACGCTCGTCATTGGCGACAAGACATACAAGCTCGCCCTGCTGCCCTCCGGCGTAGTGCGCGGCACCCTCTCGGTCATCGGCAATGGCGTAGTGTTCGATCCCTGGCATTTCCGGGACGAAGTGACGAAGATCGCCGCGCAAGGCGTCACCATCACTCCGCAAGTGTTGCACGTTGCGGAAACGGCACCGCTGATTCTCCCCATCCACCGCGATCTCGATGGCATGCGCGAGGATGCGTCTGGCGCGGGCAAGATCGGCACCACCCGGCGTGGTATCGGCCCCGCTTATGAGGACAAGGTCGGCCGCCGCGCCATCCGCATTTGCGACCTTGCCCATCTAGACGAATTGGAGCCACAGATCGAGCGGCTCTGCGCCCATCATGACGCACTACGCGCCGGGTTCGGCCAGCCGCCGGTTGACCGCGCCGCCCTGCTGGCGGAACTGCGCGAGATCGCGCCGTTCGTGCTGCCCTATGCCAAGCCGGTATGGCTCACCCTCAACGAAGCGCGCAAGCGGGGCGACCGCATCTTGTTCGAGGGCGCGCAGGGTGTGCTGCTTGATGTCGATCATGGCACCTACCCGTTCGTCACCAGTTCCAATACCGTAGCGGGCACGGCGAGCAGCGGCACAGGGCTGGGGCCAAAGGGCGCGGGCTTTGTGCTCGGCATTGTCAAGGCCTACACCACCCGCGTCGGCTCAGGCCCTTTCCCGACCGAGCAGGACAACGAGATCGGCCAAACACTTGGCACCCGCGGGCATGAATTTGGAACTAACACCGGGCGTCAACGCCGCTGCGGCTGGTTCGACGCAGTGCTGGTGCGGCAATCGGCGGCTGTTTCGGGCATCACCGGCATTGCCCTCACCAAGCTCGATATCCTCGACGGGTTCGAGGAGATCAAAATCTGCACCGGCTATATGCTGGATGGCAAGCGTTTCGACTATCTGCCGCCGCATCCGCAGGATCAGGCGCGGGTCGAACCGATCTACGAGAGTATGCCCGGCTGGCAGGAAACCACCGCCGGAGCGCGCAGCTGGGCCGAACTGCCCGCACAGGCAATCAAATATATCCGCCGTGTGGAGGAGCTGATCGAATGTCCGGTCGCGCTCGTTTCCACCTCGCCGCAGCGCGATGACACGATCCTCGTCACCGATCCGTTTGCGGACTGAAGGTGCGCGTGCGGTTTACCGGAAGAAGAACAGGTATAACAAAATAATGACCGGGATTGGTACCCCAATCAACCATAGCAGACAGCCTTTTCCCATGATCATCTCCTGAAAGTTTCAGGATTAAAGCGCCCGGCGCCTGCATAGGTTCCATCAAAAAGGCCCGGCACTTCTACGAGTGTCCGGGCCTTTTCCCCTCCTGTTATTCTGTTCAACGACCGAGAGCGGAAAGCTCAGTCGTAATCGCCGCCGAGATTCTGGTTGCGCGGCGGCGCGGCAGCGGTGAGGCGCAGGGCCTCGGCCGATTGGGCGATGTTGCCGATCTCGTCCGGCATATCGTCATCGTCGATGCGCACCTTCTGCAAATCTCCAACCAGCGCTTCGTGCAGATCTTCAGGCAGAACCGTCTCGTCCGCGATTTCGCGCAGAGCGACGACCGGGTTCTTGTCCCGGTCCCGGTCCACGGTCAGTTCGGCGCCGCCCGATATTTCGCGGGCGCGCTGGGCGGCCAGCAGCACAAGGTCAAAACGATTGGGGACCTTGTCGACGCAATCCTCGACGGTAACGCGGGCCATCGGGCCTCCTGCAACAATTGGAAAAACGAACGCGCGCCGTAGCAACCACTTAGGCGTGAGTCAATATTTCTGTCTGCCCATCGCTTGGGAACCCTTAGCCCGCTCTGCGCATTGGTGCGGGATGAAGCCTCTGGCCCAGACCCAAATGGTATTGCATGATAGGGCGATGAAGGAGGATGCTCCCACCCTCAGTCGCACAGTCCCGCTGCGCTTCGATCTTGAGGCGGGCGGTAATAGCCTGCATGTGCGCACCAGTGGGCCGGATATGCTCGATATGCTGCTCGGCCTGATCGACGGAGCGCAGGACAGCCTCAAACTTTATTATTATATATTCGCGCACGACAAGTGCGGTCGGCTAGTGCTGGCGCGGCTTATTCGCGCGGCGCGGCGCGGCGTGAGCGTGACACTGATGGTCGATGCATTTGGCTGCAACACGGTCGATAGGGCATTCTACAGCGGGCTGGAGCGCGCGGGCGGCAAAGTCGGCTGGTTTGGGGCAAGCTGGTCCACCCGCTTCCTCATCCGCAACCACCAGAAAATGGCCATAGCGGACGATGCACGCGCCGTGATCGGCGGATTCAATGTTTCGGACCGCTATTTCGGAAATCCCGAAGGAGAATGCTGGACCGATATGGGTCTGCTGATCGAGGGGCCAGAGGTAATGACGCTGGCGCGCTGGTATGGGCTGCTGTGGCGCTGGGTATCCAGCTCACGCCAGAGTTTCCGCCACCTGCGGGCGATGGTGAGGGCGTGGCATGACGGCCAAGGGCGATATCGCTGGCTGATCGGCGGGCCAGCCAAGGGGCTTAGCCCCTGGGCGCGCACCATGCGCCTTGATCTGGAGCGGGCGAGCCGGGTGGATATGGCTGCGGCCTATTTCTCGCCGGGTAACAGCATGCTCGCGCGGCTGAAGCGGGTGGCGCGGCGCGGCACCGTCCGGCTCATTCTCGCCTCCAAATCCGACAATAGCACCACGATCGCCGCCAGCCGTCTACTCTATGCGCCACTGATCCGCGCCGGCGCGGCGATATACGAATATCAGCCATGTCGGCTGCATATGAAGCTGATGGTGGTCGACGAGGCTGTGTATATCGGTTCCGCCAATTTCGACATGCGCAGCCTGTTTCTCAATCTTGAGCTGATGCTGCGAATCGAGGATGCGGAGTTTGCATGCCAGATGCGCCAATTGATCGACCGCAAAGCTGAGCAAAGCGAGCATATCACCCGCGAAGTGCACCGCGCCCGGAGCACCCCGTTCCGGCTGCTGAAAGGCTGGCTAAGCTACCTTCTTGTTGGGGTGCTTGACTACAAGATCACACGCCGCCTCAACTTCCCCGGTTGAGGGTAGCCCGGCATCCGTGCGCGCCTGGGTAATGACGCAGGGAGGGAAATTCCGCCAGACTCTCTCGCTCTCGATGTGCCCGAACCAGGCTTCGAGTAGACGAACATACCAGCCCGAATATTGATAGATCAGGAACGATCCGCCCGGACGCAGCGCGCGCGCCGTGCCTTCCACGATCAGCTCGGCAATGCCCGAGGGCAAGGTGGACAAAGGTAGGCCGGAAAGCACATAATCGGCCCGCTGCCCGCTGTGGCGCACATCGATAATCTCCTCCACATCGGCGGCGGACCCCTCCACCACGCGGAGGCGTGGATCCTGTATCGAAGCCTGCAAATGCGCGACGAACTCGGGATTGGTATCAATCACCACCAGCCGGGCATCCGGGGCCAAATGGCGCAATATCGTGCGAGTGAAAGTGCCCATCCCCGGCCCATATTCCACAAACAGGCGCGTCCGTTGCCAATCCACGCGGGACAACAGCGCATTGATGACCGTGGCTGATGTCGGGAGGACGGAACCGATCATCTTGGGATGGCGCAGAAACTGGCGGAAGAATGTGAGCTTCTCGGCGGTGCTGTGCATTGGGCGGGTTCAAGCCTTCATAGGTAAGGACACTGGCGCAGGCAGAATTACCCACGCAGGGATGAACCACTATCTCTAGGCTGGGTTTCCTCAACGGGTCAAATTTAGGTTACATCCTCCTAGCATTACAGTTACGATTTTATTTTGACATGAGCCCGTCTGGCGGCGGCTTGATGGGCGCGTCGCCAACATGACCATGCGATGATGTAAGCGGGCTGGATCCGACGTTGGCCAAGCTTGTTGGC
>JAGNYO010000046.1 GCA_017984895.1 Sphingobium sp. | reverse complement strand
GCCCAGTTGAAGCGCGCGTTCTCTATAGTCCAGCCGAAGCGGGCAGCGTCCTCGAGATCTTCGGCGAAGTGCGAGCCATAGACCAGCATCTTCTTGGGCACGCAGCCGCGAATGACGCAGGTGCCGCCCACGCGATATTCCTCGGCCACCGCCACCCGCGCCCCATGGCTGGCGGCGATGCGCGCCGCGCGCACTCCGCCCGAACCTGCGCCGATCACGAACAGGTCAAAATCATACGCGCTCATGCGGCACCGCCCATCGCCAGCTCAATGAGCGCGGTGGTGGAGGGATCGAAACCGGAAGTTCCCTCCGTCTCGATGGATTTGGCGATCTCCTTGCCCAGCTCGACGCCGAACTGGTCGAACGGGTTGATACCCATCAGCACCGCGTTGGCGAAGGTGCGATGCTCGTAAAACGCGATCAGCGCGCCCAAGGCATGTGGCGTCACATCATCGAGCAGGATAGTGGTGGAGGGCCGGCCACCGGGATAGGCGCGGGCCGGATCGGCTGCATTGTCACGTCCGCGCATCAGCGCCGCACCCTGCGCAAAGCAGTTGGTGAGCAGCACCCGGTGGTGCGCCATGTCAAACGCGTGCCCCGGCTCGATCGACGCCAGAAACTCGACCGGGATCATGTGCGTGCCCTGATGCAGAAGCTGAAACACAGCGTGCTGCGCATCGGTCCCCACCCCGCCCCATGTCACCGCCGCAGTCGGGCCATCGACCGGTGATCCGTCCACCTTCACGCTCTTGCCGTTGCTCTCCATCTCAAGCTGCTGGAGATAGGAGGGCAGTAGCCGCAGCCGCTCGTCGTAAGCGAACACGCCGCGAGTCTGGCAGCCCATCACCCGCGCATAATATTGATCGATAAAAGCGGCGAGCAACGGGGCGTTATCCTCTGGCGCGGACAGGCGGAAATGGCGGTCCATCTCCGCCGCGCCTTCAAGCAAGCTCTCGAACCCGTCCCATCCCAGCCCGATGGCGGCGGGAAAGCCGATTGATGACCACAGGGAATAACGCCCCCCCACCGACTCGTTAAATGGCAGTATCCGCGTCTCATCGACGCCCCATTCAATTGCCTTGTCCGGCGAGGCGGTCAGCGCGATCACTTTGCCATAGGGGTCCTCAACCCCGCCCTCGCGCATCCATTCCAGCGTACTGGCCGCATTGAGCATCGTTTCGGTGGTGGTGAAGGTCTTGGAAGCGATAGCGAGCAGCGTCAGATTCGGGTCGAAATCCTTGACTGCTTCCTCAAGCGCGCAGCCATCGACATTGGACACGATGGCAACATCATAACGCCCTGCGTCGCGCCCTAGCGCATCCATCAGCAGATCCGGCCCGAGCGCCGATCCGCCGATGCCGACATGCAGAATATGGCGCACCGGGCCAAAGGCTTCCGCCTCGATCGCGTCGATCAGCGCGCGCATGCGATTGTGCAACGCCTTGGCGGCGGCAACACTGTCTGGCGCTCCTTCGCCCCGCTCCGCGCTATGCTCCGCCGCGCGTCCCTCGGTGGAGTTGATCTTCGTCCCGGAAAAGAGCTGTTCGCGCTTTTGGGCGAAATCTTGGGCGCTCGCCAGCGCGGAAAACGCGGCCAGCATCGGCTCCGTGAGATGCGTCTTTGACCAATCGAACCGCAATGGGCCGACGGTCTGCGTCATGCGTTCCAACCGGCCCTTATCCGCCTCGAAAATAGTGCGCAGATCGGGCCGGGGCAGCGCGGCGAGTGTGGCCAGAAGCTGCTGGGTCATGCTCAAATCTCCTGTGAAGCGAAAGCGGATAAACGCCTCCTGCACGAATCAGGCCGCAGATACACGCATTTGCTTGACCTCGCCAGCGCAGCAAAGCAAAGCCGCGCCATGACCGAAAAAGACGAAACAGCCTCCTCCTCCGGCACCGCAAGGTCCGAAACCCGGGACTTTCTCTATTTTCTTGTGAAGCTGGGGCTTTTTGTCTTTGTGCTGCGCAGCTTCATCGTCGCGCCATTCAATATTCCGTCCGAATCGATGCAGCCGCGCCTGCTGATCGGCGATTATCTGCTGGTCGGCAAATGGCCCTACGGCTATTCGCGCTATTCGCTGCCGTTCAGCATCCCGCTGATACCGGACCGCATCATGGCGAAAACGCCGGAGCGCGGAGATGTCGTGGTGTTCAAGGCACCACCCAGCCAGAATCTCGATTACATCAAGCGCGTCATCGGCCTGCCCGGCGACGTGATCGAGATGAAGGACGGCATCGTCATCCTCAACGGCAAGCCGATCCCCAAAAAGCGGATCGCCGATCTCGTCATCCCGGTCACACAAAACATGATCGACGCCACCAACGCGGAGGGCGGGATTTCCCCGTGCTATCGCCCTCAGTTCGAGATCAGCAAGGGCACGGAGCGCTTCTGCGCCTATCCCCGCTTCCGCGAGACGCTCACCAACGGCAAAAGCTATGACGTGCTCGATGTCGATGCAGACGGCGCGGGCGACAACCGGGCCGCCATCACCGTGCCCGAAGGCCATTTGTTCCTGATGGGCGACAACCGCGACCGCAGCGCGGACAGCCGCTTCCCTGCGCAGGATGGCGGCGCCATTGGCCTGGTGCCGGAGCAAAACCTGGTGGGCCGCGCCCTCGTCAGCGTGTTTTCAACCGATGGCAGCGCAAACTGGCTCCTGCCCTGGACCTGGATAACGGCCGGCCGGTGGGATCGGATCGGTCATGGCTTCTGAGCGGATGCGCCTTTGAACGATCCCGCTCGCCTCGAATGGATACAGCGACTGACGGGATGGGCTCCTGACAACCGGATACTGTTCCTGCAGGCGCTCACCCATGGAAGCGCATCGCCCGATCATTATGAGCGGTTGGAATTTCTGGGGGATCGCGTGCTCGGTCTGGTCATCGGCGCGTGGCTCTATCAGCTCTACCCCGACGAGCCGGAAGGCAAACTTTCCGCCCGCCTGAACCAGCTCGTTTCGCGTGAGATATGCGCGGAAATCGCGCGGGAAATAGGCTTGCAGGAATATATGATCCTCGGCAAGCAAGCACGGGACGATGGCGCGCGAGACAGCGCCAATGTTCTGTGCGACATGCTGGAGTCGCTGCTCGGCGCGCTCTATATCGATGCGGGGATCGAGAAAGCCGGCGGCTTTATTCGCTGCATATGGAATAGCCGGGCAACCGGCAGCAACCACGCGCCCAAGCATCCCAAGTCGGAGTTGCAGGAATGGGCTGCCGCTCACAAGCGCAAGACTCCCGAATATGTGCTGGCGGAGCGCTCCGGCCCGGCACATGCGCCGCATTTCACTGTGGTCGTCTCGATCCGCAATGTCGGCGAGGCGCAGGCCACCGGCTCCTCCAAGCAAGAGGCGGAAACCGAGGCCGCCCGCAAATTACTGGAACAATTGAATGCCCTCTGAACATGCCGTCGCCCCCGTCCCCCAGCATTGCGGCGTCGTTGCCGTACTGGGCGCGCCCAATGCAGGCAAATCGACGCTGGTGAACGCGCTGGTCGGCCAGAAGATCGCCATCACCAGCCCCAAGGCGCAGACCACGCGCACCCGCGTGCTCGGCGTTGCGCTGGAGGGTGGAACGCAGATCGTGCTGGTCGACACACCCGGCATCTTCGCGCCCAAACGCCGGCTCGATCGCGCCATGGTGCAGGCGGCGTGGGGTGGCGTGCAGGATGCGGATCTCATCGCGCTGGTGGTCGACAGCAAGGCGGGGCTTGGCGAAAAGGTCGAGGCGATGCTCGCGGGGCTGGAGGGACGGCGCGAACCGAAAGTCCTCATCCTCAACAAGGTCGACATCGCCGACAAGGGCAAGCTGCTCATCCACGCGCAGCGCCTCAATGAGCGCATCCCCTTCCGCGATACTTTTTTCATCAGCGCCGCGACCGGAGACGGCCTCGCAGCCATGAAAACCGCGCTCGCCCGTGCGATGCCGGAGGGGCCGTGGCATTTCCCGGCCGATCAGGTGTCGAACGCAACCGACCGGATGCTCTCCGCCGAAATCACGCGTGAGCAAATTTATCATCAGCTCCACGCCGAGCTGCCCTATGAGGCGGCGGTGGAGACGGAGAAATATACCGAACGCCCGGACGGCAGCATCGAGATCCACCAGCAGATCCTCGTCGCCAAATCGAGCCAACGCGCCATCGTGCTGGGCAAGGGCGGGCAACGACTGAAGGAAATCGGCTCCCGCTCACGCGCGGAAGTGAGCGCACTCATGGGCTGCCCGGTGCACCTCTATCTGCACGTCAAGGTCAAGCAGAACTGGGACGAGGACCGCGGGGTCTATCGCGACATCGGGCTGGATTGGGTGGAATAGCGGAGCTTCGCACCTCATCCTATCCGTTATAGCTGAGCAAACTCGTCCCGTGGCGCGATATTCCTGCGGGGAATACTGCTCACCTCGCCCCCCTAAAAAACCTCTGTCCTACAGCGCCTCCCCTTTGCTACATCGCTCGCGTTCGCTCTTCCTCGAAGGCCAAGGGGTTTGCGCGGATGGACCTTGGGCGGTTGCGCGGACGAGGGGCGAGGGGATTGCCTCTTTCCGTGCTTATCCCGCCCATGTGACGGTCGGCGCGGAGACTTCCGGAGAAAATCGGATATATCCGTGTCCCAAGGTGACCAACCGGCGATGCCATGAGATGTCCTGTAGGGGCGTCGGGCCGCGTGGGGGAGGACCGGGTCCGAAGGAGGGGCGCTTAGGCACCGCTCGTTCGTTACCCGCTCGTTTCAGGCGCGATCCGGCCAACCATAATTGCCATTGAGCCCCGTACTTGCCGAAACGGCAAGCGCACCAGCGCTTAATACGGGAAGAGCAGGACCCCTGGCCCGCCAACCAAGCACAGGCGCATCCCTCGAATGCGCCAAACCATAAGTGCCCTCGAAATCCCGGATGCCCGTGGCGAGTCCTTTCTCGATGCCAGAGACGGCGCACATATGCCCGGTGATCCAACAGGCCGCCCCGCGCGCCCTCGCGTTTCATGTGGCCTATTTCTCAAGTGAAATGGGTCTGTGCGGTGGCCCATTTCTCAAGTGAAATGGTCGGGACGCGCCGACCGTATTTCCTTTCTCAACGTCAGAGATGGCGAACGTATGTCCGGTGATCCAAAACCCGCCCCGCGCGCCATAACCGCATGGCCAACTCGGCACTTGGCATCATCGTCATTGCCGCCTATAGCGACCCCCCAGCGCGGATGTGGCGAAATGGTAGACGCAGCGGATTCAAAATCCGCCGTAGCAATACATGTCGGTTCGAGTCCGACCATCCGCACCATTTTAGTTGCGCGCTCGTCAGTAGCCGCCACTCTAACCCTACCGCCTCGCGCTGGTTGGGTAGGCTTCGCTCCGCGCAGGCGCACCATTTCTGTATTCCACTGAAACGCCCGTGGCCGCAGATGGGGTATCGAACCATCAACACATTGGCTCCTTACGCACCGTCAAGCGTTCCTCTCAGATACGAAAGGAACGCCGCATAATGAGACTGAGCCTGTTACTCCCCGCCGCGCTGGCGCTGAGCGCCTGCCATGTGACCTTCGAGGACGAAAACGCCGATCAAAACGCATCGGCAGCATCGTCAAATAAGCGGGACGCCAATTCCACGACGGCCCTGCCCGGCCTGTCGTTTCAGACAGCGGCGGGCGATCCGTCGCCGCCTGCCAGCCTGCCTGTGCTGCGTGCCCAGGTGCTGCTGGACCGCCTCGGCTTCTCGTCGGGTGTCATTGACGGCAAGGAGGGGCCATCGTTCAAAGCGGCCCTCAAGGGGTTTCAGCAAGCCTATGGCATCAAGGAGACAGGCGCGATGGATGACGCGACCCGCAAGCTGCTCGAGCGCTGGCGATCGGTGCCTGCGGTGGCTTCAGTTATGATTCCCGAGGATTTCGCCAAGGGACCGTTCATAGCCCGTTTTCCCGATGATATCGAGGCGCAGGCCAAACTGCCCTCGCTTGCCTATCGCGGCATGATGGAGGCGCTGGCCGAGCGGTTTCACACGGATCATGACACCCTCGTTGCGCTCAATAGTCCCACTACCAGGATCGGTCCGGGCCGGATCATCCGCGTTCCCGCGATTCCCGATACCAAACCGGTTACGGAGCAGAAGGATGATCGCGGGTGGAGCACGACACTGGCCCGGCTGGGTGTGCAAACTTCTCAGCCCACGGGCGAGAGGATCATTGTCGACAAGTCGGAAGGCCTGCTGAAAGTGCTTGGCGCTGACGACAAGCTGATTGCCCAGTTTCCCGCGACCATCGGCAGCACGCATGATCCCTTGCCGATCGGCACCTGGAAGGTGCTGGGAATTTCCCACAATCCCGAATTCCGCTATAATCCAGACTTGTTCTGGGATGCTGATCAGGACGATGAGAAGGCGGTGCTGCCGCCCGGTCCCAACGGCCCGGTGGGGGTAGTGTGGATCGATCTGTCAAAACCGCATTATGGTATTCATGGCACAAGCGAGCCGGAGTCGATTGGCCGGGCCGAAAGCCATGGCTGCGTCCGATTGACCAACTGGGACGCCGCGCGTGTTGCCCAGATGGTTGGTGGAGGCACTCCTGTCGTCTTTCAGGAGTGAGCCGTGCTTCGTGGTTTAATCGCTCTGGCGTTCATCACGCTCGGGCTGCTCCTGATGCGCACTGTGCATTTTCGGTGGGAACCGGCAGAGCAGCCTGACGCCATACGCCGCCACGCGATGCAACATGATCTGGTGATACCGATAGCGGGAGTGAGGGCGGGCGCGCTGGTCGATACCTATACCCAGGCGCGGGAAAGCGGCCTTCGCCCCCATGATGCGATCGACATCCTGGCGCCGCTCGGCACGCCGGTGATTACTGCTGCACGCGGGCGGATCGAGAAAATATTTATCAGCGAACGAGGCGGCAAGACAATCTATCAGCGCTCGGTCGATGGCAAACGGGTCTATTATTATGCGCATCTGGATGTTTACAGGCCCGGACTGCGCGAAGGCATGACGGTCAACGCCGGGACATATATCGCAACGGTTGGCGCGACCGGCAATGCCGATCCGACAACGCCGCATCTCCATTTCGCCATCAACAGGATGGCGCCGGGTGAGCGCTGGTATGAGGGAACGCCGGTCAATCCCTATCCGCTGCTCGCACGATCTCGTGTTAAGCGGTGAAGAAGCTGCGTCACACCGAAATGGTGCGCCCAACAGCAGCGCCATCGAACCCGGCAGGGGTCGCAAGGCCGAATGGCCGTCTGAGCTTATGCGAGGAAAGCCAGGCCCGCGGATGCGGTCGCCCGGCATTTGAGGGAAATAGAGAAATGGTGCGCCCGGAACGATTCGAACGTCCGACCCTCAGATTCGTAGTCTGATGCTCTATCCAGCTGAGCTACGGGCGCGTTTGGCCTATCTGGCCGGGGCAAATGCCCCTTGGAGGAGCCGCAGATAGAGGGGGTAGCCGGTTATGGCAACCCCCTTTTTGCGGATTACTTTGCGGTATCACATGTGGTTCGGCGCCAGCCCGCTCCCCCTGCCCATCTCCACGAATATACCCTGTCGGGTGGATGGGAGGGCGAGTAGGCCAGTGTCATATTCCTGACGTCAGCGCAGCGACGCGTCTCGATCAGGCCTTCAAGGCCGCCTGTGCGGCAGCCAGCCGCGCGATCGGCACGCGATAGGGCGAGGCGGAGACATAATCGAGGCCGATCTGCTCGCAGAACGCGATCGAGGCCGGGTCGCCGCCATGCTCGCCGCAGATGCCCAGTTTAAGGCCGGGGCGGCTCGCCCTGCCCCGCTCCGCTGCGATCTGGATCAGCTCGCCTACGCCCTCGATATCGAGGCTCACGAACGGATCGCGCGCGAAGATGCCCTTGTCGACATATTGCGTCAGGAACCGCCCGGCGTCGTCGCGGCTGATGCCGATGGTGGTCTGCGTCAGGTCGTTGGTGCCGAAGGAAAAGAATTCGCCCACTTCCGCGATTTCTCCGGCCTTCAGCGCCGCACGCGGCAGTTCGATCATCGTGCCGACAAGATAATCGATGCTCTGCCCACGCTCCGCGAATACGGCCTGCGCGATCCTGTCTACCACGTCCTTCATCAGCTCCAGCTCGCGCCGGGTGGCGACCAGCGGGATCATCACTTCGGGGATTGGCGCGGCGCCGCTCTTGTGCGCCACATCCAGCGCCGCCTCAAAAATCGCGCGCGCCTGCATCTCATAGATCTCGGGATAAGTGACGCCCAGGCGGCACCCACGATGACCGAGCATCGGATTGAACTCGTGCAGCTCGCTCGCGCGTTGCTTCAAGGCGACAATGCCGATGCCGGTCGCCTTCGCCACTTCCTCGAACTCGGCTTCCTCATGCGGCAAAAACTCGTGCAGTGGCGGGTCGAGCAGACGGATGGTGACCGGCAGGCCAGCCATGACCTCGAAAATCTCGGTGAAGTCGCTGCGCTGTTCGGGCAGCAGCTTGGCCAGCGCTTCGCGCCGCCCGGCCTCGTTCTCGGCGAGGATCATCTGGCGCACGGCGGTGATCCGCGCGGCATCGAAGAACATATGCTCGGTGCGGCACAGGCCAATGCCCTCCGCGCCGAAATCCCGCGCGGTGCGGCAATCCAGCGGTGTCTCCGCGTTGGTGCGCACCTTGAGGCGGCGCACCTTGTCTGCCCAGACCATCAGTGTGCCGAAATCGCCGGCAAGCTCGGGCTGCACGGTCGGCACTTCGCCGGCCATTACCTCGCCGGTCGCGCCATCGATGGTGATGATGTCGCCCTCTTTAAGATCTCGCCCCGCAACGCGAAGGGTTTTCGCCTTGGCGTCGATCGCGAGGTTGCCCGCACCGGAAACGCATGGGCGGCCCATGCCGCGCGCCACCACGGCGGCGTGGCTGGTCATGCCTCCGCGCGCGGTGAGGATGCCCTTCGCCGCATGCATGCCGTGGATGTCCTCCGGCGAAGTCTCGATCCGCACGAGGATTACCGCCTCGCCCATTTCGGCGAATCGCTCTGCGGTATCCGCGTCGAACACGATCTGGCCCGAAGCCGCGCCCGGAGAGGCAGGCAGCCCCTTGGTCAGCACATCGCGCGGCGCCTTGGGATCGAGCGTCGGGTGCAAAAGTTGATCGAGCGCGGACGGGTCTACGCGGGCGACCGCCTCCTGCTCGGTAATCAGCCACTCGCTGGCCATATCGACCGCGATCTTGAGCGCGGCCTTCGCCGTGCGCTTACCCGACCGGGTCTGGAGCATCCACAGCTTGCCCTGCTGCACCGTAAACTCAATATCCTGCATGTCGCGATAATGCGTCTCGAGGATCTGGAACACGCGGGCCAGCTCGGCATAGGTTTCGGGCATAGCCTCTTCCATGCTCAACGGCTTGGCCCCTGCCCGCTCGCGCGCGGCCTTGGTGAGATATTGCGGCGTGCGGATGCCCGCCACCACGTCCTCGCCCTGCGCGTTGATGAGGAATTCGCCGTAATAGACGTTCTCGCCGGTCGCGGGATCGCGGGTGAAGGCCACACCCGTTGCAGAGGTATCGCCCATGTTGCCGAACACCATCGCCTGCACGTTCACGGCCGTGCCCCAGTCGCCGGGGATGTCGTTCAACCGGCGATAAACCTTGGCGCGGTCCGCCTGCCATGAGCCGAACACCGCCGAAATCGCGCCCCAGAGCTGGTCATGCACATCTTGCGGAAACGGCTTGCCCCACAGTTTCTCGACCAGCTTCTTGTATTCGCCGACCAGCGCCTTCCAGTCGTCCGCGCTCATCTGCGTATCGAGATGATAGTCGTTGTCCTCTTTCGCGATCTCCAGCGCTTCCTCGAACGCGCCATGATCCAGCTCCAGCACCACGTCCGAATACATCTGGATGAAGCGGCGATAGCTGTCCCACGCGAAACGCTCGTCGCCGCTGGTGGTGGCGAGGCCCTGCACCGTCTGGTCGTTAAGCCCGAGGTTCAGCACCGTGTCCATCATGCCGGGCATCGAGACGCGCGCGCCAGAGCGGACGGAGACGAGCAGCGGGTCGGCCTCATTGCCGAATGTCTTGCCGGTCACGCCCTCGATATGGGCAATGCCACTCGCCACTTCGGCGCGCAAGGAGTCCGGGAATACCTCGCCGTCCGCATAATAGCGGGTGCACATTTCGGTGGTGATCGTGAAGCCGGGAGGGACCGGCAGGCCGATCGACGCCATGCCATCGAGGTTCGCCCCCTTGCCACCGAGCAGGTTTTTATTGCCGTTTCCGCCGTCGTTCGCATCGCCGCCAAAGCGATAGACATATTTGCTCATCTGCCCTGTTCCTTGGTTCTTTTTAATCGCTGCCTTGGCGCTGCACCGCTCGTGGCGAAGCCCTATTAGCCGCCAATTCTTGAAAAATCAGCAACTTTGTGCACTGCGGCACGAACCCGTTGCAACAAGGCGAGACGCGCGGCCCGTTTGGCTGGGTCAGGATCGTTGACGATGACGCTTTCGAAGAACGCGTCGATTGGCGCGCGCAGCGAAGCGAGGGCAGACATGGCCCCCTCGAAATCCTCCGCCTCAATAGCAGCAGTGGCGCGCGGCTCGGCGGTATCGAGGGCGGCGAGCAATGCAGCTTCGGCGGGTTCGGGAGGATATTCCAAATCGTCATTCCCGCGAACGCGGGAGTCCAGTTCGACCGGGGGAGTCTGGCTCCCCGCTTCCGCGGGGATGACATTCTGAGTTTCGACACCCTCCTTCTTGAGGATGTTCGCCGCGCGCTTGTATCCGGCAAGCAGGTTCGCGCCATCGGGCGTCTCGATGAACCCTTGCAGCGCACGCACGCGGGCGAGCAGCCGGACGAGATCATCCTCGCCACCGAGAGAGAATACGGCCTCGATCAGATCGGGCCGGACCCCGGCTTCCTTCTGCTGGACCTTGAGGCGGTCTGCGAAGAAGTCCAGCACAGCGTGGTAGCAACTCCGGTCAACAAAAATGGAACTGTGGATTCTCGAAATGTCTGTTTCTAAAGTCGCGGATTCTCTATCGAGATTAAACCTGTAGCTGTTCCATTCCCTGTGGGCTTCGTCCTCTGACTCTACCCCATGAGTTGAGGAATCCCTCCACAAGCTTCTACGCTTCTCTTTTTCGTGCTCCAGTGCTTCGCGCTTCAGATTTAACAAATCTTCGATTTTATCTGAAAGGCATCCGTAATATGAATCGAACTCTCTAGCCTTTAGGCTAATGTTGCTTTTGATAAGAATACTCAGATACTTCAACGACGAGCGCCGTAATGCGAATGGGTCTTTGGACCCGGTCGGCCTTTCATTGATCGCAAAAAAGCTGAATACCGTATCGAAATTATCCGCCAGACTGACCGCCACCGTCACTGGCGCAGTCGGCACATCATCCCCCTGCCCTACCGGCTTGTAATGATCGCGGATGGCGTCCGCCACGGCATCGGGCAGGCCCTCCGCCCGCGCATAATAGCCGCCCATCAGCCCCTGCAATTCGGGAAACTCGCCGACCATCTCCGTCACCAGATCGGCTTTGCACAGTTCCGCCGCCTGCCGCGCGAGGGCCGGGTCGCAGTTCGGCACAATACCTTCGCTTGCAAGCCATTCGGCCAGCTTTGCCACGCGCTCGACCTTGTCGGCCACGGTGCCCAGCTTCTCGTGGAAGGTAATGCGCGACAGCTTCTTGGCGTGGTCCGCCAGCGGCGTCTTTTTGTCTTGGCTCCAGAAGAAGCGCGCGTCGGAAAGCCGGGCGGCGAGCACCTTGCCATTGCCCGCGACGATAGCCGCGCCGCCGTCCTTCGCGTCGATATTGGCGGTGCAGATGAACGCGGGGGCGAGCTTGCCGTCCGCACTCCGCAGCACGAAATATTTCTGGTTTATCCTGAGAGTTAGCTGAATAACTTCCGGCGGAACCTCAAGAAAGCCGGGGTCGAATTGCCCCAGCAGCGGCACCGGCCATTCGGTCAGCCCCGCATTTTCCGCGACCAGCCCGGCGTCCTCGATCAGGCTATAGCCTGCCTCACCCGCCAGCTTAGCCGCCTGCGCGGCGATGATCGCCTTGCGCTCGTCCTGGTCGACGATCACATGGCAGGCGCGCAGTTTCTCGACATAATCCGCCGCGCCGCCGATCGTGATAACGCCGGGATGATGAAAGCGATGACCCAAAGTGGCATAGCCCGCCGCAATTCCACCGATCTCGACCGGCACCAGATCCTCGCCCAGCAGCGCGACGATGCCCTGCAACGGCCGCACCCAGCGCAGGCTCTCGGTGCTCGCGCTCGCATCGCCCCAGCGCATGGACTTAGGCCAGGGGAAAGCGCGGATGATCGCGGGGATGGCTTCGGCGAGCACGTCCGCAGTGGCGCGTCCGGGCTTCTCAACAGAAGCAAACCACACGCCATCGCGGTCCTGCAACTGATCCTTGGTCAGCCCGGTCTTGCGCAGGAAGCCGTCGAGCGCCTGCTCCGGCGCGGAGGTGCGCGGGCCTTTGAACTCCTCCGCCACCGCCTCCGTCTGCACCGGCAGGCCATGCGCGATCAGCGCCAGGCGGCGCGGGGTCGCGTAAGTGGTGATGGCCGCAGCCTTCAGGCCTGCCTTGGTCAGCTCAGCCGCAAACAGCCGCGCGAGGTCTGCACGCGCGGCGTCCTGCATCCGCGCGGGGATTTCCTCGCAGCGCAATTCCAATAAGAAGTCCGCGCTCATTCCGCCCACCCGTTGACCTGCATCCACGCCGCGCAGCTTCCCTTGGCGAGGTCACGCACCCGGCCGATATAGTTCGCGCGCTCCTGCACAGATATGACGCCGCGCGCCTGCAACAGGTTGAACAAATGGCTCGCCTCGATCGCCTGATCGTAGGCCGCCAACGGCACGCCCGCCGCGATACTGCGCTGGCACTCGGCCTCCGCCGCCTCAAACCCGCGGAGCAGGCCATCCGTATCCGCCACCTCGAAATTCCATTTCGACATCTGCTGTTCGTTGGCGAGGAACACATCGCCATAGGTCACAGCGGGCCTGTCCCCCACAGGATCGTTGAAGCGCAGGTCATAGACGCTGTCGACGCCCTGAATATACATGGCCAGCCGCTCCAGCCCGTAGGTCAGCTCACCCGCCACCGGCTTGCAATCAAAGCCCCCCATCTGCTGGAAATAAGTGAACTGCGTCACTTCCATGCCATCGCACCAGACCTCCCAGCCCAGCCCCCATGCGCCCAGCGTCGGGCTTTCCCAATCATCCTCCACGAACCGGATATCATGCAGCAGCGGGTCGATGCCGATCGCGGCGAGGCTGCCGAGATACAGCGCCTGCAAATCCGGCGGGGATGGCTTCATGATCACCTGATACTGGTAATAATGCTGAAGGCGATTGGGGTTCTCGCCATAGCGGCCATCGGTCGGGCGGCGGCTGGGCTGCACATAGGCGCAGTTCCATGGGTCTGGCCCGAGGCTGCGCAAGGTGGTGGCGGGGTGAAAGGTGCCCGCGCCCACGCGCATGTCATAGGGCTGAAGGATCACGCAGCCCTGCCTGCTCCAATAGTCATGCAGGGTGAGGATCAGCCCCTGAAAGCTGAGTGCCTGAGAGCTGAGTGCCTGAGAGCTGAGTGAATGTGCCGCCTGTTCAGCCATGATGCCCTTCGCGCACGGGTGAAGAAAGTGCGGCTCGCCTTGGCCCAAGGGCGCGCGCGGGTCAAGGGATTAGGGTTGCGAGGTGTGCGCGTTACCGCCATGAAGCGGGGATGATCGCAAAGCTCATCCGTTTCGTGCCGCTGCTGACCACGGTGGCGCTAGCCTGCTCGGCGCCGGTCGCGGGCGGAGCAAAGACCGGAGCGGCTCCGGCGAGCGATGGCCTCATCCACGCCACCCCCGCGCTGTGGGCGGTGCAGGATGCTGATACGACGATCTATCTGTTCGGCACCGTGCATATGCTGAAACCCGATGTGCGCTGGTTCGAGGGCGATGTGAAAGCGGCGTTCGACCGATCCGATACATTGGTGATCGAGGTGGCGCAGGGTGATCCCGCCAAGCTCGCCACCACCTTCGCCCGCCTCGCCACCAATCAGGGCGACCCACCGGCCAGCCAGGCTCTCACTCCACAACAAAGCGCACGTTATGCCGCGGCACTGAAAACCTATCATATCCCGGCTGAAGCGATGGAGCGGGTGGACCCATGGCTGATCGCGATCAACCTCTCGGTCGCGCCGCTGCTCCAGCTTGGTTATCAGCAGGATCTTGGCGCGGACAAGCTGCTGGAGGCCGCTGCCACCCAATCCGGCAAACAAGTGATCGGGCTGGAATCTGCCGAGGAGCAGCTTGGCATATTCGACGCCCTGCCGCGCAAGGTGCAGATCGACTATCTTAATGCAACGCTTGAAGGCCTGCCTGAGGCCGAAAAAGAGTTTACCACCCTGATCAACAACTGGTCGCGCGGGCGGGCGGACGCGCTGGCGAAACAGATGAACGATTCGCTCAAAGATACGCCGGAGCTGGCCAAACCTCTGCTGCTTGATCGGAATGTAAGCTGGGCTGCGTGGATCGCGCAACGGATGGAGCAGCCCGGCACCGTATTCATCGCGGTGGGCGCCGGGCATCTGGCAGGCAAGGGAAGCGTGATCGCGCTGCTGGCGCAGAAGCGGCTGATAGTGAACCGCATCGGCAAGCATCGCTGATGCACTGACTGCGTGTGCTTGCTTTCCCACACATTTCTGCTAAAGGCCCGCCTTCCCGTCATGGTCATCCCTGGAGGCGTGACGGGTTGAAACGCAAACCAATACTTGGAGACATGCAATGAGCGATGTGCTTACGCTGTCGGCCGAGGCACGCGATCGGGCTGGCAAGGGAGCCTCCCGCGCTCTCCGCCGAGAGGGCCGCGTACCCGCCGTCATATACGGAATGAACGAAGAACCGACACTGGTTCATGTCGAGGAAAAGCTGCTCAACAAGCTGCTGGGAACCGGCCACTTCTTCAACTCGGTCGTCATGGTCGAAGTGGGCGGCAAATCTGTCCGCACGCTGCCCAAGGACGTGGAGTTCCACCCGGTGAGCGATCGTCCGCTGCACGCCGATTTCCTGCGCGTGAGCGAACATGCCAGCGTGCATGTCAACGTGCCCGTGGTGTTCATCAACGAAGAGAAATCGCCCGGCCTGAAGCGTGGCGGTGTGCTTAACATTGTGCGCCACGAGGTTGAGCTGATCTGTGATGCGGCGGAAATCCCCGATGACATAACGGTCGATCTCACCGGCTTCGATGTTGGCGATTCGATTCACATCAGCGTCGCGAGCCTGCCCGCAGGCGCCAAGCCCGCGATTACGGATCGTGATTTCACCCTCGCGACCATCGTTGCACCGTCGGCGCTCAAATCGAGCGAAGGTGGCGAGACTGCTGAAGGCGAAGCGGAGTAATTTCCCTCGCCGCAATCGTCCGCTAGGATGACATCGAAATGGGGGAGCGCATATGCAGATCTGGGTTGGCCTCGGCAATCCCGGCGCCCCATATGCGCTCCACCGGCACAATGCGGGCTTTATGGCACTCGATGTCATTGCCGGCCTCTATGATTTCTCCCCCTGGAAAAAGCAGTTTCACGGGCTGACCGCCGAAGGGCGGATCGGCGGGCAGAAGATACTGCTGCTGAAACCCGAAACCTTCATGAACGAGAGCGGCCGCGCCATCCGCGCCGCATCGGATTTCTATAAATGCGCGCCGGAGAACGTCACCGTCTTTCATGACGAACTGGACCTCGCGCCGATGAAGGTGAAGGTGAAGCGCGGCGGCGGCACCGCGGGGCACAACGGCCTGCGCTCGACCGACGCTTATATCGGCGCGGATTTTCGCCGCGTGCGCATCGGCATCGGCCATCCCGGCCACAAGGACCGGGTGCATGGCTATGTCCTCTCCAACTATCACAAGAGCGAAGCGGACGCGCTCTCCGACATGCTCGGCGCAATCGGCGCGGAGGCGCGCTGGCTCGCGGGCGGAGACGACGCCCGCTTCATAAACGATGTAGCGCTGCGGCTGGGGGAATAATTCCCCGCTCTATCCAGCCTTCTTCGCCGCCGCCTTCTTAGGCGCTGCCTTCTTGGCGGGTGCGGCCTTCTTTTTCGCCGACGGTTTCTTGCCCTTTTTGGCGGGAGCCGCCGCCGCGCGCGTATCGATCAGTTGCGCAGCTTCCTCCAGGGTCAGCGCATCCTGCTCGATGCTCTTGGGCAGGGTGGCGTTGGTGGTGCCATCCGTCACATAAGCGCCAAAGCGCCCGGCCATCAGCTTGATCTCCGCCTCGGTGCGCGGATGCTTGCCCAGCACTTTCAGCGGCTCGCGAGAGGCGCCCCCGGCGCGCGGGCCTTTAGTGGCCGCCTCGGCCAGCTTGACCACCGCCGCGTTCATGCCCGTCTCGAATATCTCCGCCGTAGATGACAGCCGCGCATATTTGCCGTCGTGCAGCAGATACGGCCCATAGCGCCCCAGATTGGCGACGATGGGCAGCCCACTCTCCGGGTGATTGCCCACCGCGCGCGGCAGGCTCAAGAGCTTTACCGCCCAGTCAATCGTCAATTCCCCATCGGGCAGATCCTTGGGGATGGAGCCGCGCTTGGCTTCCTTGCCCGATCCCATCTCGACATAAGGCCCAAAGCGGCCGGATTTCTTGACGATGTCCTCGCCCGTCTCCGGGTGTTTCCCGAGGATTTCCGGCCCGCTGTCCGCCCCTTCACCGCTGCCGCCCGGCTGTCCGAACTTGCGGGTGAACTTGCATTCGGGATAGTTCGAGCAGGCAATGAACGCGCCAAACCGCCCGCCGCGCAGTGAGAGCTTCCCTTCCGCGCACAAGGGGCAGGCGCGCGGGTCTGTGCCGTCGCCCTTGTCTGGAAACAGCATCGGAGCGAGGAATTCATCGAGCGCCGCCGTCACCTCAGACGGCTTCTGCTCCATCACCTCCGCCGTCTTGGGCTTGAAATCCCGCCAGAACGCATCGAGCACGGCCTGCCACTGCGCCCGCCCGCCGGAAATTTCGTCCAGTTCGTCCTCCAGCCCGGCGGTAAAATCATAGCTCACATAGCGGTCGAAAAACCGCTCCAGAAACGCTGTGACCAGCCTGCCGCTCTCCTCGGCGAAGAAACGGTTTTTCTCGACCCGGACATAATCCCGGTCTTTCAGCACCTGAATGGTCGAAGCATAGGTCGATGGCCGCCCGATGCCCAGTTCCTCCAGCCTTTTCACCAGCGATGCCTCGGAATAGCGCGGCGGCGGCTGGGTGAAATGCTGCTCGGCGCTCACCGCTTTCTTGGCGGGCGCATCTCCTGCCGACATGCGCGGCAGCAGCTTGCTGTCGTCGTCGTCGGTATCGTCGGTTCCTTCCTCATAAAGCGAGAGAAAGCCGGGAAAGATCACCACCTGGCCCGTGGCGCGCAGGCCATGCTGCCCAGTGCCGTCCAGCATCTCGACCGTGGTGCGCTCCAGCCGGGCAGACGCCATCTGGCTGGCCAGCGCGCGCTTGAAGATGAGGTCATAAAGCCGGGCATGGTCGCCGCTGCCCGCCTTGTCCCGCGCGAAATCTGTCGGGCGGATCGCCTCGTGCGCTTCTTGCGCATTCTTGGCCTTGGCGGTGTATTGGCGTGGCTTATCGGGCACATATCCGCCATCGAATCGATCCACGATTGCTTTTCGTGCGGCGGAAATGGCGCTGCCGTCCATCTGCACGCCGTCGGTCCGCATATAGGTGATCGCGCCGTCCTCATACAGTCCCTGTGCCACACGCATCGTATGGCTGGCGGAAAAGCCTAGCTTGCGCGCGGCTTCCTGTTGCAGTGTGGATGTGGTGAAGGGTGGCGGCGGATTGCGGGTGAGCGGCTTCGTCTCAACGCTCTCGACTGTGAAGCGCCCCGCCTCGATATCGGCCTTGGCGGCGAGCGCATCGCCTTCCTTGCCGATCGTCAGCCGCTCGATCTTGTCGCCGCGCCACTTGACCAGCCGTGCGGTAAAGCTGCGCCCATCCTGCTCCATCTCGGCGGCGACGGACCAATATTCCTGCGGGGTAAACGCCTCGATCTCGCGCTCGCGTTCCACGATCAGCCGCAGCGCGACAGACTGCACCCGGCCCGCAGACTTTGCGCCTGGCAGCTTGCGCCACAGCACGGGTGACAATGTGAAACCCACCAGATAATCCAGTGCCCGTCGCGCGCGATAGGCGTCGATCAGGTCATGATCGAGATCGCGCGGGCTGGCCATCGCCTCCGTCACCGCCTGCTTGGTGATGGCGTTGAAGGTCACGCGCACCACATCCTTGGGCGCCGCCTTCTTGGCTTTCAACACCTCCAGCACATGCCAGCTTATCGCCTCACCTTCGCGATCAGGGTCGGTCGCGAGGATAACGCGGGTCGATTGCTTGGCGGCATCGGTGATCGCCTTCAACTGGCGCGCTTTGTCGCCATAATTTTCCCATTGCATCGCGAAACCGGCATCGGGATCGACCGAGCCATCCTTGGGCGGCAGGTCGCGCACATGGCCGTAGGACGCAAGGACATGATAATCCCCGCCCAGATATTTCTCGATGGTCTTGGCCTTGGCGGGAGATTCGACGATGACAAGCTGCATGGATTAACTGGCTTCCTTACGCGTATACGCGCGAGGATGTAGGGGGATAAGCCGGGCCGTCAAGCGATAAGCGCCACCCGCCCGCCCGCATGCCGTTCCAGACGCCCGGCCAGCTCCAGCTCCAGCAGCGCCATCTGCACGGCAGAGGAGGGCTGGCCCGATTGGCGGATCAGCTCGTCGACCAGCACCGGCACCGGGCCGAGCAGCGTGATAATATCTGCGACGTCTCCCTGCCCGGTAACGCTTTCGGGCAACGGCAAATCGTGCTGAGCAGCCACCCTTCGCCTCCCCATGCGCGGGTCGAGCGGACCGAGCGCCTCCAGAACATCAGCAGCGGACTGGATCAATGTCGCGCCTTCGCGAATGAGGAGATTGCACCCCTGCGCGCGCGGATCGAGCGGCGAGCCGGGCACTGCCAGCACCTCTCGTCCATAGTCCCCCGCCATCCGCGCGGTAATGAGCGATCCGGATTTCGGCGCAGCCTCCACCACGACGGTCGCCCTGCTCAGGCCAGCGATGATCCGGTTCCTGTGCGGAAAATAGCGCGCCTTGGGTTCGGTGCCAGGTGGTTGTTCGGCGATCAGCAGCGCGGCGGACGCGATCTTCTCCTGCAAAGCGGCGTTCTCAGGCGGGTAGGATATGTCGATACCGCCCGCAATGACCCCTATGGTGCGCACTTCGGCGCCCTGATGCGCGGCGGTATCGATCCCCCGCGCCAGGCCAGACACCACCACCATATCCTCACCCGCCAGCTCTCGCGCCAGCGCACGCGCAAAGCGGCAGGCAGCGGCCGACGCATTGCGCGCACCCACCATCGCGATGCAATTATGCCCGGCAAGCGATAGGTCGCCCCGATAGGTCAGCACCGGAGGCGCATCTTCCGTCTCGGCGAGCAGGGCAGGATAGTTCGCATCGCCGCAGATCACCCATTCGGCCCCGAGGCGGGCTGCTGCCTCTACCTCAGCCGCGATAGCGCGCTCATTCGCCAGTGCAATAGGCCGACCGCCCCTGTGCGCCAGATCCGGCAGAGCGATGAGTGCCTGCGTCGGCCCGCCGAAACGCGCCATAAGCTGACGGAAGGTAACAGGCCCAATGCGCGGAGAGCGCGCCAGCCGGATCGCGTCGAACCGTGCCTGATCCATATCGGTCAGATCAGCCCTTGTCGCCGCCGATGCGCGGTTCTTCACCCCTCAGAAGTCGCGCCATATTCGCGCGGTGCCGCCACATCACGATCAGCGCCATTGCTGCGCAGGGTGCGAACAGATCGAGCCGCCCCGTCATATAGGCCGCAACCGGCGCGCTCGCAGCAGCACAGATGCCGCCCACGGAGGATATGCGCGCGAGCAGAAGCATACCAATCCATACCCCCGCGAAAATCGCACCCAGCGGCCACGCCAGCGCTAGAGTCACGCCCATCATCGTCGCGACGCCCTTGCCGCCCGCAAAGCGTATCCACATGGGGTAGCAATGGCCGATCAAGGCCATGACGCCTGCCATCGCGCCGCCATTCACGAGTTGGTCGCTGCCAAGAATCCCGCTGCCCAGAGCCACCGCCAGTGCACCTTTGGCCAGATCGAGCAGCAAGGTCGCAGCAGCAAGCCCCTTGCGCCCGGTGCGCAGCACATTGGTTGCGCCGATATTGCCGGAACCAATAGCACGCAGATCTCCCGCCCCCGCGAGGCGCGTAAGTATGATGCCGAACGGGATCGACCCAAGGAGATAGCCCAGCAACATCGTCAGCGCAGGCATTTGCCACAAGGTCATCCGGTCGGCTCCGTCACAAAGGGGTGAGTTGCGATTAATAGGCGTTGCGGCGTTCTATGCGCAAGCCGCCCTGTCACCCTCATTCATGAGCGAGCGGGATCGAACATTGAGGCAAGGATTTGAAAGCATGCTTGAGCGCCGCGCCCCAACCGCGCGAGATTTCGTTATAACAGGGATCATCGGCCGATATCCGCGTCTCGAACCCGATGCGGCAGGCGCCGGT
>JAGNYO010000085.1 GCA_017984895.1 Sphingobium sp. | reverse complement strand
GCTCCAAACCCAAACGCGGGTGTAGCTCAGTTGGTTAGAGCGCCGGCCTGTCACGCCGGAGGTCGCGGGTTCGAGCCCCGTCACTCGCGCCATATTTCAAATCTGCTCCGCAGGTTTTTACACCGCCACCGGCGCGGCAATATGGGCTTGCGGCGCATAGTCCATCACCTCGAAATCCTCGATCCTGTAATCGAACATGCTCGGCGGGCGGCGGTTGATCCGCAGCTTTGGCGCGCCGGCGGGCGTGCGCGCCAGTTGCGCCTCCACCAGCGCTGCGTGGTTGAGGTAGAGGTGCACGTCCCCACCCTGCCACACAATCTCCCCCGCCTCCAGGTCGCACTGCTGCGCCAGCATGCGCGTGAGCAGCGCGAGGCCGAAAATGTTGAACGGCACCCCCAGCACGAAATCGGCGCTGCGCTGAAACAACAGGCCGGAAAGTTTGCCATCCGCCACATGGAACTGATAGGTCATATGGCAGGGCGGCAGGGCCATGCTGTCCACCTCGTCGACATTCCAGCCGGTAAACAACAGGCGGCGCGAACCGGGAGTATTGCGGATGCCTTCCACCAAAGCGGCAATCTGGTTATGCCCCTGAGACGCGCGGCGGAATAGCCCCTCGCCCGCAGGCTCATAGCGCGGCCAGTTCACCCATTGTGCGCCATAGACCGGGCCGAGGTTGCCCCATTGCGCGGCAAAGCCCTCATCCGCGACGATCCGCGCCTCGAAATCATCGCGGCTGATCGGTTCACCCGTGGCGCGGCGATATGCGTCGAGCGGCCAGTCGGTCCAGATATGCACGCCCTGCGCCACCAGCGCGCGAATATTGGTGTCGCCGGTCAGAAACCACAGCATCTCCCGCGCCGCCGCCTTCCAGTAAACCCGCTTGGTGGTGAGCAGCGGCACGGCGTCTCCCTCCAGCGAAAAGCGCATGCTCGCGCCGAACAGCGCGCGGGTGCCCACGCCGGTGCGGTCGGTGCGTTCATGCCCCTCAGCCCAGATGCGACGCATCAGATCAAGATACTGCTGCTCGTAGTGATCTGTCTCGGCCATGTCGCAATCGTATCCTGCTAATCTGAGATGCATTCCATGCGCACAGCAGCGAGCGTCGTCAAGCGCGGGAGATTTTGATCCGGAATGGCGCAAATATTATAGGAAGCAGAGCATATCGGATCATCCTATATCTGGCAGGCGCCTTGCCTTGATGCGCAACTGCGGAGCATGTCCGCGCCCCACTGGTTCACCTCTGTCGTCGAAAAGCTTGAGCCGCGTGATTCACAGTGCGAGGTGCTCGCCGCGATCTTCATCGATCCCATAAATGATGCGGGTGGCGCTATCATGATTGAGGGCGATGGGCATCGTGTCCACCTACCCGTCTATGATATCGTCCGCAGTGCCGCAGAGGCGGGCGCGCAGCTCGTCTTACTCGTCCATACTCATCCTTCGGGAAACGCGCTCCCCAGCAGGCAGGATATCGCCCTGACGCGAAGGCTTGCTGCACATTTGCAGAGGGCGGGAGTAGGACTGTTCGATCATATCATCCTGGCGCGGGATCGCTATTTCAGCTTCCGCGCGCGCGGGCTGCTGCCGGCTTCAGAAAACTGCGCGCTTGCCCTTGCCACGCAGACACCCGCCCCCTATAGGCTGCCGCCTGCCTTGCCGGGATCGTTTGATTCCGGCCCGGTCGGGGAGTAGCTCAGCCTGGTAGAGCACTGTCTTCGGGAGGCAGGGGCCGGAGGTTCGAATCCTCTCTCCCCGACCATATATTTTCAAGGGTTTAGGCATAATTTCTGGGCCTTTCAGACAGGGGCCGGAGGTTCATAGCGAACCCGTGCGCCGCGCGGCACTTGCCCCGCCTTGGCCTGCGCCTGTGGGAACATCTGTCGGGCGGCTCGGTTGAGGAAGCGGGGGCCGCAAGGAAGCCACTGCCATGAACCTGTCGTCCCGCATGCCCGATCCCAGAGCGGCTTATAATGAACCCAGAGATATTGTCGCCGACCCCAGCTTGTCCGAAGCGCAAAAGCGCGCGTTGCTGAGCGCCTGGGCGAACGAGGCAGATGAGAGGCTGCGCGCCGAGGATGAAGGCATGAGCGCCGCTGACCCCATGGCCACGCGCGCCGAGGCCGATCTCGCGGACGAAGTCCGGCAAGACCCGAAACAGCCCAAGGCCAGCAGCGCCCGTCCGCCAGCGGCTGAGAGCATCGCGCGCTCTGTGCTGGTGATCGCCACCATCCTCGCCGTCGCGGCCCTGATTCTGGTGACTGGCGTCGGCCTGAACGGCTGACCTATTCTGCCTGCGCGCAGGGCAGATAAATCTGCACGACATACGCGGCACCCGCGCTCTCCCGCACAATGAGAGCGCCGCCCAGCCCGCGGACAAACGCATGCGCCGCCGCCAGCGCAGCAGGAAGAGAGTCCGCATGTGCATGTGCATCGCCATCTGACAGAGAATCCTGTCCGTCCGCCTTCCGGTGCATAGTTGCGCCACTGGCGGACAGGGACAGGCTCACATAATCTCCCCCCGCCAGCGCAGCCCTTGCTGCGCTTTCGCTATGATGCCGCCCAGTGAGGACCAAGGCGCATCCGCCATCCGGGCCGCTCATCAGCGCATGCATGTGCACCACCAGATCAACCACCATGCCTTCCGTCGCTACAGGCTCGCAGCGCACCAGCGGCAAGGCGGCCGGACAATCGAGCGTGACGGTCCCGCCCGGCGCGGCACGGCGCAGCAGGGGGAGCGTCCGGTCGAGCAACGCCGCCATGTCCACCGGCTGCACGGCAGGCCCCGGCTGCTGCCCGGCAGCAATGAGTTGCCTGACCAGTTCGCCTCCGCGCGCCGCCGCCTCGCCGCCATGCTGCGCCACTTCGCGCACCCGCTTGTCGTCGGTCCATTTGCCTATCAACGCAAAACCGCCCGCGATGGCCGCGACAAGGTTGTTGAAATCATGCGCGAGGCCCGAGGTCATTTCCCTGCGCGCCGCGCCTTGCCGGCCTTGCTCCAGCGCGGCGCGGGCCTGCGCGCTCCGTTCGATCTCTCCGGCCAGTTTGTGTTTGAGCGCGCTAAGCTGCGCGGTGCTGTCAGCCACCTGCCGCTCCAGCTCCACGGTCCGCTCGTCCATCTCCTCGCTGATCTGCTCCTGATCGCGCTTTGCCTGCCGCCAGCCGGAAACCAGCAGCGCGATGGTCAGCATCGTCGGCGGGATGACGAGCATCAGCACCAGCACCATGGCAGCGACCTGTTCCGCCGCGCCGACGGGGGCGAAAATCCCGGTCTGCTGCACAGCCGCGCCGGTCAGCACCACAACGATTGCCGCGCCGCACCAGCTTGCCACATGCGGACGCACGATCAAGCCCGCCGCCAGCGCGAGCGGCAACAGGAGGACGCCGGGCAGTTGGCGCAGCAGGCTATCCTCCGCCACCGGCGCAGCGACGAGCAACCAGGTGGCCAGCCCGCATGCCACCGGCATCAGCGGATCGAGCAGCAGCCGACGCACACCGCCCCGCGCATCATGCAGGCTGCGGCGCACCAGCAACAACGGCGCCAGCGTGATGATCCCCGCCAGATCAGCCAGAAACCACTCGAACCATGCGCTGGCGGGCAGCGTCTCTCGTAAGGACAGGCCCAGCACGCCGATCAGCGCGCCCCCTGCGGAGGCCAGCACCGTCGCGCCGGCGAAACAGCCCACATCACGGATCGACAGGATGCTGATCCCGCATTTGCGCCGGAACAGCAGTACGAACAGCACGACCTCGGCGCTGTTGGCGATGGAGAAGATCGCCGATGTCAGCCAGTCATTGCCGGCGAGCAGGTTCGCGACGAGCACGGCAGCGGCGACCGCGCCTACCCCCCCGACCGGGCTGTACCCCCACAGCAGCGTAACACCCCCCGCCGCCAGCCCCGCGGCCGGCCACAATAGGGCCACATCAGTGACCGGATCGCGCAGGTCCAGCACATAGCGGGCGAGGACAACATAGCCCAAAAACAGCAGCAGGGCCAACGCAAGCACAGCGCCACGCCCCCCGTTGAGGGGTGTCCCACGGTAAAGGGTCAGCGCCTTCCTGTTCCGCTTCATGAACGCAGGATTACAATATTTTACAGGCGATGATTGGCGTTTTCAGGCGCGCATGAAACCGCTCGGCATTGCAATGGCACGGCTCATCGCAAAGGGGCCCGCCATCCGGGGGGGGATGACGGGCCGCCAACGGTGTGAGACTGGACCCCACATATCGGGGGCGGGAGGAATGCAGGGCCAGTCACCGAGGAAACGGAGCATCGGGACAATTGTTCCCACATGCTGTTTGTCGGAACGATTACTTGGCTGCCGCGTTCCCCGGCAAGCAGTTGTTCTGCTTTCCGGAGGATTATTCTATGCGATTTACGACCAAAACACTCACGATATCGGCCGCACTTGCCATGCTGACAGTCACTGCGGCGTGCGATAACAAGGCGGATAACGCCGCCGAAAACCGGGCTGATATGATGGATAACAACGCCGCTGCGGTGCGTGATGCGGGAGAGAATCAGGCCGACATGATGGAAAATAACGCCGATGCGCTCGACCCCAAGACAGACGGCATGGACAGCCCGGCTGAGAACGCACGGGAAGATCAGGCGCAGCGGGTGCGCGAAAACACCGACGCCAAGGCTGACGTGATGGAAAACAAGGCTGACGCGGTGCGCGACAAGGCCAACTAATACGAAGGCGCCCGCTCCATTAGATTGGAACGGGCGCCGCGGCGTTTTTGCGGGTTTTAAGCGGCCATCACGGTCGCATATTCGGGCTTTTGCAGTCCTTCTGCCTTGATCTGCACCATCAGCTCTTTCTTGCGGGCCGCCATTTCAGCGCCCAGTTCATCCAGATCCACCTCGGCCTTGCGGGCCTGGGCAAACAGGCTGTCGCGTGATTTTTCCTCTTCCTTGACATGGTGCTCGATCTGCTCCTTCAGCACCGTCACCTTGGCCTTGAAATATTCGTCGCCCGGCTCGCTGGCCATCAGCTCGCGGACGAGCATCTTGGCGCCGTCATGTTCGACATAGGCCTCATCGAGCAGATCCTCCTCGGCGTTACCGCGCAGCGCCGGATAGAAAATCTCTTCTTCGATCATGGTATGCACCGCTAGTTCCTGACAGATCTTTTGCGCGAGCTTGTGCTGCTCGGCCATGCTGTCGGTTTCTTCGAACTTTTCGAACAGGCCCTCGACCGTGCGATGATCGGCGGACAATAGCTGGATAGCGTTTAGCTGCTGGGTAGGCATGGGGATATCCTTTGTTGGGGGGTGGTCTGCAAACCGCGCTGGCACCTGTTCGTTCCGCTGGGGGAACGCCCCGCACGATAAGCGGTTAAAGAGGGATGACCGCCTTCCCCATCGCGCTTGTCGGCTGGCTTGCCGCCCTGGCCTCGACCATCAGTTTCGCGCCCCAGGCCTGGCGCATCATCCGCACCCGCGATGTCGAGGGGATCGCGCCGCTCACCTATATGCTGACCGTCGCGGCCTTCGCCCTGTGGC
>JAGNYO010000045.1 GCA_017984895.1 Sphingobium sp. | reverse complement strand
GTCACGCAGCCGGCGCGGATCGCTACCTGATCCGTCACGCCGTCCAAAGTGGGGAATTTTAAAACGACACTTCCTCATGCGGCGGCGCACACATCGCCAAAACACCGTTCTTCACGGACGACTAGCTGCGTGACAGTAAACCATCTTAAAAACCTATGGGACGCACACAAGAAAACGGGCCATCGGAAATATCCGACAGCCCGTCCTCATACTGTTATAAAATAAAGATCAATCCTGTGTCAGAAAATCCGGCAGGCCGCCTGGCGCTTCGCCTTCGTTATCCGAACGCTCCGGCCGTGGGCCACGATCGCCACGATCACGGCCGCCGCCGCCACCGCCGCGACGACGATCGCCGCCCCGGTCGCCACGATCCCCGCGCGGACCACGATCACCCCGGTCGCCACGATCACCCCTCTCGCGCGGTTCGCGCGCTGGGCGGGTGTCCTCCAGCTCTTCGCCGGTTTCCTGATCGACGACGCGCATCGACAGGCGCACCTTGCCACGGTTGTCGATCTCCATCACCTTGACCTTGACCTCCTGGCCTTCGGCCACGACATCGCCCGGCTTCTCGACGCGCTCGTTGCGCATCTCGGAGACGTGAACGAGGCCGTCCTTGCCGCCCATGAAGTTCACGAACGCGCCGAAATCGACGATATTGACGACCTTGCCGTTGTAGATCTTGCCGACTTCCGCTTCCTCGACAATGCCGAGAATCCACGCGCGCGCGGCCTCGATCTGCGCGATATCGGACGAGCTGATCTTGATCAGGCCTTCATCGTCGATGTCGACCTTGGCGCCGGTTTCCGCGACGATCTCGCGGATCACCTTGCCGCCGGTGCCGATGACTTCGCGGATCTTCGATTTGTCGATCTGCAACGTCTCGATACGCGGGGCATGAGCCGAAAGCTCGGAGCGGACCTCGCCCAGCGCCTTGGCCATTTCGCCAAGGATATGCGCGCGGCCAGCCTTGGCTTGCGTCAGGGCTGCGGTGAAGATCTCTTCGGTGATACCGGCGATCTTGATATCCATCTGCATCGTGGTGATGCCTTCGGATGTGCCGGCAACCTTGAAGTCCATGTCGCCCAGATGATCTTCATCACCCAGAATATCCGACAACACCGCAAAGTCCTTGCCCTCAAGGATGAGGCCCATCGCGATGCCCGATACCGGACGCTTCAAGGGAACGCCCGCATCCATCATCGAGAGCGAACCGCCGCACACTGTCGCCATCGAGGACGAGCCGTTGGACTCGGTGATGTCTGACAGAACGCGGATGGTGTAGGGGAACTCGTCCTTGGTCGGCAGCACAGGGTGCAGCGCGCGCCAGGCGAGCTTGCCATGCCCCACTTCGCGGCGGCCCGGAGCGCCGAAGCGACCCACTTCACCGACCGAGTAGGGCGGGAAGTTATAATGCAGCATGAAGTTCTCATAATGCAGGCCATCGAGGCCGTCGATCATCTGTTCGGCGTCTTTGGTGCCGAGCGTGGTGGTGCAGATCGACTGCGTTTCACCGCGCGTGAACAGCGCCGAACCATGGGTGCGCGGCAGGAAGCCGACGATCGCCTCGATCGGGCGGATCTGCGTGGTGGTGCGGCCATCGATACGCTGACCATCCTTGAGGATGGCGCCGCGCACGATCTCCGCTTCCAGCTTCTTCATGGTCTTGTTGGCGACCATCTGGGTCTGCGGAGCTTCCTCCGCAAACGCAGCCTTCGCCTTGGCGCGGGCTTCGTTCAGGGCATTGGAGCGCGCCGACTTGTCCGTGATCTTGTAGGCAGCGGCAATGTCCTTGCCGATCAGCGTCTTGAGCTTCGCTTTCATCTCGGTCGTGTTGTCCGAGAGGTCGATTTCCCAAGGCTCCTTGGCGGCTTTCTCAGCGAGCCTGATGATCGCGTCGATCACCTGTGCGCTTGCCTTGTGGGCAAACATCACCGCACCGAGCATGACCTCTTCCGAAAGCTCCTTGGCTTCCGACTCGACCATCATCACCGCATTTTGTGTGGCGGCGACAACAAGATCCAGTTCGCCTTCCTTGGTCTGATCGAGGGAAGGATTGAGCTGATACTCGCCATCCTTATAGCCCACGCGCGCCGCGCCGATCGGCCCCATGAAGGGCACGCCGGAAATGGTGAGCGCCGCCGACGCCGCGACCATCGCGACGATATCCGGCTCCGTCTCGCCATCATAGCTGAGAACCTGACAGATCACGTTGATCTCGTTGTAGAACCCCTCGGGGAACAGCGGGCGCACCGGACGATCGATCAGGCGGCTGGTCAGCGTTTCCTTCTCGGTCGCGCCGCGCTCACGCTTGAAAAAGCCGCCGGGGATCCGGCCTGCCGCGGAATATTTTTCCTGATAGTGAACGGTGAGCGGGAAGAAATCCTGCCCTTCCTTCACGGATTTGGCAGCCGTGACAGCGCACAGCACCACAGTTTCGCCGTAGGTCGCGAGAACCGCGCCATCGGCCTGGCGGGCAACACGGCCCGTTTCGAGTGTCAGGGTTTTTCCGCCCCACTCGATTTCTACTTTCTTCATATCAAACATTGGTTTTCCTTCCACCCACCGGCCCTATTGCACGGAGGGGCTTGCCTAATGCGGGCAAAGCCGGCCCGCGGCGGTGCGGAGGCATTCTTCTCGCCTCCTTGGTCAGCGCCATGCCGAATTGCATGGTCACCGAATCGAAACGGCCCCGTTTTTGGGGCCGCCTCTTGATGCTTAACCTTACTTGCGAAGGCCGAGCTTTGCAATCAGCGCCTCATAGCGGCCCTGATCTTTCTTCTTGAGGTAATCCAGCAGGCTGCGGCGCTTGTTGACCAGCATCAGCAGGCCACGGCGGCTGTGATTATCCTTGTGATGTCCCTTGAAATGCTCGGTCAGGTTCGAGATACGCTCGGAGAGGATCGCGACCTGCACTTCGGGTGAACCCGTATCGCCCGACCCTTGAGCATGTTCCTGTATCAGCGCGCTCTTGCGCTCGGCTGTAATCGACATCGTCATCCTTTCTGAAAACTAGAGATTGAAACCCCGCACGACCCTGATTTCAGAGCCGAAGCCTTCCACCAGCGCGATGGGCGTTTCGCCCTCCAGCGCCAGCATCAAACCCTGCTTACGGGAGCCTCCCAAGAGCTGCTTGCCCTGTTTCAAAGCAAGCGCCTCTTCGGGAGTGACGGACAGAGCCGGGATGTCGTCCAGCCCAACCGTCAACGGCAGCACATACTGCGCGATGGTGCGGCCCTTAGCAGCCTCGTTCAATTTGTCCAGCGAAATCGCGGATTCCAAGGCGAACGGCCCGGCCTTCGTGCGCCTCAGCATAGTCACATGCCCCACCGTGCCGAGCGCATGCGCGATATCGCGCGCGAGGCTGCGGATATAGGTGCCCTTGGAGACGGTGACGGAGAGGGTTGCGCTTTCCGCATCGCAGGACAGCAGAGTCAGCGCATGGATCGTCACCGCACGCGGCTTGAGGGCCACCTCCTCCCCCGCCCGCGCGAGATCATAAGCGCGGCGGCCATCGACTTTCAGCGCGCTGTAGGCCGGCGGCATCTGCTCGATAGCGCCGGTAAAGCGCGGCAGCACCGCCTTCACCTCGTCCTGCGAGGGTCGCACTTCGCTGGCGGCAATCACCTGCCCCTCGCCATCGAGCGTATCCGTCTCTGTGCCGAACTTTACGCAAAAATCATAGGCCTTGTCGCTGTCCAGCATCCGCCCGGCGAGCTTGGTCGCCTCGCCCAGCGCGATCGGCAGCACCCCGGTCGCCAGCGGATCGAGCGTGCCGCCATGACCGATCTTGGCCTTGGCATGGCCTGCCTCGCGCAAGCACCGTTTCACCGCCGCCACAGCCTGCGTGCTGCCGAGGCCATAGGGCTTGTCGAGGATGATCCAGCCGTGCAGCGCGCTCACCGGCCCGCCGCCCGCCATTCGTCCGCCAAAATCGCATAGAGGGCCGTGTCACGTACATAGCCGGTCCAGGTCACGCGGTTCTTGCGCAAGATCCCCTCACGCTGCGCGCCCAGTTTCTCCATCGCCGCCATCGAGCGTTCGTTGCGGGTATCGACCGTGAATTCGATCCGCCAGAAGCCGCAGCCAATCGCGTGATCGATCATCAATTCCTTCATGCGGCGATTGGCCCCGGTGCCGCGGGCCGATGGCTCGATATAGGTTCCGCCGATCATCACCGTGCCGTTCGCCGGATCAGGATTGATATAGCTCGTCGTGCCGATGACCGCGCCATCCAGCAGCACGGTAAACCGCACCCATCCCTGCTCGCCGTGAAAGCGCTTCAGTGTCGCCTCGGCGTCAGCATCCAGCATGTTGACGGGATAAATCTCCCATATATCCATGTCGCGCGCGCAGGCCTCCAGCAGGGGTTCGACATGCTCGGCCCGGAACGGAACGAGGCAGAGGTCGCCCTCTTCCATCTCCGTCTCGAGCACCCTGTCCGGCGCGCTCATTCCTTGTCGAGATCCCGCGCGACATTGGGCTCGCGCAGCAGCTTTTCGATGTGGCTGCCCTCGTCGAAACTCTCGTCGATAATGAATTTGAGTTTGGCGGCGTTCTTGGTCTTGACCCGCTTGGCCACCTCGCGCTGGAGATAGGCGGTGTTGGTGCGCAACGCTTTCAGCACCGCCTCCTCGTCGCGCCCCAGCAGCGGCTTTATATAGGCGGTGGCATGGCGCAGATCGGGCGTCATGCGCACCTCGGTCACGCTCACCATATGCTGCGCCAGCACTTCATCATGCACATCGCCGCGCTGAAGAATGTCCGCCAGCACATGGCGCACCTGCTCGCCTACGCGCAGCAAGCGAACGGACGGTGCAGAGCTTTCGGCGCGGCCTGTCATCAATCAAACGGCAGTATATCGTCCACGGACACACCCATAGCATCCGCCAGTGCGCGCCAGAGAACAGGGCTTCCACGACGTTGGCCCGTTTCAATCATAGACAGCATGGATTGCTTTGTTTCAGCCTTCACAGCCAACTGGTCCAGCGTCATGCCCCGATATTTCCGCCATATCTTCAGCGCGCTTTCGCCATTGAGGATACGGTCCACCATCTCAGCGGGCAAATATTCCTCCCCCTCGATACGGCGCTTTTCCGCCGCCATAGCGTCCAGTACATCTTCCCTGTCCTCAGCCACATCGAGGAGACGCTGGTAATCATCTATGGGCAGCATCGCCATTTTCTGACCAGCAATTTCGATAATCTGAACTGTCATGCCTTCACCTCATAGGCCGATCCACGCGGGGCGATGTCGTCAATCCAGAGCATATCGCCCTCAATACGAAAGATGATACGCCAGTCCTGCACTCGCAACCGATATTCAGGCCGCCCCTGCAAACGCCTGACATTTGCGCTCTGAGACAGAGGCTCGGCTGCAAGTTCCTCTATTTGCTGCCGTATCAACTGGCGTTTGTTGGATCTTATCAACGCGCGCATTGCCGATCGGGAATAGCAAACTTGCATAGCAAGATATTACGAAATTCAGAAATTTATTCAAGAATAAAATTCCACATATCGTAATATTATTACAGCACCCGCGCGCGTTCCTCAACCTCGAACAGCTCCAGCATATCGCCCGGCTTGATGTCGTTGGTGTCGGCCAGCACCGCGCCACATTCCAGGCCCGCGCGCACCTCGGACACATCGTCCTTGAAACGACGGAGCGAGGAGATGATGGTGGCTGATACAATCACATCGTTGCGGGTAAGGCGCGCGTTGATGCCCTTGCGGATGAAGCCTTCGACCACCAGCATACCGGCCGCCTTGTCCTTCTTGCCCGCGGCGAACGCGTCCTTGATCTCGGCACGGCCGACGACCGTCTCGATGCGCTCAGGCGCGAGCTGGCCCGCCATCTCGCCCTTCACTTCCTCGAGCAGATCGTAGATCACGTCATAATAACGCAGCGAAACCTTGTCACGCTCCGCCAGTTGCCGCGCCTTGGCGTTGGGCCTGACATTGAAGCCGATCAACGGCGCGCGGCTGGCGGCGGCCAGTGTCACGTCGCTTTCGGTGATCGCGCCGGCGCCGGAGTGCAGCACCCGCACCTTGATCTCGTCGGTAGAGATACGATTGAGCGAACTGACGATCGCCTCGACAGACCCTTGCACATCGCCCTTCACCACGATCGGATATTCGATCTGGGTGGTATTGAGCGCGGAGAACATATGCTCGAAGCTGGTGGGCGCGGTGGTGGTGCGCTTGCGCGTCGCCAGCTCTGCACGGTAGGTGGCGACTTCGCGCGCGCGCGCTTCGTTCTCCACCACCGAGAGCTGATCGCCCGCGAGCGGCACGCCGGTAAGGCCCAGCACCTCGACCGGGGTGGAGGGACCGGCCTCCTTGATGCTCTGCCCTTTGTCATTGGCCATCGCGCGCACCTTGCCGCTTTGTTCGCCGACGACGAACACATCGCCGACCTTGAGCGTGCCCCGGCCGACGAGGATGGTCGCCACCGCGCCACGGCCCTTGTCGAGCTGCGCCTCGATCACGCGGCCCTCGGCGGCGCGATCAGGGTTGGCATTCAGCTCCAGCAGTTCGGCCTGTAGCAGGATCTTGCCGATCAGATCGTCCAGCCCGGTTTTCTTGAGCGCGGACACCTCGACATCCTGCACTTCGCCGCCCATGTCCTCGACCATCACCTCATGCTCAAGCAGGCGCTCGCGCACACGCTGGGGGTTGGCGGTATCGAGATCGCACTTGTTGATCGCGACGATCATCGGCACGCCGGCGGCCTTGGTATGGTTGATCGCCTCGATCGTCTGCGGCATCAGGCCATCATTGGCCGCAACCACCAGCACGACGATATCCGTCACGTTGGCGCCGCGTGCGCGCATCTCGCTAAAGGCTTCATGGCCCGGCGTATCGAGGAAGGTGATAAGTTCGCCGCCCTTGGTCCTGACCTGATAGGCGCCGATATGCTGGGTGATGCCGCCCGCCTCGCCCGCGACGACATCCGTGCCGCGCAACGCATCCAGGAGGCTGGTCTTGCCATGGTCGACATGGCCCATGATGGTGACGACCGGCGGACGCGTGATCAGCGTTTCGGGCGCGTCGACATCCGCACCGGTGTCGATCTCCACGTCAGCGTCGGACACGCGCTGGATGCGGTGGCCGAATTCCTCGACCAGCAGCTCCGCGGTATCCTGATCAATCGTCTGGTTGACGGTGACGGGCATGCCCATCTTGAACAACGCCTTGACCAGATCCGCGCCCTTTTCGGCCATGCGGTTGGCCAGTTCCTGCACCGTGATGCCTTCAGGCACCACAACATCGCGCACCTGCTTTTCACGGGCCTGCTTGCTGCCGCCATGGGTGCGTCGATATTCCTTTTCGCGGGCGCGCTTTAATGCGGCGAGGCTGCGCGCGCGGGCGCTGTCGTCGTCTGACAGCGCGCGGTTGACGGTCAGCTTGCCGGACTGGCGGCGGTCATGATCGGCGCGCTTGGGGCGCTCCACCTTGGCGGGTTCCGGCCGTTTGGGCGAGGCGACCGGCGTAAACCGGCGCGGCGCGGGGCGGGCGTCATCGGTGCTTTGTTCAGTCGTGGCGGCGGCGGGCGCCTGCTCGGCGGGTGACTCTGCGCTCTGGGGCGCAGGGGCAGGAGCAGGGGCTGGCGCAGTGGCCTCTTCCTGCTCGGCCTTGCGGTTTTCATCGGCCCGGCGCTTTTCTTCCTCGCTCGCGGACAGACGCTCCGCCTCTTCGCGGCGGCGCGCATCCTCGAGCGCGTTCATGCGCGACTCCTCGGCCTCGCGCAGCAGCTTCACCTGAAGCTCCTGCCGGCTCATGAGGTCGTTGCGCGGGGCTGAGGGGGCCGGAGGCGCGGGCGCGCGGGGCGCGGGCGCAACGGGTGCCGCCGGGGCGACGGAAATGGGCGCGGGCGCAGGTGCGGCCTCAACCGGCTCGGGCATACCCGAAGGCACCTCGCCGGGCTTACCGATGATGCGACGGCGCTTAACCTCCACCACGACGGTGTTTTTCCGCCCGTGGCTGAAGCTCTGCTGAACCTGGCCGGATTCTACCGTGCGCTTGATACCAAGCGGCTTACGGCCCAGAATCGGCTTGTCTTCCTTGCTGTCACTCATCGACTTTGTTCAACCTTCTTAACATCAAACGCCAAAACGCGGCCTGGCCTGAATAAGGCCGCCGCTTATTCCTCATGCCCGATGGACACAGCCTCTGTCCGGGCCGCCGCGCCTGCTCCTGGCGGCGCCTGCTCGCCCGCAGCGTTAGCGCATCCGGCATAGCTTTGCCAGCGGCTTAACAGCGCCCCGAGACGCGCCGCAGCCGCCCGATCCGTCACCGCAATATGAACGACATTCTCGCGCCCCAGCGCCTGAGATAGTGCGTCGCGGCCGACGGGCAAGACCAGGCCCGCCAAATCCTGCCCTTCGGCCTCCTGCCCCACGCGCCAGGCCTGATCGAGCTTGCGGCAGCCGTCCGGCGCGGCATCGCCCGCATGCAGCAGCATATGCACCTGTCCGCGACGCGCCGCGACCTCGATCTTCTCCGAGCCGGTGATGAGGTTGGACGACTTCGCCTCAAGGCCTAGCCGTTCCATCGCCTGCCGTTCGAGCGCGGTTTCCACCAGTGCGCCAAGATCATCGGGCACGGAGATTTCCCCGGCCTTGAGCGTGCGAACGAGCGCGCCCCTGAGCTTGCCCGCACCCAGCGCCTTTTCCAGCGCGGCGCGCGGCACACCGACCCACGCCCCCCGCCCCGGCGCCTTGGCACGCACATCGGGCATCACCGCGCCATTGGGCGCGAGCGCAAGGCGCACCAAATGCTCTGGCGCGGCGCGATCTCCGCTCAGGATGCAGCGGCGCTCGGTCATGAGAGCGCCTCGCTGCGGTTCAATATTAAATCAGCAGCGCGCCAATCATTGGGAAGCATCCGCAGCATCTGCGACCTCCCCTTCTTCCGGCCCATCCTCATCCGCAAACCAATGCGCGCGGGCAGCCATGATAATCTCGTTACCCTGCTCTTCCGACAGGCCATATTCCGCCAGCAAGCCGCCCTTGTCCTCTGCGGACTCGCGGTTCTTGCGGCGATCGTTCTGACGCTTCTTGGCGACCAGCTCGTCGGTCGCGAGGTCAGCAAGGTCATCGAGCGTCTTGATGCCCGCCTTGCCCAACGTCACGAGCATCGCCTCGGTGAGGTGCGGAATATCCGCCAGCGCATCTTCTACGCCCAGCGTCCGACGCTCCTCGCGTGCGGCGGTTTCGCGACGCTCCAGCGCCTCTTGTGCGCGGTTTTGCAGCTCCTCGGCCAGCTCCTCGTCGAAGCCCTCGATGCCCGCCAGTTCCTCGACGCCGACATACGCGACTTCTTCCAGTTCGCCAAAACCCTCGGCCACCAGCAACTGCGACAGCGTCTCATCGACATCCAGCTCGCTCTGGAACATTTCAGACCGTTCGACGAATTCCTTCTGCCGCTTTTCGCTGGCGTCGGCCTCGGTCATGATATCGATCGCCTTGCCGGTGAGCTGGCTGGCGAGGCGGACATTCTGGCCACGGCGGCCAATCGCGAGGCTGAGCTGATCGTCGGGCACCACCACCTCGATGCGGCCCTCGTCCTCGTCGATCACGACGCGGCTGACGGTTGCGGGCTGGAGCGCGTTCACCACAAAGGTCGCGGTATCCTCGCTCCAGGGGATGATGTCGATCTTCTCGCCCTGCATTTCCTGCACGACCGCCTGCACGCGGCTGCCCTTCATGCCGACGCAGGCGCCGACGGGATCGATGCTGCCATCGCGGCTGATCACGCCGATCTTGGCGCGGCTGCCGGGGTCACGCGCGGCGGCCATAATCGTGATGATGCCGTCGTAGATTTCCGGTACTTCCTGCGCGAACAGCTTTTTCATGAACTCGGGGTGCGCGCGGGAAAGGAAGATCTGCGGCCCGCGGTTTTCGCGGCGGACATTCAAGACCACAGAGCGAACGCGATCACCGACGCGCACCACTTCGCGCGGGATCTGCTGATCGCGGCGGATGACGCCCTCGGCGCGGCCCAGGTTCACCACCACATGGCCGAACTCAACCGATTTGACGACGCCGGTGATGATCTCGCCCACCCGGTCCTTGAATTCCTCGAACTGGCGCTCGCGCTCGGCGTCGCGCACCTTCTGGAAGATCACCTGCTTGGCGGATTGCGCGTCGATACGGCCCAGATCGATGGGGGGAAGCGGATCGACGATGAAGTCGCCGATCGCGGCGCCGGGCTGGAGCTTCTGGCCCTGCTTCAGGTCCACCTGCTTGAAATAATCCTCGACAAGCTCGACCACCTCGACAACGCGCCACAAGCGCAGATCGCCGGTATCGGGATCGAGCTTGGCGCGAATGTCGTTTTCCGCGCCATAGCGCGCGCGGGCGGCGCGCTGGATTGCGTCCTCCATCGCCTCGATGACGATCGCCTTGTCGATCATCTTCTCTGACGCCACGCTGTTGGCAATGGCGATCAGCTCGGCCCTGTTGGCGGAAATGGCGGTGGCCATCTTAACTCATCCTTCCGTTTCTATGTCGTCCGCCCCTAGTGTGGAAAGCGGCATGGTAGCAGAAATAAGTGTATCCGTCAGCACCAGCTTGGCACTGAGTATGTTTGCGAAATCAATCTCGATCCTGCCCGTCTTGGGATCATCGAGCAGGATCGTCTCCCCCTCCGCCCCCACGAGAATCGATTTGAACTGCTTGCGCCCGTCCGCCGGCTCAAGGAGGTTGACCCGCGCCTCGTGCCCCGCCCAGTCTGCAAAATCCTTGAGCCGGGTCAAGGGCCGGTCGATTCCGGGGGAGGACACCTCCAGCCTGTAGGCTTCCTCGATCGGATCCTTCTCGTCGAACAGATCAGAAAGACGGCGGGAAAGGGATGCGCAATCATCTATGGTAAGCTGACCCGTCTCAGGGCGCTCCGCCATGATCTGCAACGTCTGGTCATCGCCGCCGAACAGCTTGACGCGCACCAGATCGAAGCCGAGGGCCTGCACCTCCGGCTCGATCATCTGCGTCAGGGCGGCCATATCGACCACAAGCGGACCTTTCAAAAAGACATGCCCCAGACATGCCGGTGTGCCGCCGGACCCCTTCGGCTCCGGCCCCAACATAGTGACGATGTTAGGAGAATTGCCGCGCCTTAAACCAATGCGATGCGCAGGGCAACCATATTTATCCGCGATGCGCAGACGAAAGCGGCTCCGAAGTCACGGGATAGCCCAAACCTTCCGGAATACAGAGATGCTCCATATCATCGCGCGTCTCGATCCATGGGCTGATCAGCGAGACAGGCGTGCTGTGCGCATGATCGAGCAGCGCCGCGACACTGCCATATTGCGCCAGTCGTTCGAGATTGCGGCGGGTGGGAAATATGATCTTCGCGCGCCCGGCATCCGCCTCGTCCAGCACATCGCGCGCGCTGTGCCAGACAAGCCGCGCCGTCTCCCCGCCATCGGGAGTCAGCCAGTCCGGCACCTCCTCTACCACGGCGAGGAAGAAGCGGGTGTCATAGCGTTTATGCAGAACCCGCGTCGGCGGACACCAGCGGGCAAAGGGGATCAGCGAAGAGAAATCGAACGCCAGATCCAGCGCCTGCGCCGCCTGCGCCAGCCCGACCCCGCTCCGAAGCGCCTCGCGCAGGGCGAGGGACCGGGCCGCGTCAGGCGGGACGCCGTCCCAGCCCAGCACCAGGCCAGCTTCCTCGATCGCTTCGCGCACGGCGGCGATGCGCGCGGCCACATCATCCACGTCGCCCTCGGGAGAGAGCAACTGCGCATGCTCGACATCGGCAGGATCGACCGCGCCGCCAGGAAATACCATCGCCCCGCCGGCAAAACGCATGCCCTGCGCCCGCTCGATCATCAGAAAATGCGGCGCGCTTGCGGGTTGATGGCGCACGACGATGATGCTGGCGGCGGCGCGCAACGGCGAGGTTTCGTCTGTCATATTCCATCCAGTGCACGCCGATGCGCCGCCTCGTCAAGCCACGCGGCCTGCCGTTCACCGCTCCAGCGTGAGGACATAGGGATAATGATCGGAGCCGAGCGCCGGGCCGCGCTCCAGCCTGGCCGCCATCCAGCCTGTGCCCAGCAACGCATGATCGATGGCGAACAGCGTGGGCAGTGGCAGGCCGGAGGCGGGCGCGGGCCAGCTTGCCCGGTCCGGGGCGAGTGGCTTGAGAAGCAGCGAGGAAGCGGCATCGCGCATCGTTATCGACCAGCCGGTCGCGTTATAATCCCCCACCACCACCAGATGCCGGCGCGGCACCGTGCGCAAGGCCTGCTTCAACAGAGCCAGCTCTTCGCGCTGCTGCGCCAGCGGCCAGGGCTGGGAAAGATGCACGCCCACCAGCGTAAAGTCGGCAAAGCGCATTATTACGGCGGAAAGTGCCTCGCGGTTATCCGCGTCACCGCGCGCCAGCCCACGCATTTCTATCGGTGCGCGCAGGGAAAGAATCACGGTCGAGCACCGGCGCGTGCCCCTGCATGTCACCACATAGGGGTAATGCAGCGCCAGCCGCGTGAGCAGCACCCGGCTGCGCCAGCCGACTTCCATCAGGATCACCGCATCCGCCTTTTGCGCCAGAATCCAGCGCGCCGCGCCTTCAGGGTCTTTGATCGCCAACCAGGCGTTGAACGAGACGATGCGCAGGGGCGCGGAGGCTGGCGCATGCGCCGCACCGGGGGCAGGCCATGGCGGCGCGCGGGTGCTCATCAGCCAGAGGCACAATACCAGCCATAGCAGCGCCGAGCCTGCAATCCACCAGCGCGCGCCGTCCCTGCGCCAGACCAGCGCCAGCACAGCCAGCGCCACCCCACCGACCCACGGCAGAAACTGCACGCCGTTGGAAAGCAGCACCAGCACCGAAAGGGATGGCCCGAAAACGAGCAGCAGGAACAGCGCCTGCGCCGCCACCGCTGCCGCCAGCGCCCCGATGGCAAGGGCACCCTTGGGCCTGCGCGACATGTTGGCCTTCATGCGCGCCTTATAGCGGCGCCATCCCCACCTGCCAATCTGTCTCGGTGGGCAGGCGCTCATCACCGCATCCCGCATTATTTGCTGGACTTTGTTAACCCTGCGCCATTAAGAGCAAAGCCATGGCACGGACCCTGACCCTGCTGCTTCTACGACTTACACGCCCTTAGGCGTGTCTTTTGCGCTGCCTGAAACGGGCGCGCGCACTGCCTAAGGGCTTTCAAAACCTCTCGACAGTCGTAATCAGGCGCGTAAAGAGCGTGCCACGTTGCAGGAAACCCTTATGTCTATGCTCGCTGATCCCAGCCAGAAATACCGCCCGTTCCCGCAGGTCGATCTGCCCGATCGTCAGTGGCCCAGCCGCACCATCACCCAGCCGCCGATCTGGCTCTCCACCGATATGCGCGATGGCAACCAGTCGTTGATCGACCCGATGAACGCCGAAAAGAAACAGCGCTTCTTTGATTTGCTGTGCCGTGTAGGCGTCAAGGAAATCGAGGTCGGCTTCCCCTCCGCCGGGGCGACCGAGTTCGATTTCATCTCCGGCCTCGTGCGCGACGGGAAGATTCCTGACGATGTGACCGTGCAGGTGCTCACCCAGGCGCGCGCGGACCTGATTGGCACCACGTTCGAATCCCTGCGCGGCGCTAAGACCGCCATCGTCCATGTGTATAACGCGGTGTCGCCTGCGTGGCGGCGCATTGTGTTCGGTATGGAACGCAGCGAAGTGCGCGAAATCGCGGTCAACGCCGCGAAGCTGCTGCGCGATCATGCGAGCGCACAGCCCGATACCGACTGGCGGTTTGAATATAGCCCGGAAACCTTTTCCACCGCCGAGCTGGATTTCAGCCTCGAATGCTGCGAGGCGGTGATGGACATTCTCCAGCCCACGCCGGAAAAGCCGCTGATCTTGAACCTGCCCGCCACGGTGGAAGCGGCCAGCCCCAATGTCTATGCCGATCAGATCGAATGGATGTGCCGCAATATCTCGCGGCGGGACTCGGTCCTCATCTCGCTCCACCCGCATAACGACCGGGGCACCGGCGTGGCGGCGGCGGAGCTGGGGCTGATGGCGGGCGCAGACCGCATCGAGGGCTGCCTGTTCGGCAACGGCGAGCGCACCGGCAATTGTGACATCGTGACGGTGGCGCTGAATCTCTATACGCAGGGCATCAACCCTAGCTTGGATTTCTCGGACATCGACGAGGTGATCCAGACGGTCGAATATTGCAACCAGCTCCCCGTCCACCCACGCCACCCCTATGCCGGCGAGCTGGTGTTCACCGCCTTTTCGGGCAGCCATCAGGATGCGATCAAGAAGGGCTTCGCCGCGCAGGAAGCGCGCAACGACCAGCTGTGGGACGTGCCCTATCTGCCGATCGACCCCGCTGACCTTGGCCGCAGCTATGAAGCGGTGATCCGCGTCAACTCGCAGTCCGGCAAGGGCGGCGTCGCGTGGGTGCTGCAACAGGACAAGGGACTGAAACTGCCCAAGCGGATGCAGGCGGATTTCAGCCGCGTGGTGCAGGATCTGGCCGACCAGACCAGCCGCGAGCTGAACGCGGCGGACATTTGGGACGCGTTCCAGAGCCATTACCGTCTGACGGACAGCCAGCCCGCGCGGCTGATCGACTATCAGGAAAGCGGCCCGGCGGGCAGCCGCATCCTTGTCGGCAGAGTATCGTTCAACGGCGAGGAGCGCAGCATATCCGGCCGGGGCAACGGCCTCATTTCCTCGATTCTCTCCGCACTGGAGGAAGGGTTGGGTGTGCACCTCGATGTGGTGGACTATAGCGAGCACGCCATCGGCGCGGGCACGAATGTCAATGCCGCCGCCTATGTCGAGTGCAGAACGCCTGACGGCCAGACACTGTTTGGCGTGGGGCTGGATGCCGATGTCGCTACGGCATCGGTGCAGGCGGTGCTTTCCGCCGCCAACACTGTGCTGGCGGCGCGCGCATGAGGGGTTGAGCCGGCCCCGTCAAGGTGCCAGAAACCTGCCGATCAATAAGGGAGCCAAGGATGTTCACGACCGAAAGCCTGCACCATCGCCTGTCCCTGCCGCTGATCAGTGCGCCGATGTTCATCCTCTCCGGGCCGGAGCTGGTGATCGCCCAGTGCAAGGCCGGCATCGTCGGCAGCTTTCCCGCATTGAACGCGCGGCCACAGAGCCAGCTCGACGAATGGCTGCACCAGATCAGCGAGGAACTGGCGGCGTGGGACCGCGAGAATCCCGATAGCCTCGCCGCGCCCTTCGCCGTCAACCAGATCGTGCACAGGTCCAATGCCCGGCTTGAGGCTGATCTGGCTACCTGCGCCAATCATAAGGTGCCGATCGTCATTACTTCGCTGGGTGCGCGCGAGGACGTGAACGCCGGGGTGCAAGGCTGGGGCGGCATCACGCTGCACGATGTCATCAACGATCGTTTTGCGCGCAAGGCGGTGGAAAAGGGCGCGAGCGGGCTTATCGCGGTGGCGGCGGGGGCGGGCGGGCATGCCGGCACCCTGTCACCCTTCGCGCTGGTTCAGGAAATCCGCCAGTGGTTCGAGGGCATGCTGGTGCTATCCGGTGCGATCGCTCATGGCCGCTCGGTGCTGGCCGCGCGCGCATGTGGGGCGGATTTCGCCTATGCGGGCAGCGTTTTCATTGCCACCGAGGAATGCCGCGCGTCACCTGCCTACAAGCAGGCTATCGTCGAGGGGCGGGCGAACGACATCGTCTATTCCAGCCTGTTCACCGGCGTGCATGGCAATTATCTGCGTGGCTCGATCATCGCCGCCGGGCTGGACCCGGATAATCTGCCCGAGGGCACTATCTCCAGCATGGATTTCGGCTCCGGCGGATCATCGGACGCCAAGGCATGGCGCGACATATGGGGCTCGGGCCAGGGCATCGGCACGGTGGACAAGGTGGCAAGCGTGGCGGAATTGGTGGCGCGGCTCAAGCGGGAATATGATGCCGCAAAGGCCGCGCTCTGCGCCTGAGCAGGGCACGCGCCGGTAACACGTCTAAGCTCTTTGCGGTCAGATCTCGACCTGGCTGCCCAGTTCCACGACGCGGTTGGTCGGCAGGCGGAAAAACTCCATCGCGCTTTCTGCATTGCGCAACATCCAGGCAAACACCTTTTCCCGCCATATCGCCATGCCCGGCCGGGCCGAGGACAACAGCGTCTGGCGCGCGAGGAAGAAGCTGGTGTCCATCATCTTGAAGCTCTGGCCACAGCCTTCCACCCGTTTCAGCGCGGCGGGCACGTCCGGCTCCTGCATGAAGCCATAATGGAGCACGAGACGGAAGAAGCCCCGGCCCAGATCCTCCAACTGATAGCGCGTTCCATCCTGCACCACCGGCACGTCGGCAATCTTGACCGTGAGCAGGATTACGCGCTCGTGCAGCACCTTGTTGTGCTTGAGGTTGTGCAGCAGCGCGTGCGGCACGCCATCGGCGCTCGATGTCATAAACACGGCAGTGCCGGGCACGCGCACCGCGCTGTTCGCGGCGGAAGCGACGAACACGGGGATCGGCATCGCCGATTCGCGCATTCGCTCGATCATCAGCTTGCGCCCGCGCGACCATGTGGTGAGCAGGGTAAAGACGATCAGCCCGATGAACAGCGGGAACCAGCCACCATCCGGTATCTTGGTCATGTTGGCGGCGAGATAGGCGCCATCGACGATGTAGAACACGGACAGCAGCGCCACCGCACCCGCCCAGTGCCACTTCCACAGGCGGAACAGCACTACCGTCAGCAACACAGTATCGATGAACATCGCGCCGGTGACGGCAATGCCATAAGCCGCCGTCAGGTTGGACGAGGTGCGGAACGAGAGGACGAGGATGATGACCATGGTCATCAGGCCCCAGTTGATCAGCGGAATATAGATCTGCCCGGCGGTCGAGGCGCTGGTGTGCGCGATGCGCAGGCGCGGCATGAAGCCGAGCTGGATCGCCTGCTGCGTTACCGAGAACGCGCCCGATATCACCGCCTGCGAGGCGATGATCGCCGCCAGTGTCGCGATGCCGATCAGCGGAAGCTGAAACCATACCGGCGCAAGATTGTAAAACGGGCTGGCAAGGGCGGCATAGCCTTCGCGCGTCAGCAACGCGCCCTGGCCCATATAGTTCAGCATCAGCGCGGGCAGCACGAACACCAGCCACGAGACGCGGATCGGGTTGCGGCCGAAATGGCCCATATCGGCGTAAAGCGCCTCCGCACCCGTAACCGCCAGCACAACCGAGCCGAGCGCGAGAAAGGCGGGCAGCGGATCGGTCACGAAAAACATCACCGCCCAATAAGGGTTGAGCGCCATCAATATGTGGGGTGTGGCGATGATGCTCATCAAACCGAGCGCGGCGATGGTCAAAAAATAGATCAGCATGATCGGGCCAAACAGCGCAGCCACGCGGTTGGTGCCTCCGCTCTGGATTGCGAACAGGCCGACAAGGATCGTGACCGCGGCCGGGATGATGACGGGCGCGAGGCCAGGATTATAGACCGTAAGCCCCTCCACCGCCGACAGCACGGACACCGCCGGGGTAATCATCGAATCGCCATAAAAGAGCGCGGTAGCGAACACCCCGAGGAGGACGATGCCTGATGTCCACCGTCGGCCCTCGCTGTTGCGATTGATGAGCGCGAGCAGTGCCAGACTGCCGCCCTCGCCCTTGTTGTCCGCCCGCATGATAATGGTCACATATTTCAGCGTCACCACCATCATCATCGACCAGAACATCAGGCTGATGACGCCCATGATATGGTCCGGGTCCAGCGCCAGCTTGTGATGGCCTGCGAAAGTCTCGCGAAAGGCGTAAAGCGGGCTGGTGCCGATATCGCCAAAGACGATGCCGATTGCACCCACCGCCAGCTTGAACAGGCCATCCTGACCGTGATGATGCGGGGGGGGAGAGGAAACTGCCGATGCAGGCTGATCGCCCGTTCCGGTGCTGTGTTCAGCCATACGCAAATGCCTTTGCATGTCTCCGGGCGACCGGTAGCGGCGCGGTAGCACAGCATATAGTGCAGTGCAATAAAGGGAATCCTAACACGCGCCTCATTGCCCGCCTCGCTGTGTCATCAGGCTATCCAGCCGGGCGAGATGCGCAGAAAGCATGGCATGGAGCGGCGATTGCGGCGGCACCCGCGCATAGAGTGCGACCCAGATCTTGCGCGCGGCGTCATACTGGCCGGATTGCGCCAGCGCGAGGCCATGAAAATAGGGCGCGCCGGATTGTTCGGGCGCGAGGCGCATCGCCTGACGATAGCTATACTCCGCCGCAGGCGAGACGACGCCGCCACTCTTGGTGATCAGCATGTTGCCGAGCGCGACCCACAGGTTCGCATTGTCCGGCGCGGATTTGACCCCGGCAACCAGGGCATTGGCAGCATTTTCATAATCGCCTTGCCGGGCCAGCCCATCCGACAGGGTGATCCACGGCGCAGCCTGGTTGTCCGTGCCGGCAAAGGCATTGCGCAGCTTCGCCATGTCCTCGTCGAAAGGCAGGATGGCCTGCGCGCCCTCCCGCACGGTGCCGGGCAGCGAGGGGTTGCCCTGCCACGCATAGCCAGCCGCGCCGAGCAGCAGTACCGATCCCGCCATCTCCCATATCTTGCGCGGCAAGCGTGCAAGGATCAGGCCGGTAGCGGTCAACGCCGCCAGCAATGCGAAGATCGCCCAGCCCATCAGCCTTGCCCCCTCCCCTTGCGGCGCCGGACCCGCCCCAGCGCCAGCGCGCCGCCGCCCAGCAGCAGCAGCACCGGCGCAGCCCAGAGCGGCCACGAGATCGGTTCCGCAGTGGGCTGATAGCTGATCCAGTCGCCATAGCGTTCGATCAGCCAGGCGCGGATCTGCTCCGGGTCTTCGCCAGCGGCAATGCGGCTGCGGATAACCGAGCGCATGTCCCCCGCCATGCTGGCGTTGCTGTCCGCAATCGACTGGCTCTGGCAGGTGAGGCAACGGATGGTGAGCATCAGTTCATGCGCCTTCTGCTCCAGCGCAGGGTCGTCAAGCTGGCGGTCGGCATAGGGTGCGGGAGGCAGCGCAGTCTGCGCGGCCAACGGCACTGGCGCGGCGATCCACAGGGAGAGGAGCAGCAGGAACAGCCTCATCGCGCGTCCTTCCAGATGCGCAGGATACGGCCCACGTCATCCGCGCGAATGTCGCCGATATGCTGGTGGAGGATGCGCCCATCCCCGCCGATGACGAATGTCTCGGGCACGCCCGAGCTGCCGAGCGCGATCTGGGCCGAGGAGCGCGCATCAAGGCCGATATGAGCATAGGGGTTGCCGTGGCGGGCGAGGAAGCCATCCACATCCTCCCGCGCATCGCGGATGGCGATGCCGTCTATCGGCACACCCGCCTGTTTGAGCGCCAGAAGCTGCGGCGCTTCGGCGGCACAGGGGACGCACCAGCTCGCGAAAATGTTGAGCAGGCGCGGTTTGCCTTGCGTGTAGTGCGCGCTGGAGAGCGCCGGGCGATCACTCGCAGCGGGTGGCAGGGAAAAGGCGGGCACAGGTTTGCCAACCATCCCGGACTGAATTGTGCGGTCATCGGGCCGCAGCAGGCCGGCAAGGAACAACCCCGCCAGCGCCAGGAACACGCCCAGCGGCGCCCATGTCAGCCAGCGGCGCTTCATGCCGCGTTTCTCGCAGTGCCGCGGCGCAGCTTCAGCGACCAGCCGCGCCGCTCCCGCCCGATCAGCGTCAACGTCCCGCCAGCAGCGATCAGAATCCCGCCGAGCCAGATCAGGGTAACGAACGGCTTCCACCAGATGCGCATCTGCCAGCGTCCATCCTCCAGCGCCTCGCCCAGCACCACATAAAGCTGTCCGTTCCAGCGTGTAAGGATCGCCGACTCGGTCGTCGTGGTAGGCGGGTCGGAGAAGAAGCGGCTCTGCGGATGGAGCATCTCCGCTTCGCCGCCCCGGCTCACCGCGATGTCGGCCTGCATTGCCACCCAGTTCGGCCCGGCGAGCGGAGCAACCTTGTCAAACCGGATGCGCCAGCCCGATGCCTCCGCGCTGTCGCCCGGCTTCATCGCGACCAGCCGCTCGGTGCTGAACGCGCTTTCCGCCGCCATGCCCGCAAGGCTGACCGCGCACCCCAGATGCGCCAGCACCATGCCATAAGTGAACAAGGGCGTGCGCCGCAGATTGCGCTTGGTGAGGGGAATGAGGCTGGCGGGCGCCACCGCCGCCGCAACCACCAGACCCAGCGCGGGCAGCACGCCTATCTGCCCCCAGGCCGCCACCCCTAATGCCGCGCCTGTGCCGGCCATCAGCCCGGCGGGCCAGAGCAGGCGCCCCGCCACCACGCCCGGCTCATCGCGCCGCCAGCGCGTCAGCGGTCCGGCCGCCATCACCAGCATCAGCATCAGCGCGATCGGCCCCGCCACCGCATTGAAATAGGGCGGGCCGACCGAAACCTTGTGGCCGAACGCCTCGGTCATCAGCGGATAGAGTGTGCCGACCAGCACCACGCCGAGAATTACGGTAAGCAACAGATTGTTGACGACCAGCATCGTCTCGCGGCTCATCGCCTCGAACTGCCGCCCCTCGCGCACCGTGCCGACGCGCAAGCCAAACAGGGCAAGCGCCCCGCCGATATACAGCGCCAGCAATACGAGGATGAAGCTGCCCCGCTCAGGGTCGACCGCGAAGGCATGAACGCTGGTGAGAATGCCGGAGCGCACCAAGAAGGTGCCAACCATCGACATCGAAAAGGCGACCACCGCCAGCATCACCGTCCACGCGCGCAACGCATCGCGGGTTGCCAGCACCGTCACACTGTGCAGCAACGCGGTAGCGGCGAGCCATGGCATCAGCGAAGCATTTTCCACCGGGTACCAGAACCACCAGCCGCCCCAGCCCAGCTCATAATAGGCCCAATAGCTGCCCGCCGTGATCCCGATGGTGAGCAGCACCCACGCGCCCAGCACCCATGGC
>JAGNYO010000044.1:20000-21498 GCA_017984895.1 Sphingobium sp. | reverse complement strand
TCGTCTTAGGGGCCGGCTTACCCTGCTCAGATTAGCTTTAAGCAGGAACCCTTGGAATTTCGGCGACAGTGCATCTCACACTGTTAATCGCTACTCATGTCTGCATTCGCACTTCCGATACCTCCACGACCCATTACCAGATCGCTTCATCGGCCTACGGAACGCTCCGCTACCGCGTGATCCGAAGATCACACCCTAAGCTTCGGTGCATCACTTTAGCCCCGTTACATCTTCGCCGCAGAATCTCTTATTTAGACCAGTGAGCTGTTACGCTTTCTTTAAAGGATGGCTGCTTCTAAGCCAACCTCCTGGTTGTTTTGGAAATTCCACATGCTTTCCCACTTAGTGATGACTTGGGGACCTTAGCTGTAGGTTAGGGCTGTTTCCCTTTTGACGACGGACCTTAGCACCCGCCGTCTGTCTGCCGAACTAGACTCGTTGGTATTCGGAGTTTGGTTAGAGTTGGTAGATCTCGCGACCCCCGCATCCATCCAGTGCTCTACCCCCAACGGCAATCATTCGACGCTCTACCTCAATAGATTTCGCGGAGAACCAGCTATTTCCCGGCTTGATTGGCCTTTCACCCCTAAGCACAACTCATCCGATAATTTTTCAACATTAAACGGTTCGGCCCTCCAGTGCGTGTTACCGCACCTTCAGCCTGGTCATGCATAGATCGCCGGGTTTCGGGTCTAATACACCAAACTCAATCGCCCTATTCAGACTCGCTTTCGCTGCGCCTACACCTAACGGCTTAAGCTTGCTTGGTACATTAAGTCACAGACCCATTATGCAAGAGGTACGCTGTCACGGCTCAAGGCCGCTCCAACTGCTTGTAGGCATCCGGTTTCAGGTACTGTTTCACTCCCCTTATCGGGGTGCTTTTCACCTTTCCCTCACGGTACTGGTTCACTATCGGTCATGTACGAGTATTTAGGCTTGGAGGGTGGTCCCCCCATGTTCAGACAGAGTTTCACGTGCTCCGCCCTACTCGAGTCCTGATACATCACTTTCGCATACGGGGCTGTCACCCGCTATGGCGCTCCTTTCCAGAAGCTTCTGCTAGTTGAATATCAGGCACTGGCCTGGTCCGCGTTCGCTCGCCACTACTAACGGAATCTCGGTTGATGTCTTTTCCTCCGGGTACTGAGATGTTTCAGTTCTCCGGGTTCGCTTCACCAAGGCTATTTTATTCGCCAAGATGATACCCTTCCCATTTAACTCCGAAACTGATCACTCAGCGTCGAAATTAAATGGTGAGGGTGGGTTATCCCATTCGGAAATCGCGGGATCAAAGCTTGCTCACAGCTCCCCCACGCTTATCGCAGCGTGCCACGTCCTTCATCGCCTGTACATGCCAAGGCATTCACCAGATGCCCTTACCTCACGCTTGAGAGTCCACACCACCAATGACAGCACTGAAAAGCGCCATCATTTTGGTGCGGATGATAATCTCAGCCAGATAAAATTTGTGAACAATATCAATCCGGTAAACCGG
>JAGNYO010000044.1:0-17500 GCA_017984895.1 Sphingobium sp. | reverse complement strand
GGCGTTCGGGCAGCCAGATTCTGGCCCAAATCATTAGCTGGATGTCGACTCTGATCGTGATCCGGCTGCTCAACCCCAGCGATTATGGCCTGTTTGCCATGACACAGGCGATTCTTTCCTTCATGCAGTTCCTCAACGGCTACGGGCTGGTAAGCGCGCTCGTGCAGAGCGAGACGCTCGACACCCACCGCTTGCGTCAGGCGTTTGGTATCATGCTGCTGCTGAATGGCGGGCTGGCCCTCTTCCAGCTAGTCATCGCTCCCTATGCCGCGGACTATTATGATCAGCCGCTTGTTGCGGACATGCTGCGCGTGCAAGCGCTCATCTATCTCGCCACGCCGTTCATCTCTGTTGCAGAGGTGCTGATGGGCCGCAGCCTCGATTTCCGCAGGCCCGCGATCGTGAGCCTGATCGCCTCCGCCGTAGCGGCGGTAGTCGCACTGGTGGGGGCGTTGTCAGGCTGGGGGGTGTGGACACTGGTATGGGCGCCGATCGCGCTGTTCTGGGTCCGGGCGCTGGGCTATATTATCGCAACCCGTTTCCTGCCCATTCCCAGCTTCAACTTCAAGGGCACGGGCGGCATGCTCGCCTTCGGTGCAGCAATGCTCGGCAGCCAACTCCTCTGGCTGATCCAGACGCAGGCGGATATCGTGATTGGCGGGCGGATGCTCAAGCCGCATGAGCTGGGCCTTTATGCCGAGGCGCTGTTCCTCACCCAGATTATCGTCAGCCGATTCATCCCGCCGTTGAACGATGTGGCCTTCCCGGCTTATGCCCGGATGCAAGCGGACAGAGGCGCGATTCGCTGGTCCTTCCTGCGGGCGATACGGCTTATCATGCTGGTCGCGTGCCCGCTCTATTTCGGTATGGCGGCTTCGGCCGAACCACTGGTGCTCACCCTGTTCGGCGCCAAGTGGCGGCCGATGGCGCCGTTCGTGCAATTGCTGGCGCTGGCCATGCCGTTCATGACCATACAGGTGATGTTCCCGCCGGTGTGCAACGCGCTGGGCAGACCGGGTTTGACCACGGTGATTTCCACGATAGGGGCGATAGTGATGCCGGTTTCGTTCCTTGTTGGAATCCAACACGGTGCGATCGGCCTCGCCGGGGCCTGGCTGGTCGCTTACCCGCTGTTCACGCTGGCGACGGTGCGAATCGCGGGCAAACCCTTCGGCCTCAGCATTGCCGATCTTCTGCCCGCCGTAGCGCCGGGTGTGGTGTGTTCCGCGGCGATGGCGCTGATCGTTCAGGGCTGCGGCTATATTCTGCCCGCGGACATGGCGCCACCCTTGCGCCTAGCGCTGCTGGTAGGTGTCGGCGGAGCGAGTTTCCTCGCGCTTGTGCTGCTTTTCGCGCGCACGACCGTCCAGGATCTGAGCGTGTTGTTGTTCAGGCGGAGCGCGAGCCAGCAGAGCGCCACCGCCTGAGGGGTGGCGCCCACTGCGCCTCACGCTCCCTGGATATAGTCCCGCATAGCTGCGGCCTCGGCCTCGATTCGATCGATACGATACTTCACCAGATCGCCGATCGAGACGAAGCCCACCATCTTTTCCCCATCAAGCACCGGCAGATGGCGGATGCGCCGCCGTGTCATCAGTGAGAGCGCGGTCATAACCGGCGTTTCGGGCGGGATCGTGACGATCGGGCTGGTCATCACCGACGCAACCGCAGCGCCCAAAACGCCCTCCCCCTGCTCGCCCAGCGAACGCACCACATCCCGCTCCGACAGGATGCCGACCACCTCACCGCCATCCACCACCGGCACACAGCCGATTCGCTTGCCCACCAACAGCTCCACCGCCTCTTTCACGCTGGCGCTCGAAGCAAGATAGACCACATCATGGCCCTTGCCCGACAATATGGCGGCAATCGTCATAATCACTTTCTCCCATCCTGTTTTGCCGTTTGTTTGCTTGATGATCCCACTTTCCTGCGCCAAAGGAAAGAGATGTCTCGCAAACAGGCTCTGGATGATCCGATTATAGCGCACACGGCCTGGGCGCGATTTCGCAGGCTGATGCGGTGGATGGCGCTGTGGGGCGCGCTCTGCGTGGCGGCGGTTCTGGGATATCTCTATTGGATCGGCACCCCGATGCCGCTCCATAGGATACTCGCCACCAGTGCCGGCGTGTGGTTCACCTTCATGCTGGGCACCGCCCTGATGAGCCTCGCCTTCCTTTCCAGCGGCACCGGGCATGACGAACAGATCGAGGATTTCCTCAAGAAAGAGGCCGGCTATGACGACCAATGAACCTGTCCTGCGCACCATGCCGCGCGCCGGCGATATCAATGCCAATGGCCATATTTTCGGCGGATGGGTGCTCTCACAGATGGATATAGCTGGCGGCATCATCGCCTGGCGTGAGGCACAAGGTCCGGTAGCCACCGTGGCGATCGACGCGATGGAGTTCATCGCCCCCATCCTGTTGAATGACGTGATCTCGGTCTACGGCAAGGTCGAGCGGCGCGGGCGCACGTCCCTGGGTATTCGCCTTGATGTCGTGGCGCAGCGCCGGTTCGGCAGCGATGTGGCGGAAATTCCTGTCACAAGCGGGCTGTTTACTTTTGTCGCACTCGATGAGGATCACCGGCCGAGGCCGCTCCCCGCAGGCTGAGGCATTATTGCTGCCGGTACGTGATCTCTATGGCGCGGCTGCTGTTGGCTGGCAAAATGAGGGTCAACATCTTTTCCCGCCCCTTTGCGACCAGTTTGGCCTTCGAGACGATCTGATAACTGCCGAATTCCGGTAGTGTGATTTCGACCGGCGCAGGCACATCCAGCGCATTCGAAAGCGTGATACGCATCGTGCGCAGACCGGAGCCGGTGACAGTGAGTGCCTGCTCCATCCGCACCTGATCGCTCTGCCCCGCCGCAATCTCCACTGTCTCCCCCACTGCCTTGTCCGCCATGGGCGCATCGCCGAGCAGCATCTCCGCGCCGTCCTGCTGCTGCATCACGATCACCCCGCCGGACGGCAGCGGCACGCCCAGCCGGTCTTTCGTCTTGTTCTGTATCCGCAGCCTGATGCCAAGCGGCTGGCTGGCTGCGCTGTCATAAGGGTTGACTGTGCCGGTATAGAAGCGGGTGAACGGCACCTTGTCCTTGTGCAACAGCGCCACCTGCTTCTGCCCGTTGGGCACCACATCGACCGGGACCGGCACACGATAGAGCTTGAGATCGCCCAGATCCTCCTGCTGGGCTACGACGTTACCCGTCTTGTCCATCCGCGCCAGCATGGGAACGGGCGCAGATACGGCCATTTCATATGCCATTGACGGAGGGGCAGCGGGCGGCGGAGGCGGCGCCCAGCCCGGATGCGTGCTCGTCCCGTCCATCGGCCAGCACTGCAACGCGAGCGACAGCGCCTCAGGCTTGGCCCCCAGCGCGCGAAAGTCGCTGGTGCGGTTCGGCTTGCCCGCCACGGCGAGCAGTCGCGCGCCCTGATAGTCCGCGCCATTGCCGTTCGCGACGGTGAGCCAGGCGGAGAGATCGAGCGTCTTGCCGTCCTCCGCGACTCTCGCGACATAGGCGGCGCTCCAGTCGAAGCCCGTGGCGAGATAGGTGAGCGTCACCTCCGCCGTGGTGGCGCTTGGGCTATTGGTATGCACCGAGAAGGTCGGCTTGGCGGAAAGGCCATCGGGCACCGCATCATAAACCAGCGCTTCGGGCAAACCGGAGCAGCGCAGCGCCTCCACCCCCTCCGCCGTTTGCAGGACCACTGCGCCCCCGGAGCCGGAGCGGATGATCGCGTCGGCTTCGCTCACCTTGCCGGTGGCGGGATTGGTGCGGCGGATGTGGACGCGGTTGCCGAGTGAGCCATACAGCAGCGAGGCAGGCGAAAGCAGCCGCGCGTCGCGGTTCTTCTCGCTTACCCCGCCGGGCAGGCCGGAGACGACCGCGCTCACCGCGATCATGCCATCCGCCACGCCCTCGAACCGCACGACCGATTCGCCCGCAGGCAGGCTGATGCGCCGCGTCTCGGAGATCAGCGCATAGCCATTGAGCCACGCCAGGTTCATTGCGCCCGCATCACGGCCCATATCGCGATAGACGGTGACGGAGGTGCTGACCGGCGCGCCGCTCACCACCACGCTCTGCGCCAGCACGGGCCAGCTCACCAATGCGAGCAAGGAGGCGAGCGCCGCCCGCATCACGCGCGCCTCAATACCGCGTTTCAAACGTGGCCGTCACGCTCGTGCTGCCGTTCGCGGCGACCGGCACGCGCCACAGCGCGGCGTTGGCGTCCTTGCGCTCGCTTTTCAGCGATTCGGCGGTGATGCGCGTGTCCGCCCACCACCAGTCGAGGCCGGACTGCACGAGATCGACCGTCACCGCTTCCGGTTTGGCGTTGGTCAGCTCATAGCGCATTGTCGTGCGCCACTTGTTCTCGCTCAGCCGCGTCCGCGCCTCGACCACCGCCTTCACCTTCACGTCAAACGCATCGCCGGTTTTGAGCGCAAGCGAACTGCCCATCGGCGTATGACCGATGCCATTCTCGCCGATGAATTGCGGCGCGCCCGCCGCGTCCTTCATATAGAAGCGCACGGTGCCAGCGGGCAGCGCATCACCCAGCCCTTGTGAATCTGGCCCGCCCTGCTTCGAGGTGGAGAACTTGACCACGCTCGCCACGCTCTGCGGCTCGTCATTGCCCGATAGCCAGCCATTCTCAAATGCATAGGTCGCCTGCGCCGCCACGCCCTGCACATCAAGGAAGCTCACCTGCTTGGTCTGGTTCGTCGCGATGGTGGTGCGGCCCGATATGGGATAGAGGTAGAAATCGCCCAGCCGCTCGCGCGATGCCGTTTCGGTGCCCGCTTTCATCAGCGACGGCGCTGGCGGATAGGGGCGCCGGATGCTCTCATATGGGCGAACCTCCCCCCCATTCTGATTAACCGCACCCGCGACCAGCAACGTGTTGGCGTTGGTGTAGGTCGTGCCGCTGTTGTTCGTCAGCGTCACCCACCCCTGCACATCGATCTTGCCCGCCTTGCTGTCAAACAGCGCAACATAATCAGCGTTCCACCCCAGGCCGGGGGTAAGATAGCGGATCGAGGCGGCGCGCCCGCCCGCGCGGTCGCTGTCCACCTTCACCGAAAGGGTCGGCTTGGCGCGCAGGTTTGGTGGCACCCTGTCAAAGATCACCCGCACCGGCAGGCCATCGTCCCGCAACACCTCGATGCGCGAGCCGATTTGCAGCACCACGCCGCCATTTACCGCCAGCACCCGCGCCTGCTCGCGCGTTTCGGCGCCGGTAGCAGGGTTGGTGCGCACGATCGTCACCACCTGCCCCACCGCCTTTTCCATCAGCTTGTCAGGGCTGAGCAGGTCATAATCGAAATTCTGCTCGATGATGCTCGCGCCCGGCGCGGCGAAGGAAAGGGTTTCGGGCCGGATCTGTGCCGAGACATCGGGGAACTCGATGCGGCTGATCCCCTGCGCGATGGAGAGGGTGCGCACATCCTGCACCAGCGCGAGATTGTTGTTGTAGATGGTGACGGAGACATCCCCCTGCGCGCTGGGGGCCACGGGGTTGGCGCTATCCTGCGCATTGAGCGGCACAGCAGCGGCAAGGGCCAGCGACAGCGCCGCACCCGCAAACAGAAACTGCCTCATTGTCCCATCTCCCTCGTTACATAATCTGCCCACAAACAAAAAGGGCGGCGCATGGCTGCACCGCCCCTTTCATCACTGTTATGAGATTATCGCAAGCTGAACGGCAATGAGCCGTTATTCCGCTGCCTCGGCCGCGACCTTGCGGGGCCGACCCCGCTTCTTGGGCACAGGCGCGGCTTCCGCCGCGGGAGCAGGGGCGCTGGCATCGCTGTCATTATCCGCGCGCGAGATCGACGGCGGCAGAACCGCAAGGTCCAGCCCCGGCGCATCATGCTCTTCCGCCACCGTGATGGCGCGCGGCTTGCGGCCACGCGGATTGCGACGCAGTGCGGCTGGTTCTTCTGGTGCTTCTGCGCGAGGAACGGCAACCGGCTCGGCGGCCGGCTGCGCCACTACCGGGTTTTCCTCGCGTCCCATGCGATCATCGCGCTCGTTACGCTCTGGGCGGTCAGTGCGCGGGCGGCGGTTATCATATCCACGGTCCCGCTGCGGACGCGCATCCCGCATGTCGCCAGACTCACGATTGCCCCGGTTTTCCCGGTTGTCACGATCATTCCGGTTATCGCGGCTATCACGATTGTCGCGGTTATCGCGCCCATCGCGGCTGCCCCGATTATCCTGATTATCGGTCGTGTCCCTGTTCTCGCGCATTTCGCGCACGTCGCGCGCATCCCGCATGTCGGCGACGGTCGGCTGCATCATGCCGAATTCATCGGGAGCATCCATGCCCTCGTCCTCGTAAGGCTCGTCATTACGGCGAATGCGGCCTTGCTGCTCCTCCTGCCGGACGCGATTATCCGCGATCACACGAAAATAATGATCCGCGAACTGGAGATAATATTCGGTGTTGACCCGATCCCCGGCAAGCTGGGAATCGCGCGCCATATTGCGGTATTTCTCCAACAACTGCGGCGCGTTGCCCCTGGCGCGGCTGTCAATCCGGTTGCCGTTTTCGCCGCCCCTGTTGCTTCCGTTAGGGCGGCCATTGTTCCGGCCGCGATTACGGCGACCGGGCTGACGGTTATTTATCAATGGTGGATCCTTGCTCTCAATGCCATCCTTAAACGCACTGCCCGGTGCGCGGTAAAACGCCGTCCGGGTTCGGGCCTCTCATGACCCGGACCTCCATCTCAGCACCAGACACTCAATTCCCCGCGTCCGACTATTATGGGAGCCAGCCTTGCCCGGACCGCCTTGATCATCGGGCTTCGCTGCGCCCCTCCTAGACGTTTCGGGTAAAGAAACCAAGAAGAATATGAACGGGCCTGTTCATCGGACGACTCAGAGCATCATTTTGAGACAGCGCGGCCGCCCGCCCAGATCGTTGTGCAGCGAAACACTAAGCCCCTTCGCCGCAAACAGCGCGGCGGCGCTCTCGCCTTGATCATAGCCGATTTCGACCGCAGCCATGCCGCCGGGCGCAAGATGCTTCCCCAGCTCCGGCGCGAGGAGGCGGTAGGCGTCCAGCCCATCGGCCCCGGCATAGAGGGCGCCGTGCGGCTCATACTCCGCCACATCGCGGGGCAACGCCGCGTCGGTCGCGATATAGGGCGGGTTGGCGAGGATGAGGTCGAAGTGCCCGTCCACCCCGGCAAACCAATCGCCATGCGCAAACTCCGCGCGCGCATCCAGCCCGCATCGCGCTGCATTGCCGCGTGCCACCGCCAGCGCCGCCGGGCTGATGTCCACCCCCAGCCCGCGCGCCTCCGGCCATTCGGCGAGCGCAGCCAACAGCAGCGCGCCGGAACCTGTGCCGAGATCGAGGAGTGTGCGCGGGCCTTGGGTGCCTGCGAAATGCGCCACCGCCGCCTCGATCAGCGTCTCGCTGTCCGGCCGGGGGGTGAGCACATCCTTCGTGACCGCGAGGCGCAGTGTCCAGAAATCGCGCGTGCCGATGATCTGCGATACCGGCTCATGGGCTAAGCGCCGCTCCACCAGCGCGGCAAAACCCTCCGGCACCGCCATATCAGGCAGCCGCAATAGCAGTTCGCCCCGCTCCACGCCCGCCGCATGGGCCATCAACAGTTCGGCATCGAGGCGGGGGCTGTCCGACATAGCGGCGAGGCGCTCCGCCGCTTCCCGCAGCGCGTCGCTCGCCGTCAATTCACCCCATCCAGTTGCGCCAGCCGCGCCGCCTCGTCCTCCGCCATCAGCGCGGAGATGACCTCGTGTAGCCCCGGCCCCTCCAATATCTCGGGCAGGCGGTGCAGCGTCAGGTTGATGCGATGATCGGTGACGCGCCCCTGGGGGAAATTGTAGGTGCGGATACGCTCGGAGCGGTCGCCGCTGCCGACCATGGCTTTCCTCGCGCCGGCCTGCTCGCTGTGGGTGCGCTCCCGCTCCAGCTCATAAAGGCGGGTGCGCAGCACCTTCATTGCCTTTTCCTTGTTCTTGTGCTGGCTGCGCTGATCCTGCTGGATGACGACAAGGCCGGAGGGCAAGTGCGTCAGCCGCACCGCCGAATCGGTGGTGTTGACATGCTGCCCGCCCGCGCCGCTGGCCCGGTAGATGTCGATCTTGAGGTCGGTCGCCTCGTTGATCTGCACATCGACCTCCTCGGCCTCGGGCAGCACCGCGACGGTCGCCGCGCTGGTATGGATGCGCCCGCCGCTCTCGGTGACGGGCACGCGCTGGACGCGATGCACCCCGCTCTCGAACTTCAGCTTGGCGAACACGCCGACGCCATTGATGCTCGCCACCACTTCCTTGAACCCGCCCTGCTCGGACGGCGAAGCGGAGATCACCTCCATCTTCCAGCTCTGCTCATCGGCATAGCGCTGATACATGCGCAGCAGATCACCTGCGAAGAGCGCCGCCTCGTCACCCCCGGTGCCGGCGCGGATTTCGAGCATCGCCGGGCGGGCATCCGCCCCATCCTTGGGCAGCAACTGGAGCGCGAGCGCGCGCTGCGCGGCGGGAAGCTGGGCGCGCAAATCCTGCAATTCCTCGTTGGCGAGGGCGCGCATCTCGGCGTCCGCCTCGCCAGAGGAAAGCAGTGATTCGAGGTCGGCCATCTCGGTGTTGAGCGTAGAGAGAGCGCGGGCGGCGCGCACCACCGGCTCCAGCTCGGCATATTCCTTCGAGAGCTTGACGAACTCGGTAGCGTCGAGGTCCGGCCGCGCCATCGCGGCTTGCGCCTCCTCATAGCGCCGTTCGATCTGGGATATGGTGGCGGGGGATATTTTCATGAGGCGGCAATTCCACAGTCGTCATGCTGAACTCGTTTCAGCATCCATCCCGCCTTCGGCGCCGGTTTCCCGCGAGGCACGATGGACCCTGAAACAAGTTCAGGGTGACGGTTGGGAGAGGTGAGGGGGATGCTCATTAAATTTTCTTCCACCCCGAACTGGATAGGGAAGAACCGAACGCCCCTTTGAGAGCGCGCATAATAGTGCGATCAAATTCCTCCTGCTCATCCCGCGTTTCAAAGGTTTCATAATAAGAGATATGCAAACGACCCATAAGATTTTCGGGATCACGCACGATAACAATTGCTGTGATCGGACCTTTCTTGGCCTGCTCTATCCGTTTTTTTGTGACACCGCGAAAAGTAGTGAGGCAACTGATATTGGCGCTACGCAGTAGGCTGGCGATCTTGATCGCATCCAATTCAAGTTCAGGTGAATCTGGAACAACTGCAACCAGTGGTTGTCGCTCTTCTTGCCGTTCCACCAACATCGCCAGCCGCTCGATCCCAGCCGCCCAGCCCACCGCAGGGGTCGCTGGCCCGCCCAGATTTTCGATCAACCCGTCATAGCGCCCGCCGCCAAGCACCGTCCCTTGCGCGCCCAAGCGGTCCGTCACAAACTCGAACGCGGTGTGGCGGTAGTAGTCCAGCCCGCGCACCAGCCGCGCGTTGCGGGTCCACGCAACCCCGGCAGCATCCAGCCCCGCCGTCACCTTCTCGAAAAACGCGCGCGCTTCATCGGTCAGATACGTATCTATATCCGGCGCGCTGTCGGCGATCGGGCGGTCGCGCGGGTCTTTGCTGTCGAGGATGCGCAGCGGGTTCTTCTCCAGCCGCGCGAGGCTGTCCTCGCTCAACTCTTCCCGGTGCGCCTCGAAATGCGCGACCAGCGCCTCGCGCCAGGCATCGCGGCTCTGCGCATCGCCGAGCGTATTGAGCGTCAGGGTTACGCCCTCATTGATGCCCAGTTCTTTTAGCAACTGATCCGCGAAGCACAGCAGTTCAACGTCCGCCAGCGGTTCGCCTGCGCCAATGATCTCCGCATCCAGTTGATGAAACTGCCGATAGCGGCCCTTTTGCGGGCGCTCATAGCGGAACAGCGGCCCGTGCGTCGCCACCTTCAAGGGCGCATATTGCTGCCACCCTTCGGTGATGTAGGCACGCGCGATGCCCGCCGTAAACTCCGGCCGCAACGTCAGCGAATCGCCGCCGCGATCCTCAAAGCTATACATCTCCTTCGAGACGACATCGGTGCTCTCGCCCAGCGAGCGGGCGAACACCGCTGTCGCCTCAAACACCGGCACCTCGATGCGGCGAAAGCCATAGAGCTTCCTCACCCGCTCAAACGTCTCGACCACATAGGCAAAGCGGTCCGCCAGACTGTCCGGCGTGCCGCCGAGCATATCCTGCGTGCCCCGGATCGGGCGGGGGGTTTCGATGCGCTTGGTGTCTTTGTCGGCCATGCGCGCCCTCTAGCGGGAAAATGCGTTCATGGAAACAGGGCTGCAACAGGCTTGCGGCATAGAGTTGTTCTTGATATGTTCGATACGGGTAAGGAGATTGCCATGCAGATTACAGGTGGATGCCATTGCGGCGCGATACGCTATGGTGTGAACGGCGCGCCAAAGCATGTGGCGCTGTGCCATTGCGCGGACTGCCGCAAGAGCGCGGGTGCGCCGATGATCGCGTGGGCGGCCTTCGCGGAGGCAGACTTTTCGCTGACCACGGGCGCGCCCAAGACCATCAATTCCTCGGGCGCCGCCTACCGCAGCTTCTGCCCGGAGTGCGGCACCGGCCTTTTCTATCGCAATGCGGAGTTTTTGCCCGGTATCGTGGATATTCAGTCCGCCACTCTGGATGATCCCGATGCGCTGCCCCCGAGCGCGCATATTCAGGTGGCCGAGCGCATCGGTTGGATGGAAAACGCGCACACGCTTCCGGTCTTTTCGCGTTTTCCCGGCATGGATTGACCCGCTCAGGCGCGCCAAGGGTGGACGGGAACGAAATCCCGCGCCATTCTGGGTGGGTAAATTATAAAGGTCCGATCCTGATGCGTCTTTGCCTCGCCGTTTCCCTGCTGTGCGCCGCGCCGATGGCCCTCGCACAGACCCCCGCTCCCGCGCCAGCCTCCCGCTCCGCCCCCGCCGCCCAGCCGATCCTCGATACGATCCCGGCCGCGCGGGACATACCCTACCCCGGCACGATACGGCTGGAGGTGGATGCGAGCGACACGACCCAGCGCATCTGGCGCGTTCGCCAGACGATCCCCGTCTCCTCCTCCGGGCCGCTGGTGCTGCTCTACCCCGAATGGCTGCCCGGCAAGCATGCCCCGCGCGGCGCGATAGACAAGCTCGCGGGCCTGCGCATCAGCGCCAATGGCAAGGATATCGGCTGGCGGCGCAGCCCGCTCGATGTCTATGCCTTCCATGTCAATGTGCCCGAAGGCGCGCGCGAGGTGGTGGCGGAGTTCCAGTTTTTGAACCCGACGACCGACACCGCCGGGCGCATTTCCGTTACCGACAAGATGCTGAACCTCTCCTTCGATATGGTTTCGCTCTATCCGGCGGGCTATTTCGTACGGCAGATTCCGGTGGTGGCGAGCGTGATCTATCCAGCAGGCTGGGCCGCTTATGGCGCGCTCCGGGGCAAGCTGGCCGGGGCGAGCATGGTCTATGAGCCGACCGATTATGAAACGCTGGTCGATTCGCCGGTGTTCGCGGGCAAATATGCAGGCACGGTCGACCTCGGCAGCGCCGTTACCCTCAACATGGTGGCCGACAGCAAGGAGGAACTGGCCGGCACGCCGGAGCAGGTCAATGCGCACAAGAAACTGGTGGCGGAAGCGGTCGCCCTGTTCGGCGCGCGGCATTTCGACCGCTACGACTTCCTGCTCGCCATTTCGGACGAGATGGGCGGCATTGGCCTCGAACATCATCGCAGTAGCGAAAATGGGGTCGATACGGGTTATTTCACCAAATGGAACGACGGGCCGGCCGATCGCAACCTGCTCCCGCACGAGCTGGTTCATAGCTGGAACGGCAAATTCCGCCGCCCCGAGATGCTGTGGACGCCGGACTATCGCACCCCGATGCAGGACAGTTTGCTGTGGGTCTATGAGGGGCAGACGCAGTTCTGGGGCTATGTGCTGGGCGCGCGTTCCGGCCTTTACAGCAAAGAGCAGACGCTGGACGCGCTCGCCTCCATCGCCGCGCGGCTCGACCTCGCCAAGGGGCGGAACTGGCGCGCGCTGGAGGACACGACGTTTGACCCGATCATCGCCGCCCGCCGCCCGAAAAACTGGGCGAGCTGGCAGCGGGCCGAGGATTATTACAACGAGGGCCTGCTCGTCTGGCTGGAGGCGGACGCGGTCATCCGGCGGGAGAGCAAGGGCGCACGCGGCATGGATGATTTCGCGCGCGCCTTCTTCGGTGTGCGCGATGGCGATTGGGGCGTGCTCACCTATACGCGGCAGGACGTGATCACCACGCTGAACGCGGTGCAGCCCTATGACTGGGCCGGTTTCCTGAGCAACCGGGTGGATCGCACCACGGGGGAAGCGCCCAAGGCGGGCCTGACACTCGGTGGCTATGCGCTCGCCTATACCGACACCCCCAACAGCACCACCAAGGAGGTCGAAAAGGCGATCAAGGGCATCGACCAGACCTATGGCATCGGCCTCGCTGTCAAGAACGACGGCGAGATCCTCACGGCCATCTGGGATAGCCCCGCCTTCAAGGCAGGACTCGCGCCAGGCATGAAGATCCTCGGTATCAATGGCACGGAATATTCGGGCGAGATTTTCAAGGCCGCGCTCGGTCAGGCCAAGGCCGACAAGAGGGCGATCGAGCTGATTGTCCGCCAAGACAAAAATATCAGGGTTATCAGACTCGATTATTCGCTGGGCTTGCGCTATCCGCGGCTCACCAAAACAGGAGAGGGTGAGGGCAGTCTTGACCGGCTGCTCCAATCAAAAACAACATCGCCCTAAAGAGTAACGCCAAGCAAAGTCAGGCCATTCATGCGTATCGACCTTATCCCGGTGGGCGCCAATCCGCCGCACAGCCTCAATGTCATCATCGAAGTGCCGACCGGCGGCGAGCCGGTGAAATATGAGTTCGACAAGGCGTCCGGCGCGCTGTTTGTCGACCGCATCCTCCACACGCCGATGCGCTATCCCGCCAATTATGGCTTCGTGCCGCACACATTGTCGCCCGATGGCGATCCGCTGGATGCGCTGGTCGTGGCGCGCTCGCCGTTCGTGCCGGGCTGCGTGGTGCGCGCCCGCCCCATCGCGGTGCTGAACCTTGAGGACGAGCATGGCGGCGACGAAAAGCTGATCTGCGTGCCCGACGACGCGACCTTCCCCTATTACAGCGACGTGATGGAAAAGGCCGATCTTCCCGACATCGTGTTCGCGCAGATCGAGCATTTCTTCACCCACTACAAGGACTTGGAAGCCGAGAAATGGGTCCGCGTAGGCACCTGGGGCGATGCGGCGGAAGCACGGCAGGTCACGCTGGAAGCCATTGAGCGCTATCAGGCGGCGAAGTAAGCGGCTGGTTTAGGTTGTGCCATCATGCTGAACTTGTTTCAGCATCTATCCAGCCCCCAAACCATCGCTCGCCCGGATAAATGGACCCTGAAACAAGTTCAGGGTGACACCGAAATTTAGGAAAGCGCGCCGGGGAAACCCGGCGCGTTTTGCATCACCCCCTGCCCCGATACCCCGCCACGCCCTGATCCGGCACCCACACATCCGCGGGCGCGACGCCGCTTTGCCAGAACACATCGATGGGGATGCCGCCGCGTGGATACCAGTATCCGCCGATGCGCAGCCACACGGGCTTCATCTCATCGCACAATCGCTGCCCGATACCCACCGTGCAATCCTCGTGAAAGGCCGCGTGGTTACGGAAGCTCCCCAAAAACAGCTTCAACGACTTGGACTCCACAATCGTCTCGCCCGGCACATAATCGATCACCAGATGCGCGAAATCGGGCTGGCCGGTGACGGGGCAGAGCGAGGTAAACTCCGGCGCGGCGAAGCGCACCATATAGCGCGCGCCCATACGCGGGTTGGGCACATAATCGAGCACGGCCTCCTGCGGCGATGCGGGGAGCGGGCTGGTCTGGCCAAGATGGATCGGGTTCATGGCCCCACGCTATAAACGATGGCCGCCCCAAGCGCAAAGGGGCTGGAAAGCGCAGCGCCTCTTGTTTAGGGGTTTACCGAACTGGCCCTCTCCCCCTCCCACCTTCCCTAAAGGGTATCTTATGGGTGGTTGGAAGGGGGAGAGGGCTGGCACCGATCATCCGAAACACAGCGAAGCAGCATGTTTCGGATCAAGCAAACAGGGACACGCGGCATCATGGACATTTTGGTAAGCACGGACTGGCTGGCGGAGAATATGGGCGCGAGCGAGCTGCGGATTGTCGACGCGAGCTATTTCCTGCCCGAAATGGGCCGCGATGCGTCCGCCGAGTATGAGGCGCAGCACATTCCCGGCGCGGTGTTCCTGAACCTTGCCGAGCTGGCCGACGCCACCAGCCCGCTCGCCAACACCGTGCCCCAGCCCGAAAAGTTCGCCAGCCGGATGCAGGCGCTCGGGCTGGGCGATGGCAGCCGCATCGTGCTGTATGACAACAGCCCGCTGAAAAGCGCGGCGCGGGCGTGGTGGCTGTTCGAGCTGTTCGGCGCCCCCAACATCGCGATTCTCGATGGCGGGCTGGGCAAATGGATCGCGGAAAAGCGCGAGGTGGAAAGCGGCAAGCAACAGCTTCGCCATCGCCACTTCACCGTCTGGCGCGACGACAAGGCGATCGCCAGCAAACACCAGGTGCTGGAGAACATCGGCACCAAGGCCGCCCAAGTGGTCGACGCCCGCACCATGAGCCGCTTCACCGCCGAGGAACCGGAAGTGCGCCCTGGCATGGCGTCCGGCCATATCCCCGGCTCGGTGTGCCTGCCCTACTCCCGCCTGTTCAACACGGACGGCACATGGAAGCGCGGGCATGAGCTGAAAGGCCTGTTCATCGAGGCAGGCGTCACTCTCGACAAGCCGCTGATCACCTCCTGCGGCAGCGGCGTAACGGCGGCATGCGTGCTGTTCGGTGCGCGGCTGCTGGGTAAGAAGGACGTGACGCTCTATGACGGAAGCTGGGCCGACTGGGGCTCTGACCCCGCGACGCCCAAGGCCACAGGAAACGCATGAGCAAAGGCCAGGACGACGAGGGCGAACAGGCCTGCGGGCCGGAAACCCGCTTGGTGCAGGCCGGGCGCAGAGCAGAATGGACCAGCATCCCCGGTCAACCGGGTGGGGTCGTCAACCCGCCTGCCTGGCGTGCCTCGACCATCCTCTATGACGACGTGGCGCATTTGCGCGCGGCGCGCGGTAACATGCACGAGCGCTGGTATTATGGCCGCAAGGGCACGCCGACTCACTGGGCGCTGGCCGATGCCCTGACCGAGATGGAGCCGGGCGCAGCGGGCACGATGCTGTTTCCGTCCGGCGTGGCGGCGATCTCGTGCGCGCTGCTGGCGGTGCTGAAGAGCGGCGACCAGCTCTTGATGGTCGACAGCGCTTATGACCCCACCCGCGCCTTCTGCGACAAGGTGCTCGCCCCGATGGGCATCGAGACGCTCTATTACGACCCGCTGATTGGCGCGGGCATTTCCGGGCTGATGACCGAGCGCACGCGCGCCGTTTTCCTGGAAAGCCCCGGCAGCCTGACGATGGAAGTGCAGGATGTGCCCACGCTCGTCGCGGCTGCGAAAGCGCGGGGCATCGTCACCCTCATCGACAATACATGGGCGACGCCGCTCTTTTTCCCGGCGCTGGCGCGTGGCGTGGACATCTCCATCCTCGCCTGCACCAAATATATCACCGGGCACAGCGATGTGATGCTCGGTTCCGCCACCGCCAATGCCGCGCTGTGGCCGGGGATGCAGCAGATGGCATGGATGACGGGCCAGATTTGCGGGCCGGATGATGCCTGGCTCGCGCTGCGTGGCTTGCGCACCCTGCCCGTGCGGATGAAGCAGCATCAGGAGAGCGCGCTGGCGGTGGCGCGCTGGCTCGATGCGCGGCCAGAGGTCGGCAGGGTGCTACACCCCGCCCTGCCCTCCTGCCCCGGCCATGAACAGTGGGCGCGGGATTTTCTCGGCGCCTCCGGCCTGTTCAGCTTTACCCTGAAGGATGCGGACGATGCGGCGCGGGCGCGCTTCATCGACGCGCTCCGTCATTTCGGCATCGGCTATAGCTGGGGTGGGTTCGAAAGCCTGGCGCTCCCGGTCGATCCGCAATATTGCCGCAGTGCGACAATATGGAACTGCCCCGATCCGCTTATTCGGCTGCACATCGGGCTTGAGAGCGTCAGCGATCTCCTTGACGATCTCAGGCAGGCTTTTGAGGCGAGCAGATCCTCCTCCGGCAAATCTCTGTAAAACAGCATTTTTCCTCGCGTTAACCATGCTTTAACCCTGTTCGCTTCAATAAGGCCCTACCGGAAACGTCGTTGCATAAAGGCAACAGTTGTGTGGCCAATTGGATTGGGGTGCGTGATTTTGTCTTGTGCGATGCGATAGTTCCGGCCATCAAAAGCGCGTTCGCGGTGACCGGCCCAGCTCTTGATCAGGGCATCCACAGAGGCAGCGGCCCGAACGCAGGTGGGACGATCAATTGATCGACTCTACGAAGGGAAAATATTTATGCGTAACATCATTCTTGGCATGTCGGCGTTCGCGCTGGCAGCTGTAGCCACGCCTGCTTTCGCTCAGGAAGCGGAAACTCCGGCTGTAACGATTTCCGGCGGCGCGACCCTCGTGACCGACTATCGCTTCCGCGGCATCTCGCAGACCGACAAGAACTTTGCGGTGCAGGGCAGCCTGACCTTGTCGCACGCTTCGGGCTTTTATGCCAGCGTATGGGGCAGCACGATTGACGAGTATGTCGCGGCTGGCTCGGATCAGGAAATCGACCTGATTGCCGGCTACAAGAAGAGCTTCGGCGCGGTTACCGTCGATGTCGGCGCGCTATACTATTACTATCCGGGCGCGGAAGCGTTCTTCCCCGGATATGACTCTGACTTCATCGAGCCTTATGCCTCTATCTCGGGTGCTATCGGCCCCGTGACAGCCAAGGTTTCGGCAGCCTATGCTCCTAAGCAGGATGCCATGCTGAACGTCGACAACCTCTATGGTGCGGTTGATCTGTCGGGCGCGATCCCCGACACCGGCGTGTCGCTTTCGGCGCACCTCGGCCACAACTTCATGGACGACAGCCTGCTGGCCCTCGGCAAGAAGTATACCGATTGGTCCGTTGGCGCTTCCTACTCCTGGAAGAATCTGACCTTCGGCGTCAGCTATGTCGACACCAACTTCGACAAGGGCGCGCTCTCGCTGCTGTCGCCCACCGGCAAGGACATCGCCAAGGCTGGCGTTGTCGGCTCGATCGGCGTTTCCTTCTGATCTCCTGATCAGAAGCAAGGCTTAGAGAGGGGTCGCGATCTATGGATCGCGGCCCTTTTTCTATGATTCAACAAAAGGACAGCAGCCTTGCAAGACACCCTGGCTCCTTCCCAGTTCATCCTATTATCCCTCTTATGCAACAATCAATTGCAGGATAGGGTCTTTCTCTCAGTTGGCAACTCGTTCTAGGTTTGCGGTAGTGATGGGGAGGGAATTTGGGATATGAGGACGC
>JAGNYO010000043.1 GCA_017984895.1 Sphingobium sp. | reverse complement strand
TACTGTGGTCGACGCCGCGCCGAAGGGATTCGGGGAATAACGTTCAGAGGATCGACTGCCCGGTCTTTTCCCAATCCGCGACGAACCCAGCAATGCCCTTGTCGGTCAGCACATGGTTGAACAAGGATTTGATGACGGAGGGCGGCGCGGTCATCACATCGGCGCCGATCTTGGCGGACTGCAAGATGTGAACCGGATGGCGCACGCTCGCCACCAGTATCTCGGTTCCGAAATCATAATTGTCATAGATCAGGCGAATGTCCTCGATCAGTTGCATGCCATCGAAGCCGTTGTCATCGTGCCGGCCCACAAACGGCGAGATAAAGCTCGCTCCGGCCTTCGCCGCCAGCAGCGCCTGATTGGCCGAAAAGCAGAGCGTGACGTTGACCTGCGCGCCGTCTGACGTGAGCGCCTTGCAGGTCTTGAGGCCATCAAGGGTGAGCGGCACCTTGATGCAGACATTGTCAGCGATCTTGCGGAGGACTTCGGCCTCTTTCATCATCGTCGCATGATCGAGCGCCACAACTTCCGCAGAAACCGGCCCCTCAACAAGGCCGCAGATTTCCTTCACCACTTCCAGGAACTGCCGGCCGGATTTGGCGATCAGCGAGGGGTTGGTTGTCACGCCATCCAGAAGGCCGGTGGCGGCAAGGTCACGGATGTCGGCAGTGTCTGCGGTATCAACGAAGAACTTCATGGGATGCGGCCCCCTGGCGGCTGGATGGAATCGAGTCGCCTGAGGCTATAGCCGCATGCCACTAGGGCTACAACGCGCTGGCCGCAGTGAGCGCCGCGATCAGCACCGGGTCGCCGCTGGATCGCGGATCAGCACGGATCGCCATTTCTTCCCTGCCCATTTCCGCGAAGATCGCGTCGGACGCCTTGCGCGTCACGTCATCACGCAAACCGACGAAATTGATGCCGGTGGCAAGGCGCAATGCCTCCGTCACCGCCTGATTGTCAAACAGCTTCAGCCCATCGTCCACGCCGGGCAGCATGGCGGAGATCAGCGCGGTGCCCATATGCTGCTGCAACAGGTTGGTGGCCGCCGGTGTGCCAACCGCCCTGATGATTGCGGCGGCATCCTGAGGGGACGTTGACAGGATCGCATCGGCGATGACCGGCGCAGCGCGCTCAGCCCCCTTTTCGGCCGCGCGGTTCACTTGCTTGAGCAATCTGTCGCGCACCACGCTACTCAGCAGCATCCGGGACAGGAGCGAGCCGCCGCCGCTTCCGCCCAGTTGATCAGGCAGGGTGATTCGCGCAATCTGGCTGTCGTAAAAGCCGCCCTGCGCCATCAGCCGCGCCAGCGCCCGCTGCGACGACAGCGAGAGCAGCCGCCGAATCGCCTCGGTGAGGCTGTAACCCAGCCCCTGCGAACATCCACCAAGCGCCAGCAACGCCAGCGCCGAGCCGCCCATCAGGAATTGTCTGCGTTCCATTGCTCTCTCCCACTCTGGATTGGAACCAAGTCTGTTTCTTTTGCCCGCAAAAGGGAAGCGGGTTTTTATTGTGCGCATAGTCTTTACATATGGCTCATGGCTCGTGTCCGCATATTGACCCTGAACGCCGCGCTGGGGCCGCTCGATTACCGGGTGCCTCCGGGTATGGACGAGATCGCGCCGGGCAGCGTGCTCGAGGTTCCACTCGGCCCGCGCCGCATCCTCGGCGTGGTGTGGGAGGAGGACCGCCTGCCCGAAGCCGGCACAGTGGCGGACGCCAAGCTGCGCGCGATATATGGGATCGTCCCTGCCCCACCGATCCCGGCGTCGTTGCGCCGGCTGGTGGAATGGGTGGCGGCTTATTATATGGCGCCGCCCGCGGCCGTGCTGCGCATGGCAATGCCCGCTGGCGTGGCGTTGGGCGAGCTGATCACGACCGAATACCGCCTGGCTGACGCACCGCCCCCGGCCCGCCTCACCCCCCAGCGCGCACAGGCGCTGGAGCGGATCGGAGCGTTTCAGGGATCTGTCGCAGAGCTGGCGGAAAAGGGCGGCGTCTCGGTGGCGGTGCTGCGTGGCCTCGTCAAGGCGGGCGCGCTGGAGGCGGTGCAATCGAACGCCCATGCCTCATACCCTTCGCCTGTGCCGGATCATGCCGTTCCTGCCCTCAATGAGGCACAGCAATCGGCTGCGGACATATTTACTGCCGCCACAGCAAAGGGCGGGTTCCAGACCTTCCTGCTCGATGGCGTAACCGGATCGGGCAAGACGGAAGTCTATTTCGAAGGCATCGCCGAAGCGGTGCGGGCAGGCCGACAGGCACTCGTCCTCCTCCCGGAAATTGCGCTCACCGAGCCGTTTCTCAGAAGGTTCGAGGCGCGCTTCGGTGTGCCCCCGGTCGCCTGGCACAGCGGCCTCAGGCAGAGCGAGCGGCGCCGTGCCTGGTCCGCCATTGCCAGGGGCGAGGCCAGGGTCGTTGTCGGTGCGCGCTCGGCATTATTCCTGCCTTTCCCCTGCTTAAGCCTCATCGTCGTGGACGAGGCGCACGAAAGCAGCTTCAAGCAGGAGGACGGCGTCCATTATCATGCGCGCGATGTGGCGGTGATGCGCGGCAAGTTCGAGGACTGCCCGGTAATCCTCGCCTCAGCCACGCCTGCTCTGGAAACCCGCCATCAGGTGAGCCTGGGCCGCTATCAGGAGGTCAAGCTCCCCGCCCGCTATGGCGGCGCGCAGATGCCGGAGATCATCGGCATCGACCTGCTGGAGCATCCGCCGGAGCGCCAGCGCTGGATTGCTCCGCCCCTTGTCGCTGCCATGCAGGAAACACTGGAGCGCGGCGAGCAGGCGCTGCTCTTCCTCAACCGGCGCGGCTATGCACCGCTCACCTTGTGCCGCCATTGCGGCTATCGCTTTCAGTGCCCCAATTGTTCGAGCTGGATGGTCGAGCACAAGCTGACCCGCCGCCTTGCCTGCCATCATTGCGGCCATGTGATGCCAACGCCGCGCGCCTGCCCCGATTGCAAGCAAGAGGATGCCCTCGTCGCGTGCGGGCCAGGCGTAGAACGCATTGCCGACGAAGCAGCGATGCTGTTTCCCTCGGCGCGCACAGCCATCGTCACCTCGGACACCTTATGGTCACCGGAAAAGGTGGCGGAGTTCGTGGCGGCGGTGGAGGGCGGCGCGGTCGATATCATAATCGGCACCCAGCTGATTACCAAGGGCTATCATTTTCCTAACCTGACTCTGGTGGGGGTGATCGATGCCGATCTGGGGCTGGAGGGCGGAGATCTGCGCGCGGCGGAGCGTTGCTTCCAGCAGATCAGCCAGGTAGCCGGGCGCGCGGGGCGAAGCGAAAAGCCGGGTCGCGTTTTCATCCAGTCCCGCATGATGAATGCGGGTGTCATCAAGGCGCTGCTTTCGGGCGATGCCGAGCGGTTCTATGCGGCGGAAGCAGACAGCCGTCGCCATGCGGATGCGCCGCCCTACGGCCGCTATGCCGCGATCATCGTCTCCAGCGAGAGCGCGGACGCCGCGCTGGAGACGGCGCGCAGGCTTGGCAAGGCCGCCCCCCAGCAGGACGGACTGCACGTTTATGGCCCAGCTCCGGCGCCACTCGCCATGCTGAGGGGGCGACACCGCCAGCGCCTGCTCGTTCATGCCGCGCGCACTGTGAATGTGCAGGCGGCGATCGATGGCTGGTTAAAATCTTCTAGCTGGCCCAAATCCGTCCGCGTGAGCGTGGACGTCGATCCCTATAGTTTCATGTAAAGCATTTCTTTGAGAAACTATCAGTAGTGGCACAGCTTCTGCGTGGCGCAAAAACCCCACAGCTTGTCGAGTGCGGGTCGCTCCGTGCGTAATAACATTAGAGACAATCAATACCTTAGGTGAATTAACCCTTTTCTCTATCGTTTAGATAGAATTTTGACTCGCCCCGCCTTTATTTTCTATCTATCCAATAGACATGCGATTCGCGCTGGCTGGGGGTGCCTGAAATGAACGTGATTTGGGATTATTTGCCGGTTCTGCTGCCGTTCATCGCCGTCGGCTTTGCGGCGCAGCTCATCGATGGGGCATTGGGCATGGCATATGGCGTAATCTCGAGCACGCTGCTCCTCGCTATCGGTCTGCCACCGAAGGCTGCTTCGGCAGGAACGCATGCCGCAGAGACATTCACCACCGCCATTTCCGGCCTCAGTCATATCTATCATCGCAATGTCGACTGGGGGTTGTTCATCCGCCTCGCGATACCTGGCATCATCGGCGGCGTGACCGGCGCCTATCTGCTCTCCAATGTCGATAGCAGCGCGATCAAGCCTTATGTGCAAAGCTATCTGACGACGATCGGTCTATGGCTGATCTGGCGCAGCACCCATGTAATCCATCCGACCGGCAATCCGCGCGTCGTCACCCCGCTCGGCCTGTTTGGCGGGTTTCTCGATGCCACGGGCGGCGGCGGATGGGGGCCGGTCGTTACCTCTAACCTGCTGTTGCAGGGCGCCAATCCGCGCATGACCATCGGCACGGTCAACACGGCCGAATTTCTGCTGACCCTGTCCATCAGCCTCACCTTCCTCATCCACCTCGGGTGGGAGACGTTCACGATGGCGACGCTTGGCCTGCTGATAGGTGGCGTGCTCGCAGCGCCGCTCGGCGCGCTGCTCGCCAAGCATATTCCCGCCAACCGCCTACTGTTGCTCGTCGGTGTGGTCCTGACGCTCACCTCGCTCTATGGGATCGCTAAATCCCTGGGTCTGGCTGGCTGAGGAGTGCGCCTGATCCCAGACTAGAGGCAAGGACATCCTGGAAAAGACTATTGGGGGCGATGCTATAGGTTCAACACAGCGAAAACTGAAAAGGGCGGGTAAATCCCCGCCCCTTTTTTTTGCTTGTTCGCGCATTAGAGTATCGCGCCAAAAAGTGGGAACCAGTTTTGGTAAAAAACGATGCGATACCAAATAACTAGAGCGCACGACTAGCGTTTGACTTTACGCAGTGCGCCCTAGAGCCTTATCGCTGGCCGAACAGCCGGTCCGCTTCGGCGCGTGGGTCCAGCTCCGTGCCGGCGGCAGGCGGTGCGGGCATGGCATAGCCCTCGTCCTCCAGCCGGTGGGCATCGTCCCGCTCGCGCCGCAGTTCCTCGATCAGCGCGGCACGCGCGCCATCCAGCCGCGTATCGGACGGCGCCTCGATCCCCGCCTTCTTCGCCGCCTTGGCGACGATCGCGTCCAGCTCGCGCTGCGAGCACAGCCCTAACGTCACCGGGTCCTTCGGGGTGATGTTGGAGATATTCCAGTGCGAACGATCCCGGATCCCGGCGATCGTGGTGCGTGTGGTGCCGATGAGGCGACCGATCGCTCCGTCGGAAATCTCCGGGTGGTTGCGCAGGATCCAGGCGATGCCATCGGGCTTGTCCTGCCGCTTGGAGACGGGGGTATAGCGCGGGCCCTTGGTGCGGCGGGCAGGCTCGTTGCCCTTGAAGATTTTCAGCGCATAATCTGGGTTCGCCTCGCCCTTACGGATTTCATCGCTGGTCAGCTCATGCGCGCGGACAGGATCGCGCGGGGTGAAGCGCGTGCTCGATGTCTCGTCAGCGATCGCCTGCACTTCCAGCATGTGCAATCCGCAAAATTCCGCGATCTGCGGGAAGGTGAGGCCGGTATTCTCGATCAGCCAGGCAGCGGTGGCATGAGGCATCAACGGGTGGGACATGATCCAGGCTCCGGAAACTTGAAATGATAAGGGCCACCCCGGCAGGGTGGCCACATGAGGGCTGAGCTTAGGCCAAACTGGCGCGCAGGGCAAGGGGGAAGAGAAGGTTGCCCTATTCCACCCTCAGCACGATCTTGCCAAAATGTGCGCCCGCTTCCATGCGCGCATGGGCGCTGCCAGCCTCCTCCAGCGCGAAGATGCTGTCCACCGCCGGCCGCAGCTTGCCCTGCTCGACAAAGGGCCAAACATGCCGCGCGATCTCATCCGCCACCAGCGCCTTGAACACAGTGGAGCGCGGGCGCAGCGTCGATCCGGTGATCGTCAGCCGCCGCGCCATGATGTCGGGGATCGAAATCTGCGCACGGCTGCCCCCTAGCACCGCGATAGACACATGCCGCCCTTCGATATCGAGGCATTTGAGGTTGCGGGGCAGATAGTCTCCGCCCACCATATCCAGCACCGCCTGGCACCCTTGCCCGTGGGTGATGCGTTTCACTTCTTCGCCATAATCCTGGGTGCGATAATTGATGGCATGATCCGCGCCCCAGGCCAGCGCCTGCGCGCACTTCTCGTCTGACCCGCAGGTGACGATGATCTTCACCCCGAACAGGTTGCACAGGGAAATTGCCATGGTCCCGATGCCCGAAGTGCCGCCATGCACCAGCACGGTGTCGTCCTCCACCGCATAGGCGCGTTCGAACAGGTTGGTCCACACGGTGAACAATGTTTCGGGCAGCGCCGCCGCCTCGATCATGTCATAGCCATCGGGCACAGGCAGGCATTGCCCGGCAGGCACGGCAACATATTCGGCATAGCCGCCGCCATTGGCGAGCGCGCAGACTTTTTGCCCGAGCAAGGCAGGCTCCGCCTCCGCACCCACCTGCACCACCTCGCCAGACACCTCCAGCCCCAGCAGCGGCGAGGCGCCCGGCGGCGGCGGATATTTGCCCGCGCGCTGCAAGGCATCGGGCCGGTTGACCCCCGCCGCATGCACGCGGATCAGCACTTCATCCGTTTGCGGAACGGGGATTGCCGCCCGGATGATCGCCAGCACATCAGGCCCACCGGGCGCATCAAAGCCGACAGCCCGCATTTCCTTCGAGATCGCTTCCAGCACCATAGCTCCTTATTGACAGGGACGGCGATCGGGTCAACACTTCAGGAACGACAACCCGCCCATTGCATGAGCCTCCTATGGATATGGACGATTTTGTTCCCAAACGGGCGGACGATCCGCTGGCAGCCTTGATGCGGCAGGATCTTGATCCGCTCTCGGTAGCGGAGCTTTATACGCGTATCACGGCCCTCGAGGCAGAAATAGTGCGCGCCCGCACAAAAATCCAACAGTCCGTTAACCATAAGGCAAGCGCCGATGCTCTATTCAGGAAATGATCGTGCAGCTTTCCCGTTCCGCCGAATGGAACCAGACGGAGGAGTTGGGAATTCTGTTCGATCGGGCACTTGAACCCCGGTTCAGATGCGCCGACATAGTGGTGAATGGCATCCCGAATGGATGCCGGGAGAATTGATATGCCATCCTTTGCCCCCGCCCTCGAAACCACGCTCCACAATGCGCTGGGCCATGCCGCAGAACGTCATCACGAATATGCGACGCTGGAGCACCTGCTGCTCGCGCTGATGGATGATGAACATGCTTCGCGCGTCATGCAGTCCTGCGGGGTGGACATGGGTGAGCTGACCGACGCAGTCACGCACTATCTCGACAGCGAGCTGGACAGCCTCAAGGTCGACAGCGACACGGACCCCTCCCCCACCAGCGGGTTTCAGCGGGTGGTGCAACGGGCGATCCTCCATGTGCAATCCTCCGGCAAGGATGAAGTGACAGGCGCCAATGTACTCGTCGCCCTGTTTTCGGAGCGGGAAAGCTATGCCGTCTATTTTCTGCAACAGCAGGACATGAGCCGCCTCGATGCGGTTTCCTTCCTCTCGCACGGTGTCGGCAAGGGCGTGACCTCCACGCCAGAGCCGCAGCAGGTGAAATCTTCCGAGGAAGAAAAGAAGCAGCAGCAGTCCAAAGACAAGAAGGATAGCGCGCTCGATCAGTTCACCGTCAACCTCAACGAGAAGGCTAAGGATAACAGGATCGATCCGTTGATCGGTCGCAACGCCGAGGTCGACCGCACGATCCAGATCCTCTGCCGCCGCTCCAAGAACAATCCGCTTTACGTGGGCGATCCCGGCGTCGGCAAGACCGCCATCGCCGAAGGATTGGCGCGCAAGATCGTCGAGGGCGATGTGCCCGAAGTGCTGCTCAATGCTGTGATCTACTCGCTCGACATGGGCGCGCTCCTGGCAGGCACGCGCTATCGTGGCGATTTTGAAGAGCGCCTGAAAGCGGTCGTCAACGAGCTGGAGAAAATGCCGGACGCGGTGTTGTTCATCGACGAGATCCACACTGTCATCGGCGCTGGCGCGACCTCGGGCGGCGCGATGGATGCCTCCAACTTGCTCAAGCCCGCGCTTTCCGGCGGCTCGATCCGTTGCATCGGCTCCACCACCTATAAAGAATTCCGCAACCATTTCGAGAAAGACCGCGCGCTGTTGCGCCGGTTCCAGAAGATCGATGTCAACGAGCCGACCATCGAGGACACCATCAAGATCCTTGCCGGCCTGCGCCCGAATTTCGAGGAGCATCACCATGTCCGCTACACCGCGGACGCGATCAAGGCGGCGGTGGAGCTTTCCGCCCGCTACATCAACGACCGCAAATTGCCGGACAAGGCGATCGACGTGATCGACGAGGTCGGGGCGATGCAAATGTTGGTGCCGCCCTCCCGGCGCAAGAAAATCATCAGCCCCAAGGAGATCGAGCAGGTCATCTCCACCATGGCGCGCATCCCGCCCAAGACGGTATCGAGCGACGACAAGACCGTGCTTGCCACGATCGAGCAGGATTTGAAGCGCGTCGTGTTCGGGCAGGATCATGCCATTGGCGTGCTGTCCAGCGCGATTAAACTGAGCCGTGCGGGATTGCGTGATCCAGATAAGCCGATCGGTAATTATCTGTTCTCCGGTCCCACCGGCGTCGGCAAGACCGAAGTGGCGCGCCAGCTCGCAACACTTCTCGGCATACCTCTACAACGCTTTGATATGTCTGAATATATGGAGCGACACTCGGTTTCACGGCTCATCGGTGCCCCTCCGGGCTATGTGGGCTATGACCAAGGCGGCCTGCTGACCGACGCGATCGACCAGAACCCGCATTGCGTGCTGTTGCTCGACGAGATCGAGAAGGCGCACCCGGACCTGTTCAACATTCTGTTGCAGGTGATGGACAATGGCCGCCTCACCGATCATCATGGCAAAACCGTCGATTTCCGCAACGTCATCCTCATCATGACGACCAATGCGGGCGCATCCGATATGGCGCGCGAAGGCATCGGCTTCGGCGATGTTATTAGCAAGGAGGACGCAAGCGAGGAGGCCGTCAAGAAGCTGTTCACGCCGGAATTTCGCAATCGGCTCGATGCGATCGTGCCGTTCGGCTATCTGCCGACCGAAGTGGTGGCCCGTGTGGTCGACAAGTTCGTTCTGCAACTGGAGCTGCAACTGGCTGACCGCGATGTGCATATCACCTTGTCGGATGAAGCGCGCAAGTGGCTCACGGACAAGGGCTATGACAAACTCTATGGTGCCCGTCCGATGGGCCGCCTGATGCAAGAAAAAATCAAGCAGCCGCTCGCCGAAGAGTTGCTGTTTGGCAAGCTGGTGCATGGCGGCGAAGTGGTTGTCGGCCTCAAGGACGATGCGCTCACTTTCGAGGTAACGCCCGCCGCGCCGCGCACCGGCAAGCCCAGGAAGGACGGTATTGCCAGAGGTAAAGGCAAAGGCAGAACCGGCGCTGTAGGCAAACCCGCATCCAAACCCACTGCCTGACGGGGACTTCCACAAGCAGTAAGGGGGCGGCCACAGGTCGCCCTTTTCTTTTGCCCCCAGCGCGTCATGATAGGCGGCAACCCATTCAGGAGAACCGAATCATGGCCGCCGATCTGATTTTCTATACTAACCCCCAGTCACGCGGCCAGGTTGTCCGCTGGATGCTGGAGGAGTGTGGAGCGCCCTATGAAACCGCGCTGCTCGATTATGGCACAAGCATGAAGACTGCGGAATATCTGGCGATCAACCCGATGGGCAAGGTGCCTGCCATCGTGCACATGGGCCATGTCGTTACCGAGGCCGCCGCGATCTGTGCCTATCTGGCCGAGGCTTTCCCGGAGGCCGGGTTGAAACCGGTTGAGCCCGCATTGGCGGACTATTATCGCTGGATATTCTTTGCGGCAGGGCCGATCGAAGCCGCGTTCTCGAACCATGCGGCTGGCTTTGTGCCGCCAGAGGATAAGCAGATGATGTTCGGCTATGGCAATTTCGAGCGCGCGACAGATACGCTTGAGACAGCGGTGGTCGGCAAGCGCTTCATCGCGGGAGATCGGTTCAGCGCCGCCGACGTTTATGTCGGGTCGATGATCAACTTCCTGATGCTGTTCGGCATGATGGCGCCACGGCCAGCCTTTACGGACTATCTCTCCGGCCTGACCGCGCGGCCCGCCTTTATCCGCGCAAAAGAGATCGACGCCGCTTTGATAGCCGAGCGCGAAGCCGCTGCCGCAGGCTGAAATCCCGGCTATTGCATCAGGCGGTTCAGCGGATGGATGGCGCGCGGCGAGGGAGCAAAGCCATCCAGCCGCCTGCGCACCAAGGACCAGCGCACCGGCATCGCCAGGGGTATGAAGCCGCCATGTGCCATCATCAGCGGCTCGGCCTGAGCCAGCAGGTTCAGGCGCTCCTCAAGGGTCGGCGCGCTGAGCGAGTCCTTGAGCATATCCTCAGCAACAGGATCGCAATAGACACCGCGCGCGCAGCTCAGCCGCCCCAGATACCAGGACACGCTGTCATAGGGTGCCACCTCATCGATAAACAGCAGGTCCGCGCCTTTCTCCACGCGCCTTAGTTCAATTCCCACCTGCGCATATTGCGTGCGCAGGGCAGCAAACAGCAAATTCATGCCCGGCCCCTTGGGCAGGCTGACCGATAGCGCGAATGGCGCGCCATTATGGCGCAGGCGCCAACGCGCGACGACATCCTGCGCCAGCTCGCGCCGCCGCTCCATCGGCAGTGCGGCCCAGTCAGGCGGCGTTGGCGGATGAGGCAGGTTGAGCTGCTGCGGCAGGATCTGCTCCGCGATCTTCCAGCGCGAAACGGAATAGCCACTCACCACCGCCGTCCGGTCAATCGCCATCGCGAGGGCGCGGCGCACTTCGGCCTCCTCCAGCAGAGGATTGCTGCCCGAGAGCGCCAGCCCGAACAGCCCCTGCACCGGGTCGAATCGTATGAACCCGTCCCGCACATTTGCGATGGAAAGATAGGGCAGCTCCGCCACGGTGCCGCCCAGCAGCAGGTCGATCTCCCCCTCGCGGAAACGCACGATAGCGCGGGCGGCCCGTTCAGCGCGCAGCAACCGTGTATCCTGCGGCGGCGCTTCTTCGTCGATCTTGCCCACCGCATCGAGCGGCAGCAGGCGCCACAGGTCGTCCACCCCCTCCTCCATCCGGCGCTTGTGATAGGGGCCGGAGCCGCCGCTATCCCGCGCGATCGCCATCTCCGGCACGGCCAATGCGGCAAGGAAATTGGGCCTGGCCGCCCTCAACCTCAGCTCCAGCACATCGTCCGTCATCGCCACGACCTGATCGACCGAGGCGAGTGGTCCGTAGGGATCGAGCCGAAGCCGGGCGCGCAGCCGCGCCTGTAACAATCGCTTCACCTCGCGCGCATCCACCCGGCCGCCTTCTGCCCAGCGCGCACGCCGCAACCGGAAGATATAGCCCTTGCCGTCATCCACCACGATCCAGCGCTGCGCCAGCGCGGGAATGACCGTGCCGTCGGCATCGACGCTCACCAGCCCGCGCGCCGACGCACCCAACATCGCCTGGCCCGCGCGCGTATCGGCATGTGTGAGGGGTGCGGAAATTTCCCTGTCCGTCCCGATGACGCTGACACGAACTGGCTCATCATCATCCGAGCCGCACCCCGTCATCGACAAGCACGAAACCAGAGCGGCAAGCAGAGAGAGATACAGGCGTGGTTTCAAAACGAGGGCGGGTCCGGGTGGTACGGGTTCTCTTCCTAGCGCGCCCTGCGCATCAGGCCAAGCGATGATGCGCGAAGGACCGGCGGTTTTGGCTGCATCGCAGTGCTACAGAACTTCAGGTTCGACCGACTTGTTGGTGCGCATCAGGCTGGACAGCATGGTGCGGATAAGGTCCGCCTGGCGATTGGTGTCGGTCTTGACAAAGATTTGCTTGAGGTAGCTGCGCGCCGTCTGCTCCTTCAGGCGGAGCAGGCCCGCGGCCTCTTGCAGGGTGGCACCGGCGGCCAGATGGCAGGTAAGGCGCGTTTCCAGCGGAGACATGCGAAAAAGCTTGCACACCGGCGGCAACTGATTTTCGAGGTCGACGCCGGGGTCGATGACATAGAGGATCGCCGCGACATCTTGCGCATCCGCAGGGGGATGATCCGTCGGCAGCACAGCGACCACCAGATGCCGTTCGTTGGACCGGCTGATCCGAAACAGCGGCGCGCGCAGCGAGCGCCCCGCAGCCCCGGCGGCGATGACATGATCGACAGCAGAGGCGAGCTTGATGCTGTCACCCACAGTGGTCGCCGCCACCCTGTTCTGCCGCCGGCACAATCCATCAGCCTCAGCCAGCACCTCCTGCGCACGGTTGTTGGCGAACACGATCCGGCTGGTGCGATCGAGCAGCATGATCGCCATGTCATTGAGGTTGAGCGCCGCCTGAAGCGCCAACATATGATTATGGCCGGTATTGGCGATTTGCCACAGCCGGAAATAGCCGACCGCAAAAGGCCGACGGCGCAGATAGGCCTGCTCTGCCGCTTGCTGAGTGGCGGGCGTCAGGGAATCGAAGAATGTAGTGATAACCAACCGACTATGCCCTCCCACCCGCCGGATCGGGACAGATAAGGCTGTGTCGCAACCGATGGAGGGCGGGCAACGCCACCATATATGCATCTCGCCAGCGTCTGGCATAGGCCATAACTGGCCTCGTTCGACCATCGCTTCGATATCAGCAGTCCAGGGCTTGAGGCCATCGCCCATATGCAACACGCGTGGCTCTTCGCCGTCATCGGGATGGAGAGAGAACAGCGCACCACGACCGTTCATCGCTTCGGCTATTTCGTCCAGCACCCTCGTCAGTTCTTCCTGGTCGGTTACAGTCATTATGATCCTGCGTAACTCTCTCGCCTTCCGTGCATGCTTCAACGCCTGACGCGGGGGAATGATCCGCCATCTTGCGGTGAGCAAGTCAGACCAAGCGCCTTTTTTTTCAGATAATTAGAGGACCAAAAGGCCTTCGGAGAGCTTTAGTCATCACAGTTCACGCCGGAAGCGTGGCCATTCTAATTGTTTCGCGAGACATCTCCCCGAATGCTTCGCTAAATTAATCCTAGTATATCAAAACTAAATCTGTAGATCTGTGTAAAAATTACACAGGTCTAATTTCATTGTAACAATATATTCTATTGATTACCCCCAAATAGGGGTAGTGTTAATTCCCGATTAACTATGATTTATTGTGGAACTTGGGGGAGATAATCGTTGTAATATCATCCATATTCATTCTGGACCCGCCAGGTCGGCCAGCACTTAGCGCTGGTTTACAACAGGGGGCGCTTTTGCCTACCCGCTATACAGGATGAACGAAATGAAACTGCTCTATATTACTTCAGCGTCGTCACTGGCGCTTGCGCTTTCCGCTCCCGCCTTTGCCCAGACGACCACACCATCAGACGGTGGCAGCTCGGCCTCCGCCGGGCAGGTCGCTGCCAATGGGGGTGGCACCGCCACCGATAGCTCCACGTACACCCACACCACTGACAATTCAGACAACTCCACCAAGACGCATACTTCGACCCAGACAGCGAACTTGACGGACAGCAGCACACACACGAGCAACTGGTCCTCAGACAGTTCGGACAATTCAACATCCGACAGCTCCGATAATTCCACGACCGACAGTTCGGATAACAGCAGCTGGACCGACTCCAGCAGCGCGAGCGGCGCCCAAGTCGCGGCTAACAATGGCGGCACCGCCAGCGACAACAGCGACAACTCCATGCGCACAAACACGACCACCACGGACAATTCAGACAATTCGAGCTGGAGTCAGACGAACGACACCGACAATTCGGATAACTCGACCCAGACCCACACCACTACGTCGTCTGCTTCGGGTGCGCAGGTAGCCGCGAATAACGGCAGCACCGCAACCGACAGCCGCGACATGTCGTCCACTGATAATTCGGATAACTCGAGCTACACACACACCACGGACAACTCGGACAATTCCATGACCGACAACTCCGACAATTCGGATAACTCCGATAATTCGAGCTGGTCCGACTCCAGCTCGGCCTCGGGTGCTCAGGTTGCTGCCAACAACGGCAGCACCGCAACCGACAGCCGCGACATGTCGGACAATTCCGACAACAGCGACAATTCGGACAACTCAACCACCAACTCGTCGCGGGCCACCAACCACGGCACCGGCTCGGTTGCCAATGGCGGCGGCGATGCCTCGTTCGCGGACTCCTCCATGCAGCAGCACGCAACGGCCACCGGCCATATGGGCGCGGCAACCAGCAACCAGTTCGGTGCGGATGCGGTGGTCGCCACCACGACGCTTGCGGGCTATGTCACCGGCGTCAGCGTCAGCTACTCCGTGCCGTCTGACAGCGAATCCGGTGGTGCGGCGGCGATGAACGGCATCAACACGGGTGACGGCGCGTTCCAGAACTTTGCCGGCCTGCAATCGCTCAACATGAACACCGGCGTCGGCGCATCGCAGAACAGCGCGGTCACCGTCAGCGTCAGCGCGGGCGACATCAACCTCGGCCAGTAAGACCGGCCGATACACAGCGTATGATGTGCGGGTCCGGCTTGGTCGGCCCGCACATTGCGCCCCCCGAATATAGCACTCGAATTTCAGGAGACTTGCCGTGAAATCTCTGACGGCCGCCGCCCTCACTGCGACCCTGTTGTGCATGACGGCACCCGCCCATGCCCAGGACGCCACCCCATCGGAAGATCCTTCCGCACCCTTTCCCGCCACTCAGGCGATGGAACCCAGCCAGTTGAACGCTGTGACCGGCAAGGCGGAAATCGCCATGGCGATCAACGCCAACAACACAAGTGAAGTCTCGAACAATGTCGTGAGCGGCAATTCCGTGACCGGCACGATCAGCTTCGATGGCTCGTCGTTCGACAACCTTCATGGATTGTCCGTGCTGAGCGCCAACACCGGGAACAATGTCGCAATCAATGCGTCTATGAACATTAATGTCGCTATCCGGCCTTGATGATCTGAAACGATCCGCAGTTATGGCGGCGGCGCTGACAGGCGCGCTGGCGGCGTTGAGTGGATGCAGCACCCAGCCGATCGCCGAGGGTCGCAATCGTTTTGAACTCACCCTGACGCAGGAATATGGGCTGCCGGTCACAAGTCTGATCGGCCGCCGATTCGAAACGGTCGTCCGCCAGCAATATGACTTCAGTTGCGGGTCTGCCGCTTTGGCTACACTGTTGCGCTTTCATTATGCCGACGCCCAGAGCGAACAGAGCGTGTTCGTCGGTATGTTCCGTAATGGCGATCAGGCGCAGATCCGGCGTCAGGGCTTCAGCCTGCTGGACATGAAGCGCTATCTGGCGGACCGCGGCATTTCCGCCGATGGCTATCGCGTTTCGCTAGACCAGATTGTCAAGGCGCGCACTCCTGGCATCGCACTGATAGACTATAACGGATACCGGCATTTCGTCGTCGTCAAGGGTATCGAGGGCGATACCCTGCTGCTCGGTGATCCTTCGCTCGGGCTGCGGCGTGAGTCGCGGCGGGTGTTTCAGCGGCAATGGAATGGCGTGTTCTTCGTGCTGAACGGACGCACCGACATCGCCAGCGCGCATTTTAACCAGGGCGCAGACCGTGCGCGCGCTCCCATGGGGCGTTTCTACACCCAGGCACAACCTCTCAACCTCGCAGGGCTGGCCATGACGCGCCCGATATTGGGCGAATTCTAGGAAAGTTGGTCGATATGAACCTCCGCACTCTCTTGCTTCTTGGCGCGATGGGCTGGACAGCCAGCGCGCAAGCCTCCGAACCGGCCAATCTGATCATCGTGTCGGCATCCCCGTCGCATGGCGCGTTTCCTGCGCCGCGCGTCAGCGCCGCTGAACTCAATACTATGCGTGGCGGCGTATTGCTGCCCAATGGGCTTGATCTCAGCGTCGGCATCGATATCCAGACAAGGGTGGACGGGGTGCTTGTCCTCCACACCCTGTATGCCAGCGATGGCCCGATCGTCGGCGCCCGGCTGTTTACAAACGGCACGGCGGAGAGCCAGCCCGTGCCCGCGCAGACAAGTGTGACTATGCCCGGCACCTCCCTCGCCCCGGTGATTTCCGTGAGCCGATCCTCCACCGGCTCGCAGATCGCGCCGGGTAGCGTTTCCGGGCCGACCACGGTCAACATCATCACCGACCCGCAGGCGACATGGGCGAGCGCGCAGGGCCAGCGCGAGGTTCCCGTCACCCCGAATGGCCCTCCGGTCACCACGGCGGAAGGGGACTTCCGCCTGACAAATGGTGAGCAGGGCGCGGTGGCGAGCCTCACCCGGCAGGATCTTGAAATTCAGCACCTGATCGGGCGTGCCACCGGCGTGGTTGTTGCCAATACCGCAAGCGACCGGGCGATCGACACGGTCAGCGCGGTCAACATCGACCTGCGTGGCGCGGAACCGTTGCTCGCCGCCAGCCAGTTTCTCGCGTCGGCGCTGGCACTAGAGACGGTAAGGGGCCGCTGATCCGGCGCGCAATTGTTGAGAACAGGGAGAAAGCCAGTGATAGTAAACAAGACGCCAGTGGCACTGGCCTTTATGCTTATGACCTCAGCCCCCGCGTTGGCGATAGCGCAGACGGCCAGTCGCACTCCGGCTGAGGAAATGGCGGATTTGCGGGCGCAGCTCAGCGCCCAGCAGCGCCTGATCGAGGCACAGCGCGCCCGGCTTGAGGCGCTCGAAACGCGTGTCTCCGGCATGGATGCAGCCAGTGGAGCAAACGGCATGGCCTCGGCCAGCCCTGGCCCCACCGCCCGCACGCCGGGCACGGTTCCCCTGCCCCCCTCGCCGCCCGCCGCTCCGCCGTCCGCCGGGGTGCAGACCGTAGGCGAAGCGCCGACCGACCAGCGCGAGGTGCAGGTCGCCGCCCTTGCCGAGCAAGGCGGTATCATCACGCAGGCCGGGCGACTGACGCTGGAAGGCAATTTCGAATATGCGCGGGCGGATCGTAACCGGGTCATCTTCCGGGGCGTGGAAATCCCGCAGTCGGTGCTGATCGGCGTGTTCGACATCAACGAAAGCCGGCAGGATGTCCTCACCGCCGGGCTTTCCGCCCGTCTGGGCCTCACCAGTCGGCTCGAAATCAGTGCGTCCGTGCCCTATATCTATCGGTCGGACAAATCGGTGCTGGCGCCGGTGGCCGATCCCAATTCCCCTAATGCCGGCCAGATCGATAAGCCGGTTTCGGATGGCGGGCTGGGGGATATCAGCTTTGGCGCGCGCTATCAGATCACCAACGGCACCAGGGGCTGGCCCTATCTGATTGCCGGGGTGCAGGCGGTAGCGCCGACCGGCCGTAGCCCCTTTCTGGTGCGGCGCGACAATCTCGGCAACGCACTTGAGGCGGCAACCGGGGCGGGCTTCTGGGGCCTAACGCCCTCCGTCACGGCAATCTTGCCCACAGACCCTGCCGTATTGTTCGGCACGCTGGGCTATACCTTCAACTTCGGTCGCACTATCAACCGCATGATCGGCCCGGCCTTCATCGAGCGGGTTACGCCGGGCGGTGAGCCATCCGCGACGATGGGCATCGCGCTCTCCCTCAACCCGCGCACCTCCTTGAGTTTTGGCTATGCGCACACCTGGTCGATGGGCACCAAAACCCGGTTGCGGGTGCAAGATCCGCAGACCGGCGCGATGGGCAACCCGATGACGACCAACTCGCGCGATCTCCAGCTCGGGCGCTTCCTGTTCGGCGTCAGCTATCGCAGCAGCCCGCGCACCACGATTAACTGGAATGTCGAGATGGGCGCGACTGACGACGCGACCGACCTGCGCACCTCCTTACGCATACCTTTTACGCTGAACGCCTTCTGAGAGCCCGTTTGGAAATTCGCTTTTCCAAACGAATTTCAGAGGCCGCACCAGCCCGCTCCCCCACCCAACCACCCAAATATTTTACGCTGTTTTGGGTGGTTGGGTAGGGGAGCGGGCCGGCACCGCTTTTCCAAACAGACTCTGAGCCGTGCGAACACAACGGCCGCCTGAAGTCGTGTTCAGGCTATGAAACTGTATGTCGCGACGAAGAACGCAATGAAGCTGGTCACGAACAACTTGATGTCCTCATCATTGCGCTTGCCAGGATCGCGCAGAGGCTTGAACACATGCGGGGGCAGTGTCTGCCGAAAGGGATGGCGCGCAGATTCCGTGGTGAGGACGAGGGCTCTTCGCTTCATGCCCTCGGGTTAACGCTTTGTTTACCTGTCTAAAAGGTAAATAGATGGTTAAAATGCAACTGTCCCCTTATGGGGCGTTAACCCTACGTCCTGTCGCCATCATTGCGCTGGAAATGAAACACGGTCGCGGGCGGAATATTGAGCAAAACCCGTCCCGCCGGCGTGGCTTCCAGCCCCAGCGCATCGAGCACCGGCCTGCCCACGGGCGAAAGCGCCGAATAAGTGAACTGCACGAAAATGCCGCCCGGCATCAGCAGCCGGAATGCGTCTTGCAATATCGCCTTGTGCGTCTGCTGGCTGAAAGCGAGCATCGGCAGGCCGCTCACCACGCATTGATAGCCGCCCTCTTCCCCCGCCACATAGGCGCTGATCTGCTCCGCCCGCTGGCGCAAGATACTGACTTCCGGGAACTGCCGCTCCAGCCCGCTCGCGAACAGCGGGTTGATTTCTGCCACCTCCAGCTTCTCCGGCGGCAGACCGGTTGCGAGGATCGCGCGGGTGAAAGCGCCCGTGCCACCGCCCAGTTCCAGCACCCGGCCACCCTCCGGGTCAATCCCCGTCACCATCTGCCGCGCGAGGAACCGGCTGGAGGGCACAATCGCGGCCGTCTGACGCGGCTTGCGCAGCCAGCCCATGAAAAACTCGACATTCTCGCGTGCGGTTTCCCCGATATCGACCCGTTTGAGAAGAGCGATGCTGCGCGCAGGCTTGGATCGTGGCGTCATTACGGGAGTATTCTCTTCGTGAGACTGTGATTGGCGATCTTGTGGAGGCCGCCGCCCAAGAAAACAAGTCGCTTGTGCGATAAAATAAAAGGACGGGCCACGCCCTCTCGCCACTGGCACAGGGCCGGGGCGGCTGATAGGGTGCGCAAGGGGGACCCCGTTTGGAGTGAGAGGATGACGCGCACACCCACTTTTTTGATCGTCGCGGGGCTGTTCGCGCTTTCCGCCTGCTCTTCCGGTGAAGATGACAATGCGGCGCTGCCCCCCAACGCCATGCAGACTGAAGAGAACGCCCTTTCCTCCCCGTCCAACAATGCCAGCACACCCGATAGGCCCGGCAATGACGATATTCTTGAGGACCAGACCACCGCCCCGCATGTCGGTAACGCCATTCCCACTGCGCTGCGCGGCCGCTGGGGTATGGTTCCGAAGGATTGCACCAGCCTGCATGGCGACGCCAAGGGGCTGCTCGAAATTTCGGTGAACGCGCTGATGTTCTTCGAATCGCGCGGAACACTGAAGCGCATTCGTGAGCAGGAGCCGACCCGGATACGCGCAGACTTTACGTTCGCCGGCGAGGGCATGACCTGGGATAATAGCATGACCTTCACGGTGCAAGACAATGGCCAGACCCTGATCCGGCAGGACCAACGGCCAGAGGAGGGCGCGCCCGGCCTCTATCACTATACCCGCTGCAAGGCCTGATTTCTGCGCCATAAACTTGCCAAAATATGCCGAGCAGAGCTAGGCAGTGGTATGACAGGATCGTGCCCGTATGGGACATCATGACACCATGCACACAGCGAGTGCGCCCCCAATGACGGCCGCGCCCGCCCGCTCCCGCCTGCTGTCGATCCTCGGCGGTTCAGCGGGCAACCTCGTTGAATGGTATGACTGGTATGCCTACGCCGCCTTCACCCTCTATTTCGCGCCGGTGTTCTTCCCGGCGCAGGACCAGACCGCCCAGCTTTTAAGCGCCGGTGCGATCTTCGCCGTCGGCTTTTTGATGCGGCCCATCGGCGCGTGGATCATGGGCGTCTATGCCGACCGGCGCGGGCGCAAGGCGGGGCTAACCCTCTCGATCCTGATGATGAGCGCGGGTTCGGCTCTTATCGCCGTAACGCCCGGCTATGACGTGATCGGCATCGGTGCGCCCGCGCTGCTGGTGGTGGCGCGGCTGATCCAGGGCCTGTCCGTCGGCGGCGAATATGGCGCGAGCGCGACCTACCTCTCGGAAATGGCAGGGGCCAAGCGGCGCGGCTTCTGGTCCAGCTTTCAATATGTCACGCTGATCATGGGTCAGCTTGTCGCGCTGGCGCTGTTGCTGGTGTTGCAGGCGAGCATGAGCGAGGCGGCGCTGGAAAGCTGGGGCTGGCGCATCCCCTTCGCGCTGGGCGCGGTGCTGGCGCTGGTCGTGCTGGTGCTGCGCAGGCGGCTGCTGGAGACGGAGCATTATCTCGCCGCGAAGGAGCGCGATGGGGATGCCCCCCGCTCCGGCGTGCTGACGCTGCTGAAGGACCATCCCGGCGCGGCGGGGCTGGTGGTGGCGCTCACCGCGGGCGGCACCCTCGCTTTCTATACCTACTCCACCTATATGCAGAAATATCTCGTGAATTCAGCGGGTTTTGGCCGCCAGCAGGCGAGCTGGATTATGGCCGGCGCGCTGTTTCTGTTCATGGCGCTGCAACCCGCCTTCGGTGCCTTGTCTGACCGGATCGGCAGGAAGCCGCTGATGATCGGCTTTGGGCTGGCCGGCACATTCGGCACCGTGCCGCTGTTCCGCGCGCTCGAACAAGCGCATGATCCGATCAGCGCCTTCGCCCTCGTGATGGCGGCGCTCATTGCGGTGAGCGGCTATACCTCGATCAACGCGGTGGTGAAGGCAGAGCTGTTTCCCGCGCACATCCGCGCGCTTGGCGTCGCCCTGCCCTACGCCATCGCCAACGCGCTGTTCGGCGGCAGCGCCGAATATGTCGCGCTCCAGCTCAAGACATGGGGCATGGAGGGCTGGTTTTACTGGTATGTCTCGGCGCTCTGCGGCGTGTCGCTGCTCACTTACATAGCGATGAGCGAGACCAAGGTGGCGAGCCTGATTGATAGGGATTTGGGGTGAATGGCAGGAAGGTTTGGGGTAAGCGGACTTTAATAGCTTACTGCTAAGCTGGCCCAATGGTTAGTCTACAACGAGCCTCAGCTACGCTATTGATCAACGGCGACGATCTTGTCCCTGATGACCTGACAGCTTTACTCGGCGCCACGCCCAGACTTGGTGTGCTGAAGAATGAACCCTTCCTTGCAAGCCACGGCAAAAAAATAATCGCACAAACTGGAATGTGGCACTTTGGCGGTGATTATCGCGATCCCCCAAACCTTGATGAGCAAATCACGGAATTGCTTTCAGGGCTAGGGTCAGGACCTATTGATTTGTAAGGCGCAATCTGATTCAGGCTCTGCGAGGAGACTGAAGATGAGTGATTTGTATTGGCTGACGGATGAGCAGATGGTTCGGTTGCAGCCCTATTTCCC
>JAGNYO010000042.1 GCA_017984895.1 Sphingobium sp. | reverse complement strand
GAAGCCGGAGGATAACGGCCAGCTGGGGCCGGATCGTAGCGGCGGCGTCCGCCCGTTCCCCAATGTGATGCAACGCCCCTTGCGTGCCAAAACGGGACAGAATGTCTCTCAGATGCATTATGCCCGCCAAGGCATCATCACGCCCGAGATGGAATATGTGGCGGAGCGGGAGAATCTGGGGCGGGAGCGCTTGGCGCAATACATCCGCGATGGCGAGAGCTTTGGCGCTGCCATCCCCGATTATGTGACGCCGGAGTTCGTGCGCGACGAGGTTGCCCGTGGTCGCGCGATCATCCCATCGAACATCAACCACCCCGAAACCGAGCCGATGGCGATCGGCCGCAACTTCCTCGTGAAGATCAACGCCAACATTGGCAATTCGGCCGTAGCCTCCGATGTCGCCAACGAGGTCGACAAGATGGTCTGGAGCATCCGCTGGGGCGCGGACACGGTCATGGACCTGTCCACCGGCCGCAACATCCACGACACGCGCGAATGGATCATCCGCAACAGCCCCGTCCCCATCGGCACCGTGCCGATCTATCAGGCGCTGGAGAAGGTCGGCGGCATCGCCGAGGAACTGACATGGGAGATTTTCCGCGATACATTGATCGAGCAGGCCGAGCAGGGCGTCGATTATTTCACGATCCACGCGGGCGTGCGCCTGCCCTATGTGCCGCTCGCGGCCAAACGCGTCACCGGCATCGTCTCGCGCGGGGGCAGCATCATGGCGAAATGGTGCCTCGCGCATCACAAGGAGAGCTTCCTCTACGAGCATTTCGACGACATCACCGAAATCATGAAGCAATACGATATCGCCTATTCGCTGGGTGATGGCCTGCGCCCAGGCAGCATTGCCGACGCCAATGACGAGGCGCAATTCGCGGAGCTATACACGCTGGGCGAGCTGACCCACCGCGCGTGGAAGAGCGACGTGCAGGTGATGATCGAGGGGCCGGGCCATGTGCCGATGCACAAGATCAAGGAGAATATGGACAAGCAGCTCGAGGTGTGCGGCGAAGCGCCCTTCTATACGCTCGGGCCGCTCACCACCGACATCGCGCCGGGATATGACCATATCACCAGCGGGATCGGCGCGGCGATGATCGGCTGGTATGGCACGGCGATGCTCTGCTACGTCACGCCCAAGGAGCATCTTGGCCTGCCGGACCGCGACGATGTGAAGGTCGGCGTGGTGACGTATAAGCTGGCGGCCCACGCCGCGGACCTCGCCAAAGGCCACCCGGCGGCGAAGGTGCGCGACGATGCGCTCTCCAAGGCGCGGTTCGAGTTCCGCTGGCGCGACCAGTTCCACCTGTCGCTGGACCCGGACACCGCCGAGCAGTATCATGACCAGACTCTCCCGGCGGAAGGCGCCAAAACAGCGCATTTCTGCTCCATGTGCGGGCCGAAGTTCTGCTCCATGAAAATTTCGCAAGAGGTGCGCGAGTTCGCCGCCAGGCAAAACCAGACCACCGACCAGTTCATCGCCGCCGAGGAGGCCGAAGCAGGCATGGCGGAAATGGCGGAAAAATTCCGTGAGGAGGGCGGCGAACTTTATTTGCCGGCAGCCGAATGAGCGACACCGCCTCCATCCGCCTCAATGGCGAGCATCGCAGGGTGCGCAAGGGCCTGAGCATCGCGGAACTGGCGAGCGAGCTGGGCTTCGTTCCCGAAAAGATCGCGGTCGAGCGCAACCTCGAAGTCGTGCCGCGTGCCACGCTGGGGCAGGTCATCGTCGAGGATGGCGACGAGCTGGAGATCGTGCATTTCGTGGGCGGCGGCGATCATCAGGGCGCGGCGGTCAAGGACGATAGCTGGACCGTGGCGGGCAGAACCTTTCGTTCCCGCCTCATCGTCGGCACCGGCAAATACAAGAGCTTCGAGCAGAATGCGGCGGCGGTGGAAGCTAGCGGGGCGGAGATCGTCACGGTGGCGGTGCGGCGCGTGAATGTCTCCGATCCCCATGCGCCGATGCTGACCGATTATATCGACCCCAAAAAGACCACCTATCTGCCCAATACGGCGGGCTGCTTCACCGGCGAGGAGGCGATCCGCACCTTGCGGCTGGCGCGCGAAGCGGGCGGCTGGGAACTGGTGAAACTCGAAGTGCTGGGCGAGGCACGTACCCTCTATCCCGATATGGTCGAGACTTTGCGGGCTTGCGAAGTGCTCGCCAAAGAGGGCTTCAAGCCGATGGTCTATTGCGTTGATGATCCGATCGCGGCGAAGCGTCTGGAAGATGCCGGTGCGGTGGCGATCATGCCTTTGGGCGCGCCGATCGGCTCCGGCCTCGGCATCCAGAACAGGGTGACGATTCGCCTGATCGTGGAGGGCACGCAGCTCCCCGTGCTGGTCGATGCCGGGGTTGGCACCGCGTCCGAAGCGGCGGAGGCGATGGAGCTGGGCTGCACAGGCGTGCTGATGAACACCGCCATCGCCGAAGCGAAAGACCCGATCCTGATGGCCCGCGCCATGAAGGCCGGGGTCGAGGCGGGGCGCATGGCCTATCTCGCCGGGCGCATGGGCAGGCGGCTCTATGCGGACCCTTCCAGCCCGCTGGCCGGATTGATCTAGCGCACCGTGCGGCAGGGTTCGCAAGGCCAAATGGCCGTCCGAGCTTATGCGAGGAAAGCCAAGGCCGCGGATGCGGCCGCCCGGCGTTTGAGGGAAATACAAAAATGGTGCGCCCAACAGGATTCGAACCTGTGGCCTTCGGATTAGGAATCCGACGCTCTATCCTGCTGAGCTATGGGCGCATTAAGGAAAACCGCTGTTTTCCTATGATTTCCGTTATCGAGGCAGCAGCACGGCGTCAAGCCAGACCCGGAATCGACCGTTATTTGGGGGTGATATCGGTTGCGGCATCACCCCCGAGCGCGCGGTAGAGGTTGACCAGATTGCTCGCCTGGACGCGCTGCGTGGCAACAAGCGTCCGTCGCGCGGCGTAAAGCGAGCGCTGCGCATCCAGGCTCGTGAGGAACGGGTCGATGCCGCCCCGATAGCGTGCCTCGACCAGCGCGTAGGAGTCGGCTGCCGCATCGGTGAGGGCGCGCGCGGCGCGTAACTGTTCCTCGATCGTGCCCCGGCGCGCCAGCGCGTCCGCAACCTCCCGGAACGCGATCTGGATCGCGCGCTCATACGCCGCCAGAGCCGCATTGCGCTGCGCCTCGCTGAGCCGGACCCCCGCGCGCCCGGCACCCGCGCTGAAAATGGGGTAGTCGGCGCCCGCGCTCGCGGACCCGTTGAACGCACCGCCGCTGAACAGCCCGGCGAGAGAGGTGCTGGCGAGACCCAGCAGCCCGGTCAGGGAAATGCGCGGAAACAGGGCCGCACGCGCGGCGCCTATCTCCGCATTGGCGGCGCGAAGCTCATATTCGGCCTGCACCACATCCGGGCGGCGCAGCAATATGCCGGAATCGAGGCCGGCCGGAAGCTCGGCAAAGGTCGGTGCCGCTTGCTGGATCGACCGAGGCAGCAGGGCAGGATCGACCGGCGCGCCGACAAGCAACTGAAGCGCGTTCACATCCTGCGCGAGCGCGGTGGTTTGCTCCGCAACGTCGCTGCGCGCGGTTTCGAGCACCTGCTCGGCCTGGCGCAGGTCGGTGCGCGGGGCGATCCCCCCATTGAGGCGGGCGCGGGTAAGCTCGACGCTGCGGGCCGCATTGTTGGCGGTGTCATGCGCGATGCCGAGCAAGCTGGCATCGGCGGCATAGTTGAGCCATGCGTCCGCGATGTCGCCGACGAGGGTAAGGCGGATCGCGCGGGCGGCGGCCTCGGTGGCGAGATAGCGCTGCTGTTCCGCCCGCGTGAGCGCGGCGAGCCGCCCGAACAGGTCAAGCTCGAAACTGGTAATGCCGATGTCCGCCGAAAGGCTGCGCCGTGTGCCTGAAAATCCGCCCGATGTCTGGCCGCTGCTGTCGGTGATCGTGGCTCCGGCCCCCGCGACGACCTCGGGCAACTGGCTCGCCTGCTGGATGCGGACCTGCGCGCGGGCAGCAGTGATATTGGCGGCGGCGATTCGTAGGTCGCGGTTATTAACCAGCGCCTGGCCGATCAGCGCCTGCAACCGCGCATCGCGGAAGATGTCGCGATAGCGGAGCGTAGGCAGCGCGGCCTCGCTGCGGCGCAGATAGGCATCGCCCACCGGCCATGAGGGCGGAACCGGCGGAACCGGGCGGACATAGCGCGGCTCCATCGCGCAACCGCCCAGCAGCGCCGCAAGCGCGAGCACGGAGCATGTCCGCCTCATGTCGAAGCGTCCGGACTGACACGATCCCGCCGGCTGCGCAGCTTTTTCAGCCCGTCCCTAATGGTGCGGCGGACAAGCACGAAGAACAGCGGGATGTAAAAGATGGCGAGGATCGTCGCGGTCAGCATGCCGCCGATTACCGAGGTGCCGATGGCGATGCGGCTGTTCGCACCCGCGCCGGTGGAAAGCGCCAGCGGCAGCACGCCGAAGATGAAGGCGAGGCTGGTCATCAGGATCGGCCTCAGGCGGATGCGGGCGGCTTCCAGGGCCGCGTCGATCACGCGCTTGCCCTGCTTTTCCGCCTGATCGGCGAACTCGATCATCAGGATCGCGTTTTTGGCGGCCAGCCCCATGGTGGTGAGCAGACCGATCTGGAGATACACATCGTTCTCCAGCCCGCGCAGCGTCACCGTGAATACCGCACCGACGAGGCCGAGCGGCACGACAAGCAGCACCGCGACGGGAATCGACCAGCTTTCATACAGGGCGGCGAGGCACAGGAATACCACCACCAGCGAGGTCGCATAGAGGAACGGCGCCTGACCGGAGGACAGCCGCTCCTGATAGGACAGGCCGGACCAGGCGATGCCTATGCCCGGAATACGCGATGCCAGCGCCTCGATACGGTTCATCGCCTCGCCTGAGCTGGTGCCCGGTGCCGCCTGCCCCTGCACCTCATAGGCGGAGATGCCCTGAAAGCGGCCGAGAGAGGTCGGCGCGGTGGCCCAGCTGATCCGTGCGAAAGAGGAGAAGGGCACCATCGCGCCGTTCTCGCCGCGCACGAACCACTGGTAGATGTTTTCCGGGGCCGCGCGATAGGGCGCATCACCCTGCACATAGACGCGCTTCACCCGTCCGCGATCAATGAAATCATTGACATAGCGCCCACCCCAGGCGGTCGAGAGAGTGGCGTTGACATCCGCCTGGGTGAGGCCGAGCGCGGCCAGCCTTTCCTGATCCATGTCGATCTTCAGCGTCGCGACATCGGGCAGGTCGCTGGCGCGCACCGAGGCAAGCGCGGGGTCTGTGCTCGCCGCCGCGATCAGCTGGTCGCGCGCCGCCGTAAACTGCGCGGTGGGCATCCCGCTGGTATTCTGCAACTGGACCGTGAAGCCGTTGGACTGGCCAAGCCCACGGATCGCGCCGGGGATCAGCACGAATACCTGCGCATCGCGGAAGTTGCGAAAAGCGCCCGATGCGCGTTCGGCAATCGCGTCGGCGGAGTTTTCGTGGCCCTCGCGGTCGGCCCAGTCGACCAGATTGATGAAGCCCTGGCCGGTATTCTGCCCGCCGCCGCCGCCGCCCGCGACCGTGAACATGGTCGCGACAGTGTTTGGCTCATGCGTGTCGAAATAGTGCTCGATCGCGCGCTGCACCTCGAGCGTGCGGCCCTGCGTCGCGCCGGGCGGCAGACGGAACTGCATCTGCGCGGCGCCCTGATCTTCTGTCGGCAGGAAACCTGTGGGAAGCCGCACGAACATCAACACCAGCAGCGCCAGCACCGCCGCATAGATCAGCAGAAACATCCATTTGCGATCCACAACCCTGGTGACTGCCCCGGCATACCGCTCGATGCCCGTCGCAAACCCGTGGTTGAACCGCTCCCGCGCATGGCCGATCCACCGGGACTGGCGGGGAAAGCGCCGGTCGAACCAGCCCGCCTCGGGCTTCTCCTGCTCCCGCTTGGGCTTGAGCAGCGTGGCGCACAACGCGGGGCTGAGGATCAGCGCCACCAGCACCGAAAGCACCATGGCCGAGACGATGGTGATCGAGAACTGCCGATAGATCACCCCGGTCGAGCCACCAAAAAACGCCATCGGCAGAAAGACCGCGGAAAGCACCAGAGCAATCGCCACCAGCGCGACCTGGATCTGGTCCATCGAGGCGATCGTCGCCTCACGCGGCGACATATCGGGGTTTTCCTCCAGCAGGCGCTCGACATTCTCGACCACCACGATTGCGTCGTCGACCAGCAGGCCGATCGACAGCACCAGCCCGAACAGGGTCAGCGTATTGATCGTGAACCCGGCTACGTAAAGGATCGCAAAAGTGCCGAGCAGCACCACCGGTACCGCGATGGCGGGCACAAGGGTGGCGCGCCAGCTTTGCAGGAACACGAACATCACGATCACCACCAGCACGATCGCCTCGATCAGCGTTTTTTGCACTTCCTCGATCGAAAGCCGGATGAACGCGGTGGTATCGAACGCATAGGCATAGCGCAGACCGGGCGGGAAGCCCTGTTCGGCGCGCGCGACCAGCGCCTTGACCGCATCGGCAGTGGAGAGGGCATCCGCGCCGGGGGCGAGCATCACCGCCACGCCTGCGCCCGGATGGCCATTGAGGCGACTCACTATGTTGTAGCTTTCCGCGCCCAGCTCGATCCGCGCCACGTCGCTCAAGGTCACGCGCGCGCCACTCGGTGCGGTCTTGAGCAGGATGCGCGCGAACTGCGCGGGTGTTTGCAGCCGCGACTGTGCGGTCACGGTGGCGTTGAGCATCTGCTCTCGCGGCATCGGCAGGCCGCCGACTTCGCCCGCCGCAACTTCGGTATTCTGGGCCTGGATCGCGGCGACTACATCGCCCGGCATCAGCGAATAGCTCGCCAGCCGCTGCGGGTTGAGCCAGATCCGCATCGCATAGGGCGCACCAAACACATTGGTATCGCCTACGCCCGGCACACGGGCGAGCGGATCTTGCAGATTGGACGCCAGCCAATCGGAAACGTCCTGATTGGTCATACGGTCGGTTTCGTCATAGACGCCGACGATCATCAGAAAGTCCGGGTTGGATTTGGTGACGCGCAACCCCTGCTGCTGCACCTGCTGGGGCAGCCGGGACAACGCCTGCTGCACCTGGTTCTGCACCTGCACCTGCGCGATGTCGGGATCGGTGCCCTTCTCGAAGGTCGCGGAAATCGTAACGGCCCCGCGCGCGCTGGACGACGAGCTGAAATAGAGTAGCCCGTCGATGCCGGTCAGTTGCTGCTCGATCACCTGCGTGACGCTGTTCTGCACGGTTTCGGCGGAAGCGCCGGGATAGCTAGCGCGGATGTTCACCTGCGGCGGGGCGACGTCGGGATATTGCTCGATCGGCAGCGCCCATATCGCGCCCAGCCCCGCAAGCATCACGATGATCGCAATCACCCAGGCGAATATCGGGCGATCGATGAAGATGCGCGACATGCCCGCTCAGCCGCCCCGGCCCGAGCCGGATTTCGGGGTTTCTATGCGTTGCGGCCTGCTGGCGGGAACGGGCCGCACGGCGGCCTTGGGCTTGAGCTTTGCCGTGCCCTGCACAATCACCTTGTCGCCGGGGTTCAGCCCTTGCGTCACGACCCAGTTCGCGCCCTGGCTGCGGTCTGCGACGACCGTGCGCTGAAGCGCCTGGTTGCCGGGGCCGACCACCCAGACCGAAGCGCCGCCTCGCGGATCGCGGATCAGGGCGGCTTGCGGGATCAGATAGGCCTGACGGCTTACCGATTGCATCAGCATCGCGCGCACGAACATGCCCGGCAGCAATATGCCTTCGGGGTTGGGGAAGCTGGCGCGCAGAGTGACCGTGCCGGTATCGGGATCGACCATCACCTCGGTGAACCTGACTGTGCCGGTATAGCCAAAGTCGGAGCCGTCCTCCAGCTTCAGATGCGCCGCCGCGCTTGCCGCTACCGGCTGCCCGCCTGTTGGCGTCCGGCGCAGCGCAAGCAGTTGCGCGCTCGATTGCTGGATATCGACATAGATCGGATCGAGCCGCTGGATCACCGTCATCGGCTCCGCCTGATTGGTCGTGACGAGGCTGCCCTCGGTGATGAGCGAACGGCCGACGCGCCCGGTGATCGGCGCGGGCACGCGGGTGAAGCGCAAACTGATCTCGGCGGAGCGAAGCTGCGCGTTGTTCTGCGCCACGGCCGCGGCGGCCTGCCGTGATTGGGCAAGGGCGTCGGTATAGTCCTGCTCCGATACCGCCTGCGCCTGCGCCAGCGGCCGATAGCGCTCGGCCCTGATCCGCGCCGCCTCCGCGCTGGCGCGCGCGCTTTGCAGATTTGCCTCGGCCTGCGCGGCCTGCGCCTGATACACGCTCGGATCGATCTGATAGAGGGTATCCCCCTGATGGACGATCGAGCCTTCGCGGAAAAAACGCCGCCGCACGATGCCGGCCACCTGCGGCCGCACCTCGGACATCTGATAGGCGGTCACTCGGCCCGGCAGCTCGACGGTAGAAGGCACATCGGTGGGGCGGACGACCACGAATCCCACCTCCGCCGGCCCGGCGGAGCCACGCTCGCCGGCTTTTCCCGCCGGGTTTTCTGCGCCGCAACCCGCCAATAGTGCGGCGCCAACCCCCGACACGAACAGCATTTGGGTCCAGCTTCGTGACGGAGGGGGTTTCAACGAGAAATTTCCATTACCAACGCCGGGATGCCGGCAGCCACTCAGGTAACGCGCATGCGAGCCTCAGGTTTCGCATGGCGCATGTTTCCTGAGTCGAACGATAGCGTGGAATAGGGCAGGTGGCCATAGGCACGCCGGTCGCGCCCAAGGTGGCTCACCCCTCAAGGCCCGTTGGTCTATCGACGGGGCGACGGATAGTGCTAAATAGGGCCGCTGCACGTTCAGGGAGAGACAGGAGCACCATGACGAGAACTGCAAATTTCGCTTATCCTTACACCCTCCGATAGTGCTGGCTCCGATGATGAACGCGCTTCCTGACCTGGCCGAACTGCGGCGCTGGATCGGCAAAGAGGAAACCGTGGAGGAGCTGCTGACCGCCACTCTGGCGGACCGTTTCCACGCAACCCTGTCACTGGATGGCGCAGCGGCGACTACTGGCGAGGCCGCGCCGCGGTTGATCCATTTCTGCCTTTGCCAGCCCACCGCGCCGATGGATGCGCTGGGCCGAGACGGGCATCCGGCGCGCGGCGGCTTCCTGCCGCCAGTGCCGCTGCCTCGGCGCATGTGGGCAGCCAGCGATATCCGCTTCCATGGAGATTTGCGGGTGGGCGATGCGGTGCGGCGGCGCTCGCGCATTACCGATGTGGTGCTGAAGCAAGGGCGGACAGGCCCGTTGTGCTTTGTCACCGTGGATCACGCCTTCACGGTCGGCGGCGAAACGCGGGCCGAGGACAGACACATCATCGTTTACCGCTCAGAGCAGAGCGATGCCAAACCGCCCCCTCCCGCCGCGCCTGCCCCCGCCGGAGATACTACCAATGTCGTCAATCCGACCCCAACCCTGCTGTTCCGTTACTCGGCGCTGACCTTCAACGGGCATCGCATTCATTATGACGCGCCCTATGCGACAACAGTCGAGGGCTATCCCGGCCTTGTCGTGCACGGGCCGCTGCAAGCCACGTTACTATTGCACATGGCCGCGCGCTTGCAGGGACGAGAGCCGGACATCTTCAGCTTCCGCAACCAGTCTACGCTGTATGACAGCGAAGATATGATACTGCACTCTGGCCCGGTTACCGAAGGGGCCATGCCGCTCTGGACTGCGCGGGCCAGCGGCCCGGTCGCCATGCAGGCCGAAGCGCGCTGGCTATGACTGCACTTCCCTGATGGAACGCGCTTCGGGTTCGGTGCAACCAAAACCAGCCGATGGCCTGGCTGATTGCTGCCGGGCAATGTCGCCTTCCTTCAGGGTAGCCGCGCCAGCGCAGCCGAGCCGGGCGCGCAATCCGCCCGCGCCGGCGCGCTGGCCTGCGGTCCAGCGGCCAGCGGCCGCGCTGCCACGTCCATCTGTTCGCCGATCCGCAAGGGCCGGAACGCATCCCGGCTCAGCCCAGCACAGCGCGTATAGAGTGCCAGCATTTTCGGTGGCGTGAAATAAGCCTCGTTGGAAAGCCGGAACGTGCCCCAATGGATCGGGATCGCCTGCGCGGCGCCCAGCCGCCCAAATATTTCCACCGCCTGACGCGGCCCGATATGCGAGCCGGTATCCATCTGGCCGGGGTAGAAGCGGAACGCACCGATGGGGATGAGCGCGAGGCGGATCGGGCCATAGCGCCGTGCCTCGTCTGCCCAGCGCATATCGCCCGCGCCGGTATCTCCCGCGAAAAAGATATTGCCCGCCCGCGTCTCGATGAGGAAGGCGGACCACAGCGCGCGGTTCCTGTCTCTGCCCCAGCGGCTGGACCAGTGATGATTGCGCACCACATGCACCTTCGCCGCGCCCTGCGCCGCCCGCGCCACGCCTCCCCAATCGAGCGCCACCGCATCTATGCCGGCGCCGCGCAGGATCGTGTCATTGCCGAGGCTGGTGACGACGAGCGGCCTGTCCCGCTGCCACAACCGCTTCAGGGTCGGGAGGTCCATATGATCGTAATGATTGTGGCTGACGACCACGATGTCGATCTTCGGCAGGTCGTCAAACCGCACGCCGGGCGCCGCTACGCGCTGCGGCCCCAGCGGAGGAAAAGGGCTGGCATAGTCAGACCATTGCGGATCGGTGAGAATATTGACGCCGCCCGCCTGCACCAGCACGGTGGCATGGCCCACCCACGTCGCGCGCATCGCTGACGCGACCGTCACCCGCGCGGGTGGCTTGGCAGGGCTGACCATCACGTGCTCCGGCCATGCGGGCCGATCCGCGCGGCCTAGAATGAACCGCCAGAACAGATTGCCCCGGCGTTCGCCCGGCGGCACGGGGAATTCGATGTCGCCATCCGGGTTGGCAAAATGCGCGCCATCATAATGGCTGCTGTGCGGACCGTGATAATAGATGCGGTCAAGGAAGGCGGGCGCATAGATCACCGCCATCAGCGCGGCGATGACCAGCCACAGCAGGCCTCCCGCAATTCCCTTCACCAGCGTTTTTCTCAACGGCCCCCTGCTCCCGGCGCTCAGTTGCGCATGCTCACCACATCACTCGGTTCCGCGCACCCATGTTCGCTCGCGTCCATGGGGCGGCGGCGGCCCATTGTCCAGTTCTGTTGCATCCGCACCTTGGGATTGGGCGCGCACCAGATCTCTCCGGTATCGTCAATTGCAGTGACCCATATGAGGTTGTGCTCAGGGCCGTAGTCGATCATGCCGATCGCCAGCCCCTTGCCCTTGTCGATAATGTCCAAAGGTATCGGTGGGTCTAATTGTGTGAAAGCCATAAGGGCGTTCTCCTTCTTCAGGAGCTAACGCCGTCCCGGTCTGTTGGTTTCCTGATATCCGTTTCCCGCCGCGAATTTCAGGGGATCAATTTCTTTTTCATCGCCCGCAAAACGACCGTTATCACCAGCAGCATCGGCACAGTGAGAACCGCAACCATCAGATGGCCATGCACCGAGGGATAAACGCTCTCCACGCCTGTCATCACCTTCTCGACAAGGCTGAGCGCATAATAAGTCACCGCCACGATCGACAACCCTTCGACCAGCTGTTGCAGGCGCACCTGCATCAGCGCGCTGCGCTCCAGCGAGGCCAGAAGCCGTGCGTTCTGATTTTCGATCCGGGTCGAAATGCGCGCCCGCAGCAGCGACGTAAACTGCGCCGCGCGCAGGGAAAGCTGCTGCTCGCGCTGGGCGAAGGCCGCGCAGGTGCGCACAGCAGGCAGGAAGCGCCGCTGGGTAAAGTCTATCAGCGAGAGATACCCCGCGATGGGCTGCACTTTCAGCTCTGTCAGCCTGTCTTGCACCAGGCGCGCATAGGCCGCCGTGGCGCCCATGCGGAAGCCGGAGTCGGTCGCGAGCGACATCAACTCCAGCGACAATTCCGATATGCGCGTGAGCAGATCGTCATCGCGCACATCGGCGCGGATTTCGTCCGTGCCGATCTCGCGCAGCATCGCTTCCGCGCGGTTGAGCCGGGGCCAGTAGGATTGCGCCATCGGCAGACCGACCAGCGCCATGTTGCGATAGTTGCCCAGTTCCTGCAACCGCTGAAGGATGCGCGACAAATCGCCCGCCGGGACATCGTTCGCCGCGAGGAGAAGGCGGCCATATCCATCCGGCTGGATGCGAAAATCGGACCACAGGCGCGCGCTGCCGCCCAAATGGCAGGAAACCAGCTCTCCCGATACAAAAGCGGCCTGCGGCAAGACCGCTTCGGCCGCCGCATCATCGGGCGCGATCCACAGCCGTGTGGCGCGGATCACCTCGCCATCAAATGCTTCGATCTCGGCGATCAGCGCGGATAACGCATGCTCGCTGTGCGGGTCGTGAAACAGGGTGGCCGCCGCATCGTGCAGGAACAGGGTCAGGCTGGTTGCCTCGCTATGCCCCTCCCATACAAAACTTACGCCTTCGCTCAGTGTGCCGGACAGGTGCTGCGGGCCGGAAACGGGAGCCAGGCGTCCCGCAGGCGTCAGCTCGGTCAACTTGGCGCGCTGGGCGTCCTTCTCATCCTCCGAGACGAAACGCAGCCACTGGATGATGAGGCACGGCGACGACAGGCCCGGCCAGCGTCGCAGGTGCATCTCGCCCACGACCTGCCTCCGCGCCGGATGCTCATGCATCGTTCCGCGCCGGGTTTGCTCCCCTGTCTCCGTCATGCCCCTGAGAGTAGCCCCTCTTTGGCGATCTTGTCGCGCCACACCAGCGGGGCGAGATAATGGACATTGTTGCCCTCGCTATCGACCGCGACCGTGACCGGCATATCCTTCACCTCGAACTCGTAGATCGCCTCCATGCCCAGATCCTCGAAGCCGACGACCTTGGCGCCCTTGATCGCGCGGGATACGAGATAGGCCGCGCCGCCCACCGCCATCAGATAGGTCACCTTGTGCTTCTTGATGACCTCGACCGCGCCCATGCCGCGTTCGGCCTTGCCGATCATCGTCAGCAGGCCAAGATCGAGCATCATATCGGTGAACTTGTCCATGCGCGTGGCGGTGGTCGGGCCGGCGGGGCCGACGACTTCGCCCATCACCGGGTCCACCGGGCCGACATAATAGATCGCGCGTCCCTTGAAATCGACCGGCAGCGGCTCACCCTTCGCCAGCATGTCCTGAATACGCTTGTGCGCGGCATCGCGCCCGGTCAGCATCTTGCCGTTGAGCAACAGCCGGTCGCCATACTTCCAGCTCTGTACAACCTCCGGCGTCAGATTGTCGAGATCGACCTTGATCGCCGCGGCATCCGGCTCCCACTGCACATCGGGCCAGTCAGCGAGGTTCGGCTGTTCGAGATAGGCGGGGCCTGAGCCATCCAGCGTGAAATGCGCGTGGCGGGTCGCGGCGCAGTTGGGGATCATCGCCACCGGCTTGCCCGCCGCGTGGCAGGGGTAATCGTATATCTTCACGTCAAGAATGGTCGAGAGGCCGCCCAGCCCCTGCGCCCCAATGCCCAGCGCGTTGACCTTGTCATATATCTCGACGCGCAGGCGCTCGATGTCCGTCTGCGGCCCGCGCTCTTTCAGTTGCGCCATGTCGATCGGGTCCATCAGGCTCTGCTTGGCAAGCAGCACCGCCTTCTCCGCCGTGCCGCCAATGCCGATGCCGAGCATGCCGGGGGGGCACCAGCCCGCGCCCATCTGCGGCACCATTTCGAGCACCCAGTCGACGATGCTGTCGGACGGGTTCATCATCTTGAACTTGGACTTGTTCTCCGAGCCACCGCCCTTTGCCGCAACGTCAATGGAAACCTTGCTGCCCGGCACCATCTCGACATGCAGCACACACGGCGTGTTGTCCTTGGTGTTCACGCGGGTGAAGGCGGGGTCTTTGAGGATGGAGGCGCGCAGCCGGTTTTCCGGGTGGAGGTAAGCGCGGCGGACTCCTTCGTCGACAATCTCCTGCATCGGGCGCGAGGTGTCATCGAGGTGGCAGTCCATGCCCCATTCGATGAACACGTTGACGATGCCCGTGTCCTGACAGATCGGCCGGTGGCCTTCCGCACACATGCGGCTGTTGGTGAGGATCTGCGCGATCGCGTCCTTCGCCGCCGGGCCTTGCTCCGCCTTATAGGCCTCGCCCAGCGCGCGGATATAATCCATCGGGTGATAGTAGCTGATGAATTGCAGCGCGTCGGCGACGCTCTCGATCAGGTCTGCGGCCTTGATGACGGTCATGGCTGATGTCCTTCCGGCAGGATAGAATTGTGCTGGCGCCGCTATGTCGAACTTGGGCAATGCTGTCCAGCCTCGGGGGCGCGGCGAACTTGTCCACGGAAATATATTTTGCTTTCCTGATCCGTTCCCTTGCCTTTTTCACAAGCCCGCTTTTGCCGCGCGTCGCGCCGTTGCGGGTGAAGCGCTGTCGACGAAGCGAATCATGGCAGCGACGAACCGAGAGGCCCCTCCCTCATTTACCCTCTTGCATCATACCAAGGCTGTGGCACTATCCCTAGTGTAGGGGACGCAGAGGTTACGCAACAGATTGTGGTTCAGTAACGCCGGACTTTTCGGTGAAAGGTGCTTTTTGCGCCATTTCCGGACTGCACCGGGGTGAAAATCCGGTGCCCATCAAAGTTAAAAGGGTGTAGGAGGATTTCTTCCCTCTCGCGCCCTTGACCGAATCGAACAGACAGTGAACACTTAAGGCGGGTGCAGATGGATTTCAGGGACAGCGAACAGGTGAGCGCAGGCGATATGGCAGTAATCGAAGCAGAACGACCCGCAGCAGCGGTTAAGGCAGCCCCGACGGATGTGAAACCGGCCGACACGCCGCCCGTCGCCCCGCGTGATTCGAAAAGTGTCGCCGTGCGCCGGTTCGATGTGGTGACGGATCCATCGCGGGATGATCTGCTTACCGGGTTCGGCAAGGAGACGCTGAAGGACCGCTATCTCCTGCCCGGCGAGAGCTATCAGGATCTGTTTGCCCGCGTCGCCGCCGCCTATGCCGACGATCAGGATCACGCCCAGCGCATCTACGACTATATCAGCCGCTTGTGGTTCATGCCCGCCACCCCCGTCCTCTCCAACGGCGGCACCGGGCGCGGCCTGCCGATCTCCTGCTATCTCAACTCGGTGGACGACAGCCTGGAGGGCATCGTCAACACCTGGAACGAGAATGTGTGGCTCGCCTCGCGCGGCGGCGGCATCGGCACCTATTGGGGCAATGTGCGCGGCATCGGCGAGCCGGTGGGGCTGAATGGCAAGACGAGCGGCATCATCCCGTTCGTCAGGGTGATGGACAGCCTCACCCTCGCGATTTCCCAAGGCTCGCTGCGCCGTGGCTCGGCCGCCTGCTATATCGACATCTCCCACCCGGAGATCGAGGAGTTCCTCGAAATCCGTAAACCCTCGGGCGATTTCAACCGCAAGGCGCTCAATCTCCATCATGGCGTGCTGATCACCGACGATTTCATGGAGGCGGTGCGCGATGGCGCGGAGTTTGCCCTCAAATCGCCCAAGGATGGCTCCGTGCGCGCGACGGTCGATGCACGCGCGCTGTTCCAGAAGCTGGTCGAAACCCGCCTCGCGACCGGCGAGCCGTATATCGTGTTCTCCGATCAGGTGAACCGGTTGATGCCCAAGCATCACCGTGATCTGGGCCTCAAAGTCTCCACCTCCAACCTGTGTTCGGAGATCACCCTGCCCACGGGCCGTGATCATCTGGGCAATGATCGCACGGCGGTGTGCTGCCTCAGCTCGCTCAACCTCGAAACATGGGACGAGTGGAAAGACGACAAGCAGTTCATCGAGGATGTGATGCGCTTCCTCGACAATGTGTTGCAGGATTATATCGACCGCGCGCCCGATGAAATGGCGCGCGCCAAATATTCCGCCAGCCGCGAGCGTTCGGTGGGCCTCGGTGTCATGGGCTTTCACAGCTTTCTCCAGGCGCGGCTCATCCCGTTCGAGAGCGCGATGGCGAAAAGCTGGAACCTCAAGATTTTCAAGCATATCAGCGCCAAGGTGAACGAGGCCTCGATGATGCTGGCGCAGGAGCGCGGCCCCTGTCCGGACGCCGCCGACATGGGCGTGATGGAGCGGTTCAGTTGCAAGATGGCGATCGCGCCGACCGCCTCGATCAGCATCATCTGCGGCGGCACCTCGGCATGCATCGAGCCAATCCCCGCCAACATCTATACCCACAAGACGCTCTCGGGCAGCTTCTCGATCAAGAATCCGTATCTCGAAAAGCTGCTGATCGAGAAGGCGAAGGACAGCAATAACGTCTGGAACACGATTCTGGAAAAGGGCGGCTCGGTCCAGCATCTCGATTTCCTCAGCCAGGAGGAGAAAGACGCGTTCAAGACCAGCTTCGAGATCGACCAGCGCTGGCTGCTCGAACTCGCGGCGGACCGCACACCCTATATCGATCAGGCACAGTCCCTGAACCTGTTCATCCCGGCCGATGTCGAGAAATGGGATCTCCTCATGCTCCACTTCCGCGCGTGGGAGCTGGGCATCAAGTCGCTCTATTATCTCCGCTCAAAGTCCGTGCAACGTGCGGGCTTTGCGGGCGGCGTCGAGGCGGACAATACGGCCGAAGCGCCCAAGTTCGAGATCGGCGAGACGACCGACTATGACGAATGTCTGGCGTGTCAGTAAGATGTGCGCCTGCCCCCATACAATGACCCCGGCATCCTGCGATACCGGGGCCAAAGTTGCCCGGTCTGATGACTGGGCACGGGGGGAGCGTGAATTAGCGGCTCGTCGCGTTCATGCCTTCTTTCAGGTAGACGCGGTTGTCATCGATCCGCTCGACCGCATCGAGCGGCAGGGTGTGATGACGCCCGTCGTCCGAATCGGAGCGGGTGAGAATGATCGTCTCGTCCTCGATCTTGTCGACCGTGCCGATATGACGGCCCATGCTGTCGCTCACTTCCATATGCTCCTTGATGCGCCATTTCTCGAACATGATACTGATCCTTTCAGGATAGGTTGCCCTGTATTAACGACGAGCCACGCCGCACGTTCCGCAAGCCATCGCGTTCATGCCACAGCCTGCGGATGGGGCGTGTTTTCCGCCCCGGCGCGGCGCCTGTCAGAAGCCGCCGCTGCGCTGCCCATCCTTGCGCTGCTGCGCGAAATCGCCGCCATCGGATTCGATCGCGGTGGAACCCGGCACACCGCCTCCGCCGGCTACGCCCTTGCCCGCATCGCTGCCGGGGGTCGAGGTGAAGAAGGCGGGCGTGCCCCCTTCGCTGCCCGATTCCGGACGCGCTGCGGCGCCATCGGTGCGGCTGGATCGCGCGCCGACCTGCTGCGCATTTTGCGCGTCAGAAGCGCCGCTGCTGCCCCCGCGCGGCGGAGCGATGCCCTGCTCCGAGGCGGGATCGGAATAATTGCCATCGCCGCTATCTCCATGCTCCTCGTCAAACTCCCGGCGGATATCGTCTCTCTCCGCCGTGTCGCCGCCCGCATCGTCATCCTCGTCCAGGTCGTCGTCGTCGAACTCGTCGTCGTCCAGTTCATCCTCGTCCAGATCTTCCTCGCCCGAATCCTCCTCTTCATCGGCCATCGCCATCGCGCCGCCGCCGGAGATATTGCCCCCACCTTCCTCTTCCTCAAAGGTGATCGCGACATCTCCGTTGGCGGAGAGGCGCACTGTCCCCTCCTCATCAACGCCGGAGACGAGGCTGAGCGGCACATAATGATGGTGGCTCTCATGGCCGCCGCCATAACCCGCGCCGCCGCTGTCCGCCTTGGTGAGCTTGATGCGATCGCCCTCCACCCGGTCGACCATGCCGATATGCGCGCCATCGGCGCCGATGATGTCCGCATGTTCGCGGATGTCGTTCCTGTTCAGCATTGCACTTCTCCTGTCTTGGCAAAACGTCTCCTTAAACGCGACAGGGCGCGGTATCGTTCACCCGTCCGGCGCGCCAATCATGCGCATCGGCCTGTTTCCCCGTGCGCCCGGCCCTCGGGGCGGAGCGTCGTGCCCCTTTTTCGAGCCAACACGGTTTTATACACGCCCTCAGACAGCGGTTTTCGAGGGCACAAGCAGCAAGGAGTGCGCGGATAATGCGGAAGTGGCATCGCTGGATTACGGTATTCTTCGGCGTTTTCATGTTCTGGATCGCGGCGACCGGGGTGCTCAGCCATGTCGCGGCGCTGTGGCCGGCGGGCGCGCCCTCGCCCGAGGCCGCCGCCCGGGCAACGCCGCCCGAGGGCTGGGCCTGCCCGGAAGGGTGGCGCTGTTCGCCCCCGCGCGAGACGAGCGGCATGCGCTCGCTGGTCGGGCTGTTCCACCATCTCCATTCGGGCGAGACTTTCGGGCCGGTCGGCACCGCGATCAGCCTCGCGTCCGGCTTCGCGCTGCTGTTCTTCGCCGTCTCGGGCCTGTGGATGTATATTCAGATGTTCCGCCAGCGGCGGCGGATCGGACGCAAGCAAATGTTCTGGAAATAGGCGCGTCTGCGCCACCCGGCGCGCCCACCCCCTTTCTCAACGGAGTTACCCATGTCTCTTCTTCAAGCCAGCAAGATCTACAAGCCCTTCGAATATCCCTGGGCCTATGAATATTGGAAGCGCCAGCAGCAGGTGCACTGGATGCCCGAAGAAGTGCCGCTAGGCGAGGATTGCCGCGATTGGGCGCAAAAGCTCTCGGAGCATGAGCGCAACCTCCTCACCCAGATCTTCCGCTTCTTCACCCAGGCGGATGTGGAAGTGCAGGATTGCTATCACGACAAATATGGCCGGGTGTTCAAGCCGACCGAAGTCAAGATGATGCTGACCGCGTTTTCCAACATGGAGACGATCCACATCGCCGCCTACTCGCACCTGCTCGACACCATCGGCATGCCGGAAAGCGAATATTCGATGTTCCTCGAATATGAGGAAATGCGCGCCAAGCACGACTATATGCAGCAGTTCGGCGTCGACAATGACGAGGACATCGCCCGCACTCTCGCGATGTTCGGCGGCTTCACCGAGGGGATGCAATTGTTCGCCTCCTTCGCGATGCTGATGAACTTCCCGCGCTTCAACAAGATGAAGGGCATGGGCCAGATCGTCACCTGGTCCGTGCGCGACGAGAGCCTGCACTGCGAGGGCATCGTCCGCCTGTTCCACGAATTCGTGAAAGAGCGCGGCTGCCTGACCAAGGCGGTGCGCGAGGACATCATCGACTGCTGCCAAAAGACCGTGCGGCTGGAGGACGCCTTCATCGACCTGGCGTTCGAAATGGGGCCGGTGCCGGGCATGACCGCCAAGGAAATCAAGCGCTACATCCGCTACATCGCGGACTGGCGGCTGGGCCAACTGGGCTTCCAACCGATCTACATGATCGAGGATCATCCCCTGCCATGGCTCGCGCCGCTGCTCAATGGCGTGGAGCACGCCAACTTCTTCGAAACCCGCGCGACGGAATACAGCAAGGGCGCGACACGCGGCAACTGGAACGAAGTGTGGGACAGCTTCGACCGGCGCAAACGCAAGGTCGCCAACGAGGACAGCAGCGCGGGCGATGACGGCGAGGATATGTTTGCGAGAGCCGGGGTGGCGGCGGAGTGAGAATTGACGCTCGTTTAAACAGTAGCTATGGGAAAATTTTATATTATTTCGCTAATATTAATTCGCATTTCTACAAGCTTTTACACAAAAAACACGTCGATTTAGTAATTGACGGTTCAATAAAATTCAGCTCTGCTCGCCGATACCGCATACTTGAAGAAGAACATAATGACAAATGGATCGGCGATGCTCGAGAAGGACTTGATGTATATAATTTGATTGATGGGGTTAAGGAGATACACACCGGATTCGGCCAGAAGTTAATAGTACGAGGATTTGGAAACAGGGTGATTAAAACTGCCGATGCCCTAATTTTTTCGCTTTCCTTCGGAAATATAGAGAATATTCTAAAATCTTTCCACGAACGAAATTCTGACTACGATGCTGCTATAAGGATTAATAGTATATCGCGTTTATATAGAGACATATGGCGCTACGGCACGGTGAACGGAAAAAACATACGAGACATATGCAGATTTTACACCACGGGATTTTGCAGTTACGCAACAAAGTCAGATCTGCAGATTGATTGGGCCAAAAATGGTCTGAAAGGATTTTTGGGGGTAGACCCGAAAGAGTTACCGTTCCCAAATTTGTTCCAAAAAGATATACGATATAGCCAACAAAATGAATTTCGTATTATATTGTATCCGAACTCTAATTGGCGCTATGATGACGAAGTTTTAGTACAAATCCCTCGCCGTGATGGTCTTATGCGGAAAATTTCGTTGAGCTAGATTTGGCACTAATAATTTCTAGGTCTCAAATTTATCTTCCTAACCATCTGCACAATGCGCGCCACGACATTATCCGCCGCGCGTGGATCGTCCTCCGCAAACCAGTCGCGGATTGCCGTCAGATCATCCTTCGCCTGCGGAGTAAAATTAACGTTCAAGGCCGAAATCGCGCAAAATCTGCGCCACCGGGATCATCGCCTCCCGATCCTTGGCCTGCTCCAGACCCTTCTCGATTTTGGCGCGCTTCCATGCGTCATAACCGCGATCAGGCGTATCACCTGTCTCGCTGACTTTATCGCCAAGGGGATGATGCGGCTTCATGCCCCATACTATGCGCCCAATCCGCATGCCCTGCAAGATGGCGATTCCTCCGCCTCGCCCCCGGCCTCAGCCGCATTGAAAAACCGCTGTCCTACAGCCCTCGCGCTCGCATATAGGGTCCGTCCACCCCTATGCCCGCCGCCGCACGGCGCGCCATGACGAGGAGGCCGGACATGCCCCGCAAAACCCCGAAGACCACGCAGACCGGCGTCCTGCGCGATCAATACCCGCTGCGCTCGCCCAAGGCCGAGACGGACTATAACCGCACCGATGAAGAACTCCACGCGCAGGCCGAGTGGGAATATATGCTCGACACCGGCCAGATCATCAACCGCAACCCGCCCCCCTCGCCGGACGTCATCGCCGCGCGGGAAGCAAACGACCGCCTGTTCCGCGCCTTCCCGCATAACCGCCTCGGCCTCTGGTAGGGGCTATTGCGCCCTCGCGCATGCCCGCCGCGACGATAAGGCTGCCTTCGCAAACAGCAGAATCGACGCGAAGGCACGCACCCTCTGTTTTTCCCCCTCAGCCCCTAGCGCGCACAAGCCGGCTCGCGTAAAGTCCCCCGCCTGACGGAGGAACGCGCATGATCGAACTGCATAGCTGGCCCACGCCCAACGGCCTCAAGGTTTCCATCTTTCTCGAGGAAGCGGGGGTGGAGCACACGGTTTTCCCTGTCAACATCGGCAAGGGTCAGCAGTTCGCCCCGCATTTCCTCTCCTTCTCGCCCAACAACCGCATCCCCGCGATCCTCGACCGCGATCCACCGGGCGGCGGTGAACCGATCACTGTGTTCGAAAGCGGCGCGATCCTCTTCCACCTCGCCCGCAAGGTGGAGAAGTTCATTCCGAAAGACCCGCGTGGCACCATGGAGGTGCTGCAATGGCTGTTCTGGCAGGTGGGCGGGCTGGGGCCGATGGCCGGGCAGAACCATCATTTCAATATCTATGCGCCGGAGAAGGTGCCTTACGCCATCGATCGTTATGTGAACGAGACGGCGCGGCTCTATGGCGTGCTGGACCGGCGGCTGGCGGACCGGGAGTGCGTCGCGGGGGATTATTCCATCGCCGATATGGCGATCTATCCGTGGATCGTGCCGCACGAGAACCAGCAGCAGAATCTCGATGATTTCCCGCATGTGAAACGCTGGTTTGCGGCCATTGGCGCGCGCCCGGCGGTGATGAAGGTCTATGCGGAGAAGGACGCCCTGTATCCCGCGGGCGCGCCGCAAACCGAGGAAGAAAAGGCCCGGTTGTTCGGGCTGAAGAAATAGTCGCACATCACTTCACAGAAACCGGCCTGTTTTTCCGTGCCACGCCCTGAACGCGGCTTCCCTCCTTTGCTGCCCGCACGGATGAGGGCGCAGATGGGCCGTCGCGCCACGGCATTGTTGCTGGCGCTTGCGCTGGAAATTGCGCTGGTGCTGATATTGCTGACGCTGGGCCATATTCCGCCCACCCGTCGGTCAGACGGGGCATCGCTCTCCACCTTCACGCTGTCGCCGCCCGCCGACACGGAAAAACCCGCGCCCGCGCCGAGCCGGAAAAGCGTTCAACAAGCCCGCTACACCGAACGCGCGCTGCAACCGCCGGAAAGGACGCAGCCCGCCCCTCCGCTTCCGTCCCTGATACCGCTGTCGGCTGAGGATATGGCGATGGCCGACATTGCCC
>JAGNYO010000003.1 GCA_017984895.1 Sphingobium sp. | reverse complement strand
TCATGTTTGGCCGCCTCAAGGACTGGCGTCGCGTCGCAACCCGCTACGACAGATGCCCAACAGTCTTCCTCTCCGCCATCGCTCTCGCCGCCACTGTCCTCTTCTGGCTATGAGTCCTGACCCTAGGCTTTACCCTCTTCTCCCAAACGGGGAGCCTCAGAGACTGATCGCCTTTGATTGAAGCGTCATAGGCGCTCGACAAAGGCGTGAATCAGGCTCTCACTTTGGATAAGACCATGATTCACGTTTCAGGCGATCCACATGAAACGATCATGGTCTGGCTCCCCTTTTTTATCGGTAAAAGACGCCGCCCTTCATCACGCGGCGGACGCGGCCCTGCACCGGCAGCTTGTCGAACGGAGTATTGCCCGCCGCCGCCGCCATCCGGTTGCTGTCGATGATCCATGGCGTATCGGCATCGATCAAGATGATATCCGCCGGGCTTCCAGCCGCGAAACTGCCCGCGTTCACGCCCAATATGCGCGCCGGATTGGCGGATAACAGCCGCATCAGCCCGGTAATGCCGATCACGTCATCGCGCACCAGATTGAGCGAGAGCGCCAGCAGCGTCTCCGCCCCCGCCACGCCCGGCGCGGCATCGGCAAAGGGCAGGCGCTTGTCCTCCGGCCCGCGCGGATCGTGGCTGGAGGTAATCACGTCGATCGTGCCATCCGCCACGGCAGCCAGCGCGGCCTTGCGGTCATCCTCAGAGCGCAGCGGCGGAGAGAGGCGCGCGAAGGTGCGATAATCCGACACCGCATTGTCGGCGAGAAACAGGTGCGCGGGCGAAATGCCGCAGGTGACACGCAACCCTTCGGCCTTGGCCGCGCGGATGAGATCGAACCCCGCCTTGGTGGTAACGAGCCGGAAATGGATCGCAGCTTTGGTTTCCCGCACCAGCGCAATGTCCCGCGCCATCGCCATGGCCTCGGCGCAGGCAGGCGCCGCCGCCAGCCCGAGCCGCGTCGCCGTCTCGCCATGCGTCGCCACGGCGCGGCCCGCCAGCCCGGCGTCCTCGGCATGCGCTATGACAGTGAGGCCCAACCCGCTGGCATAGGCGAGCACCCGATGCATCACGCCCGAATCAGCGATCCAGCTCCGCCCGGTGCCGACCGCCTTGGCGCCCGCCGCCTGACACAGGCCGATTTCCGCCAGCTCCGTGCCTTCCAGCCGCTTGGTCGCCGCCGCTATCGGGTGCACCCAGAAATCGGGCTTGCCCTTGCGCGTCGCCTCGCGGATGAGGCCGACATCATCGAGCGGCGAGGACTGATCGGGCATCAGCGCGGCGCGGGTGATGCCGCCGAAGTGGAAGGCGGGCTTGTCGGTCTTGAACACGCCAAGGTCCACGAGGCCGGGCGCTACGACAAGGCCGGTCGCATCGACAATCTCCGCGTCGGACGGCACATCGACTACGCCGCAGGCGATGATGGCATCGCCCGCGATCAGCAAGGTGCCGCTTTGTGGCGCGTCCTGAGCAGGGTCCGCCAGCAGCCCGCCGGTGATGGCGATTATGGGGCTGTTCAAGTCCACCCCAGAGTTTTTGTTGGTCGGGCTGTTCAAGTCCACCCCTCCACTCTTCGCGCCGATCGAGTCAGCACGTCAAGGCACGCCATGCGCACCGCCACGCCCATCTCCACCTGCTCGGTAATGGCGGAGCGCTCCGGGTCATCCGCCACGCCGCTGGTAATCTCCACGCCCCGGTTCATCGGGCCGGGGTGCATCACCAGCGCATCGGGCTTGGCGATCGCCAGCCGCTCCGGCGTCAGGCCATAGAGCGCGTGATATTCGCGGGGGCTAGGAATGAAGGCCCCGTCCATCCGCTCGTTCTGGAGGCGCAGCATCATCACCACGTCCGCCCCCTCCAGCGCCTCCTCAAACCGGTTGAAGGAGGTCGCGCCCATGCATTCCACCGCAGCGGGCATTAGCGTAGGCGGAGCGACGACGCGCACCTGCGCGCCGAGCGCCGCGAGGCACAGCATGTTCGAGCGCGCGACCCGGCTGTGCAGCACATCGCCGCAAATCGTGACGATCTGCCCCTCGATATAACCGCGCCGCCGCCGGATGGTGAGCGCGTCTAGCAGCGCCTGTGTCGGATGTTCGTGCCAGCCATCGCCCGCATTCAGCACCGGGCAATCGACCTTGTCGGCAATAAGCTGCACCGCGCCGGAGCTGCCGTGGCGGATGACGATCACATCGGCGTGCATGGCGTTCAGCGTCACCGCCGTGTCGATCAGCGTCTCGCCCTTTTTCACGCTCGATGTCGCGGCATGCATATTGACCACATCTGCGCCGAGGCGCTTACCCGCGATCTCGAAGCTCAGCAAAGTGCGTGTGCTCGCCTCGAAAAACGCGTTGATCTGGGTGAGGCCAGAAAGCCGGTCATCATGCTTTTGCGCCGCGCCGCGATTAACGCCGACCCAATGCTCCGCCTCATCGAGCAGGAAACGGATTTCCCAGGGCTTCAGATGCGCGATGCTGAGAAGGTGGCGATGGGGGAAAGCGTCTCTGCCCCCGGAATTAGCGGGGCGGGTCTGGCCAGCAGGCACTTCGGTTTCGCTCGGCATGAGCCGGTGCCTTAGGGCAGGCAGCCGAGAGGCGCAAGATATTCTGCAACCCCATCAAAACCGCAACGCATCGATCGCCCCTTGCAGGATATAACTCGCCGCCAGCTTGTCGACCAGCGCGCTGCGCCGGGCGCGGCTGGTGTCCGCTTCGATCATCATGCGCGTCACAGCCTGGGTCGACCAGCGTTCATCCCAAAGGAGAAGGGGCAAGCCAAGGTCCGCCATATTGCGGGCGAAGGCGCGGCTAGCCTGTGTGCGCGGGCTTTCGGTGCCATCGAGGTTGAGGGGCAGGCCAATGACGATGCCCTTAACCTGCTGCTCGGCCATGAAGGCCGCGAGTGTCGCCTTGTCCTTGCTGAACTTGCCGCGCGCTATGGTGTGCGCCGCGCTCGCGATGGTCCAGCCCGCGTCGGCGAGCGCGAGGCCAATGGTCTTGGTGCCCACATCCATGCCGATCAGCCGCCCGCCATCGGGCAGGGCATCGCGAAAATCGGCCGCGCGTGTCGTTATGAGGGCGCGCTCGCTAATGATCCGTGTCCTTTTGCTGTTGCGCAGGCTTCCCAAGCCGGGCTATCGGCCATTGCCATGTCGATCAATAGCAGCACCGTCAAGAAAGTCGCCAGCCTTGCGCGCATCGCCGTCTCAGACGACGAGGCCGAACGGCTGGTTCCCGAACTCAACAACATCCTCGGCTGGGTCGAGCAACTGGGGCAGGTCGATGTCTCCGGCGTCGAGCCGATGACCGCCGTGATCCCCAACCATCTGCGCCTGCGCGACGATGTGGTGAACGCCGATCCGCTGACCGGCGGCAATGTGCGGGACAAGATACTCGCCAATGCCCCACAGGCGGAACACGGCTTCTTTGCGGTTCCCAAGGTGATCGAATAATGACCGATCTTACCAACCTGACAGTCGCGGACATCCGCGATGGCGTCGCGGCGGGCGCATTCTCTGCGCGCGAAGTGGCGGAGGCGTTCAACGCTTCGGTCGCGGCAGGCCGCGCACTCAACGCCTATATCGTCGAGACGCCCGAACTGGCGCTTAGCGCGGCGGACGCGGCGGATGCAGCGCGCGCTTCCGGCACACTCAAGCCGCTGTCCGGCGTGCCGCTTGGCATGAAAGACCTGTTCTGCACGGCAGGTGTGCAGACGACAGCGGCCAGCCACATCCTCGAAGGCTTTGTGCCACCTTATGAGTCGACCGTTTCGGCGAAGCTCTGGGCGGCGGGCGCGGGGATGCTGGGCAAGCTCAATCTCGATCAGTTCGCGATGGGCAGTTCCAACGAGACGAGCGCGTTCGGCAACGTGATCTCGCCGTGGCGCGATGCATCAGGCAAAGACCTCGCGCCGGGCGGCTCATCGGGCGGTTCCTCCTCCGCCATTTCCGCGCGGCTCTGCCCCGCCGCTACCGGCACAGACACCGGCGGCTCGATCCGTCAGCCCGCCGCATTCACCGGCATATCGGGCATCAAACCGACCTATGGCCGCTGCTCGCGCTGGGGCATTGTCGCGTTCGCCTCCTCATTGGATCAGGCGGGGGCGATGGCGCGCACTGTGAAGGACAACGCGATCCTCTTGGAAGCCATGGCAGGGTTCGACGCGAAGGATTCGACCTCGCTCGATGTCGCCGTGCCACAATGGGAGGCGAACCTTTCCTCCAGCCTCAAGGGCAAGCGCGTCGGCATCCCCAAGGAATATCGGCCCGATGGCATAGACGCCGCCGTCGCCGCGCAGTGGGACCGGGGCATCGCATGGCTGAGGGACGCTGGGGCCGACGTGGTGGAGGTGTCCCTCCCCCACACACACTACGCCCTGCCGACCTATTATATCATCGCGCCCGCCGAGGCCTCCTCGAATCTCGCCCGCTATGACGGTGTGCGCTATGGCCAGCGGGTGCTGCCCGATGGCGCGGGCCTGCAGGATATGTACGCCGCGACCCGCGCGGCTGGCTTTGGTGATGAGGTAAAGCGCCGCATCATGATTGGCACTTATGTGTTGAGTGCGGGCTATTACGACGCCTATTACACGCAGGCCTGCAAGGTGCGCACGCTGATCAGCCAGGATTTCGAGGCGGCGTGGGACACATGCGACCTGCTGCTCACCCCCACCGCGCCCTCCGCCGCCTTCCCGCTGGGCGAGGCGCAGGATGACCCGCTGGCGATGTATTTGAATGACGTGTTCACCGTGCCCGCGTCGCTTGCAGGGCTTCCGGCGATGTCTGTCCCCGGCGGGCTGACGAAGGACGGGCTGCCCTTGGGCCTCCAGATCATCGGCAAGCCGCTCGATGAGCAGGGCGTGCTCAATGCCGCGCTGGCGCTGGAGGAACGCGCGGGCTTCAATGCGCGGCCGGAGAAATGGTGGTGAGCGAGACGATGGAAAAAGCCTATCGCATACAGGGCGCAACCGGCGCGTGGGAGGTCGTGATCGGCCTTGAGGTCCATGCGCAGATCACCACGCAGGCGAAGCTGTTTTCCGGAGCGGCCACCGCTTTCGGCGCGGAGCCGAACACGCAGGTTTCGCTTGTCGATGCCGCCATGCCCGGCATGTTGCCCGTGCCGAACCGCGAATGCATCCGCCAGGCGGTGCGCACCGGCATGGCGATCAACGCGCAGATCAACCGATATTCGCGCTTTGACCGCAAGAATTACTTCTATGCCGATCTGCCGCAGGGCTATCAGATCAGCCAGCTCTATCACCCCATCGTCGGCGAGGGGGCTATCGAGATCAGCCTTGATGACAAAAACCCCGATGCGCAGACCAAGATCATCGGCATAGAGCGCATCCATGTGGAGCAGGACGCGGGCAAGCTGATGCACGATCAGCACCCGACGCGCTCTTATGTCGATCTCAATCGCTCCGGCGTCGCGCTGATGGAGATCGTCTCGCGGCCCGATATGCGCTCTCCGGCGGAGGCGGGGGCTTATCTGTCGAAGCTGCGCACCATCCTGCGCTATGTCGGCAGTTGCGACGGCAATATGGATCAGGGGTCCATGCGTGCTGACGTGAACGTGTCCGTCCGCAAGCCGGGCGGCCAACTCGGCACCCGCACCGAAACGAAGAACGTAAACTCCGTGCGCTTCGTCATGGCGGTGGTGGAGCAGGAGGCGCGCCGACAGGTCGATCTGATCGAGGATGGCGGCACGGTGGTGCAGGAAACGCGCCTCTATGATCCTGATCGCAATGAGACCCGCTCGATGCGCTCCAAGGAGGACGCGCACGATTATCGCTATTTCCCGGACCCGGACCTCCTGCCGCTGGAGCTTGAGGACGCATTCCTCGACGAATGCCGCGCGAGCTTGCCGGAACTGCCGGACGCCAAGCGCGCCCGTTATGAAGCGGAGTTGGGCCTCTCGCCCTATAACGCCGCGACGCTGACGGCGGACGCGGAGACTGCGCGCTGGTTCGAGCTGCTGGTCGCGGCCTCGGCGGCCCGCCAAGGCAAGGCGCAGGGCGATGTCGCCAAGGCGGCGGCGAACTGGCTGCTGTCAGAGCTGTTTGGCGCACTGAACAAGCTCGGCAAGGGGTTGGAAGGTTCGCCCGTTGCCCCGGAAGCTGGCGCGGAGCTGCTGGCGCTGGTGGGCGATGGCACCATCTCCGGCTCGATCGCCAAACAGGTGCTGGAAAAGATGCTGGAGACAGGCGGGGGCGCTGCGGAGATCGTCGAACGCGAAGGGCTGAAGCAGACCTCCGACACCGGGGCTATCGAGGCAGTGATCGCCAAGATCCTCGCCGACAACACCGACAAGGTGGAGCAATATAGGGCCGGCAAGGAAGCATTGTTCGGCTTTTTCGTGGGCCAGAGCATGAAGGCCATGCAGGGCAAGGCCAACCCGCAGGTCGTCAATGAATTGCTGAAGAAGGCGCTGGGGTAAGTATTATGGATGCATTATCAATAATGTTTTGCTAGCATAAGCGATACGCATCCAAGGGGGGTAAGGGCGATATGAGGCATGTAATAATTGGCGGACTGTTGTTTATTGCGCTCACTTCCGCGTCGGCCATGTCCCGGACTGATGGAGATGCACAGAATAATTTGACTCATGGCATGGCTCAAATGACATTGCATTTGGGCACCACTACCCAGTCTGAGGTGCTGGAAGCATTTGGCGCGCCTAATATAACGACATTGGATGCGGCGGGCCAGGAAGTATGGGTATATGATCGTCATGCGACCGTAGCAACTTCTGGCTCCAGCGGGTTCTCGATAGGAATGTTGCTGGGAGCGGGCGGCGGCGGCGTGGGCGGGGGTGGCGGCCTGGGATTTGGCAGCTCCAAGTCAAAAGCCAGTCAGACGCAAAGAACCATGACACTCATTATCAAATTCGGCCCTGACAAGAAGGTTGTCGACTTCAAAAGCCGCAGCAGCTCATTCTGATTGGGGGAGAATAATATGAACAAGACCATCATCGCGCTGGCGGCTGCTTTGTTTGCGGCATTTCCGGCAACGGCTAAGCAGCTGGAAATCTCCGGCCTCGAGCTACAGCAAATTCAGGCGCGTGATTTGGAAATCACGCCTGAAATAGCGTTTCCCGCAGTGATGACTGTGCTGCAAGATTCGGGCTACCGCATCCAAACCGCTGATAAAGCGACAGGCCTCATTACCGCCATGGGGTCCAGTTCGCAGAAAATGACCTACAATATCTGGTTCGGCTTTGGTCAAAAGAAGAAAGTTCCGGTTGTTTCCGCGTTCATCGAATCGAGGGGATCAAAATACACGCGTATTCGCCTCAATTTTGTTATGTCCGAAGGGAAATCCCGCAATTCCTTTACAGATGAGGCACCTATCATCGATCCCATCGTGTATCGGGATGCGTTCGAGCGCATCGAGAAAGAGATATTTACGCGCGTTGCGATGGATGCACCCGCGCCCACGCCGGCAGTGTCTCCTTCTTCCGCTCCCTCTCCTGTCCAGGAATCCTTGTCGGCCACCCCGGTCGCTGCGGGCAATTAGGAACTGGATTCCTCCATCCGAGGCAGCGATATCATGCGCTGGACTATGTTTGCGATCATCCCTTTTCTGATAAGCTCCCCAAGTTCCGCTTCGCCTATTTCCATCCCGCGGTCTGCGTCGGTCGAGGCATTACCCACCTCTACCGAGACACGTCCGGTGCAGCTCGCAAGGCTCAAGCTCAAGCAAGGGCGCGGAACAAAAATAGGCAAGGTCAAACTGGGGCTGTTATGTATTGGCGGTTATCCCCTGACATGGAAAGGCCGCAGTGGAGAATTGTCAACCGAGGAGTTTGACGACGCCTTCCGAGATCAGTTGCAGGCACTAGGTTATGATGTCGTCAGCACATCCAGTGATCTGTTCGATGCCGAAGGGGATGCGCGTGCCGAATATCTGATCGGCGGCACGATCAATATGATGTCTGTCGATGCCTGCTATCCCCACTCCGGGCTGGGTGACAGCCATTCCGCGAAAGGGACAGCCCTCATGGATGTGGAATGGCAGATCTATGACAGGATCAACCGCACCGTCGTCGCTAGAGTGACAACACGCCAAGGCTATAAGCAGAGCAAGACGGACCCGGGGGGTATCAGCAGTCTTATCGTTACCGCCTTTGGAGAGAATGTCAGGGCACTTGCCGCTACCGAGGATATGCGGAAGTATCTGATCGGTGAGCGACGGGAAGCGATCGTCTCACGAAGGCCGGATGCGGGCCAGCCGCCGGTCATGATGAACCTGCCCACCCAAGCTGTCAGGAACCTGTCCGAAGCGGTGGGCAGCACCGTGCTGGTTCAATCCGGTTCCGGGCATGGCAGCGGATTTCTTATTTCTCGCGAAGGCTATTTTCTTACCAACAGTCATGTCGTCGCCAGCGCACGATATGTAAAGCTGCGCTGGTCGGACGGACTGGAGGAGCTTGGCGAAGTCGTGCGTGTGGACAAGGGACGAGACATAGCCCTGATTAAGGGAGTGGCGCGTGACAGGGCCGCGCTCAGGATTGAGCAAGAAGCGATTGAAGTTGGTGCAGATGTCTATGCCATTGGCGCGCCGCTGGACCCCAAATATCAGAACAGTGTCACCAAAGGCGTCATTTCTGCCCGGCGTATAGAAGATGGGTATGGCTTTTTGCAAAGCGACGTATCGGTTAACCCCGGCAACAGTGGCGGTCCGCTTGTCAATGCCCGAGGGGATGTTGTCGGCATCACTGTCAAGGGCGTGCGGATCAGTAATTCCCCGCAAAGCATCAATTTTTTCATCCCCGCGCACGAAGCCCTCGAATTTCTCTCCATAAATGGAAAATAGGGCAGGGGTGTCGGATCGGCGCCCTTGACCCCATCCATGCCGCGGTGCAACATGAGCCGCTATGGCTGACCGATCCGTTCCTTCCGCTGCACCGGAGACGACGATCACGCAAAACCCGGACATCCGCTATCTCGGGCGGCTGCTGGGCGACGTGATCCGTGCGTATGGTGGTGACAAACTTTACCGACAGACCGAATATATCCGCTCCGCCTCGGTGGATCGGGCGCGCGGAGTGGAAGGCGCGCATCTCGCCGATACCGGGCTGGATGCGCTGAGCCTCGATGACACGCTGTCGTTCGTGCGCGGCTTCATGTTATTTTCAATGCTGTCCAACCTGGCGGAGGACCGGCAGGGCGCCGGGGCGGATATGGGCGCGTCGTTCGCCGAGGCGGTGGCCGAGCTGGCGCGCCATGGCATCGGGCGTGAGCAGGTGATGGAGATGCTCGGGGGAGCCTTGATCGCGCCGGTGCTGACCGCGCACCCCACCGAAGTGCGCCGCAAGTCGATGATCGACCACAAGAACCGCGTTGCCGAACTGATGCGGCTGCGCGATGCGGAGCACGCCGAGACGGAGGAGGGCGAGCCGCTCGACGAGGCGATCATGCGCCAGATCGCGCTGCTGTGGCAGACCCGGCCGTTGCGGCGCGAGCGCCTCTATGTGCAGGACGAGATCGACAATGTCCTCGCCTATTTCCGTGATGTGTTCCTGCCTGCCCTGCCGGCGCTCTATGCGCGGTGGGAGCGGGAGCTGGGCCACCGCCCGCCCAGTTTCCTGCGCATCGGCAACTGGATCGGCGGTGATCGCGACGGCAACCCCTATGTGCAGGCGGAGCAGTTGCGCTCCGTCCTCGCGCGCGGGGGCGAAGCGGCGCTGCAATATTATCTCGATGGCGTGCATACGCTCGGTGCAGAGCTGTCGATCTCGACCGAGCTGGCGACAGTGCCGCCCGCGGTGCTTGCACTGGCAGAGGCAAGCGGAGACGCCAGCCCCAGCCGTGCGGACGAACCCTATCGCCGCGCCCTTTCGGGGGTCTACGCCCGCCTCGCCGCGACCCATGAGGCGCTGATCCGAAAAGCGCCGCCGCGTCCGTCGGCCTTGAAGGGGGCGCCTTATGCCAGCCCCACGGAGCTGCGCGCCGATCTTGTCACTATCGCGCAGGGTCTGGCAAGCGGGGGCGAGGGCATGCTCGCTACCGGCGGCAAGCTGGGCCGGCTCATCCGCGCGGTGGAGACATTCGGCTTTCATCTCGCCACGCTCGATATGCGCCAGAACAGCGCGGTGCACGAGCGCGTGGTGGCGGAACTGCTGCGCCATGCCGGGGTGGAGGGAGGCTATGGCGCGCTCGATGAAAGCGCACGGGTGGTGTTGCTCAGGCGCGAGCTAAAGACCAACCGGCCGCTCGGCTCGCGCTTCACCCTCTACAGCGAGGAAACGGCAAGCGAGCTGGCGATCCTCGAAGCCGCCGCGCAGGCGCACACCCTTTATGGCCCTGCCGCGATCCAGCAATATATTATCAGCAAGGCCGAAAGTGTGTCGGACCTGCTGGAGGTTGCGGTGCTGCTCAAGGAAGTCGGCCTGTGGCGCGTGGCCGACGGGGTAAGCGAGGGCGGGGGCGGGGGCGAGCGCGCCGAGGCTGCCTGCGATGCGTCCGTCACCTGCTCGATCATGCCGGTGCCGTTGTTCGAAACCATCGCCGACCTCGAGGCAGCGCCCGCTATCATGCGCGCCTGGTTTGCCCTGCCAGAGATCGGCGTGCTGGCGCGCGGGCGCGGCTATCAGGAAGTGATGATCGGCTATTCCGACAGCAACAAGGATGGCGGCTATCTCACCTCCAACTGGAGCCTCTATCAGGCAAGCGAGGCGCTGGCCCCGGTCTTTGCGGAGGCAGGGGTCGCGATGCAGCTCTTTCACGGGCGCGGCGGCGCGGTGGGGCGCGGGGGCGGCTCGGCCTTCGCCGCGATCCGGGCGCAGCCTGCCGTATCGGTGCAGGGGCGCATCCGCATTACCGAGCAGGGTGAGGTCATCGCCGCGAAATTCGGCACGCCCGATGTTGCCGCTGCCAATCTGGAGGCAATGACAGCCGCGACATTGCTCGCCACGCTGGAACCACAAAAGCTGGGGGAACGAGACTCGGCCCGCTTCGCCGCCGCGATGGAGCAACTCTCCGCCATGGCCTTTGCCGCTTATCGCGGGCTGGTCTATGAGACGGAAGGTTTCAGGATTTTCTTCCGGCAACTGACGCCGATCCAGGAAATATCCGGCCTCAAGATCGGCTCCCGCCCGGCGAGCCGCACGAAGAGCGATGCGATAGAGGATCTGCGCGCGATTCCCTGGGTGTTCAGCTGGTCGCAGGCGCGGGTGATGCTGCCCGGCTGGTATGGTGTGGGCGCGGCGCTCTCCTCCTTTGCCGACAAGGCGCTGCTGGCTGAGATGACGCAGGCATGGCCGTTCCTGCAATCGGCGCTGGCCAACATGGAAATGGTGCTGGCAAAGTCAGATCTCGATATTGCCGCGCAGTATCTGCCGCTGGTGGAGAACCGGGCGGCGGGTGCGGCGATCTTTGCCCGTATCCGGGAGGGATGGCAGCAGGCGCATGATGGCCTCCTGGCCGCTACCGGACAGAGCCGCCTCCTTGAGCATAACCCCGCGCTCGACAGTTCTATTCGTTTGCGGCTCCCCTATATCGAGCCGCTGAACCTGTTGCAGGTCGAGTTGCTGAAGCGCCACCGCAGCGGTGAGGATGATCCCCGTATCAAGGAAGGCATCGAGCTTTCCATCAACGCCATCGCAACAGCGCTGCGCAACAGCGGATAAAATTCCTCCCCCGGTCGCTATGCAGCCGGGGGAGGAGACGTGGGTCAGAATTTGGCGACAAGACCGGCCATCGGCCGGATGGAACGGAAGTTGCCCATGGTGTCGATATCCAGCCTCAACCGAATATTGCTGTTGTCGCCTTCCGCCATGCCGAAATCGACCGGCGAAAGTTCCGCGCCAAAGCCGTAGACCGTGCCGTCAAGATCCTTGCCGTTCACGCCCTGGGTATCGAGGTTGACCCAGCGATAGCCCGCCTTGCCGAAGAACATGCTGTCCTTGCCGGCGCGGATGCCGACACGGCCCATCGCGCCATATTCCCAGTCGATGTCGCCCTTGAATCCCTTGGCGACAACGCCCTCGCCACCAAGCGTGAGCGGACCAAGATCGATGTTGGCGCCCACTACGCCCTGGACCAGCCCACCCTCGGTGCCGCCGGGGATACCGAAGCCATTACGCTCGGTGTCGAAACGCTCATACCCGCCCATGACACCGAAATAGGGCTGAAAACGGGTGTTGGTCGGCACGCCCGAGTCGCTGGTGGTGTCGTCCTGCGCCAATGCCACGCCAGGAACCATGCTCGCGCCCATCAGCGCCGCGAAAAGCAGTGTCTTCATATTATCTCGCCTTGTGTTGGTTGAAACTACATTCGGTTTGGACCCGAAGTCGCGCCGCACCCGTACCATCAGCCATGCCGATGCTCCTTGGCCGCGCTTGCGGGTTCATAATGCCGGGGGTGGTGGCTTTGTTGCACGGCTCGTCGCAAGAACATGGCGGGAGAAGCGGTAAAAATCGGTATCGTTGCAAATATATCACAGGTGATGAAGCAGAGATTGACGCCTGCGAAAGGCGGTCCTGTATCCGCCCAACACAAAAAGGCGGAGCCGCGGCCCCGCCTTCTCGTTCATTCTCATATCAGGCTTGAATGCGCCCTCAGGCGACGGCAGCCTTGAGGATTTTGCCGGGCTTGGCGGGCGGCTCGCCCTTGGGCAGGGCGTCGACATGCTCCATGCCGCTCTCTACCACACCCCAGACGGTGTATTGCTTGTCGAGGAAAGTCGCATCGTCAAAGCAGATGAAGAACTGGCTGTTGGCACTGTTGGGGTTTTGCGCCCGCGCCATCGAGCAGACGCCGCGCACATGCGGCTCGGCATTGAACTCGGCCTTGATATCCGGCAGTTCGGAGCCGCCCATGCCTGTGCCGGTCGGGTCGCCGCCCTGCGCCATGAAACCGGGGATCACGCGATGGAACACCACGCCATCGTAAAAGCCTTGGTTGGCCAGGGTGGTGATGCGCTCGACATGGCCGGGCGCAAGATCGGGCCTCAGGCGGATGACGACATCGCCGCCGCTGTCTAGGGAAAGGGTCAGGGTTTCGTCGGCCATTATTCGTCTCCGTCTCAGATTGCCTTACGTGCGGCCCATATAGTGGGTTGCGCGCGCAGGAAAAGGCAAATCGCCTTGCAATTGGCCGGGCCATGCGCGAAAGCAGCCCGATGATGGATGATCTGGCAACCGAAGGAGGCGTTGATGAACGGGACCGACGCTTCTTCCGCGCGCGCCGACCATCCCGCTGACGACAGCGGCCTCGTGGAAGAGGCCGTCGCCACCCAGGAATCCCGGCATGACGAGGACGATCGGCTGAAGCCCGCATATGTCGCCGCCGTGCGTGACGCGGTGGAGGCGGGCGATAGCGAACGCGCGCGCGAACTCGTCGCCCCGCTCCACCCCGCGGACGTTGCCGACCTGATCGAGCTGACCCCGGCGGACGAGCGCAGTGATGTGATCGCCGCGCTGGGTGATCTTGTCGGCGCCGAAGTGCTCTCGGAACTCAATGATTATGTCCGTGATGACGTGATCGAGGAGATGGAGCCTGCTCAGGTGGCGGGGATCGCCGCCGAGCTGGATACCGACGACGCCGTCGCGCTGATCGAGGATCTGGAGGCGAAGGACCAGCAGGCGGTTCTCGACGCGATGGAGCCGGAGGACCGCGCCGCAATCGAGAGCGCGCTGTCCTATCCGGAAGAATCCGCCGGGCGCCTGATGCAGCGTGATCTCGTCGCTGTGCCTGAGCACTGGTCGGCTGGGCAGGTGGTCGATTTCCTGCGCGAGGGCAGCGCAATGACCAGCGATTTCTGGGAAATCTACGTGGTCAACGCCGCGCATCACCCGGTTGGCTGCTGCCTGCTGTCCTGGCTGCTCACCTGCCCGCGTTGGGTCGCTATCGCTGATGTGATGAAGCGGGAACAGACGTTGATCCCGGTCGATATGGATCAGGAAGAAGTCGCGCTGCGCTTTCAGAAATATGCGCTGATTTCCGCCGCCGTGGTCGATCCCGGTGGGCGGCTGGTGGGCATGATTACCGTCGATGACATCCTCCATATCGTTCAGGAGGAAGCTGGCGAGGATATCTTGCGCCTCTCCGGTGCGGGCGATGGCGACATCAACGAGCCGGTGATGGACAGCTATAAGGCGCGGGTGCGCTGGCTGCTGTCCAACCTGCTTACCGCGCTGCTCGCCTCCTCGGTCATCCGCATGTTTGAAGGCACGATCGAGCAGATGGTCGCGCTCGCCACCCTGATGCCGATCGTGGCGGGCGTGGGCGGCAATGCGGGCAGCCAGACGATGGCGGTGACGGTGCGCGCGCTCGCCACCAACCAGATCACCGCGTCCAACACCTGGCGCACCATTGTGCGTGAGATCAGGGTCGCGTTCCTGAATGGCGCGACGGTGGCGGTGGTGATCGGCATCGGTGTCGCCCTCGTGTTCAGCAATCCGGCGCTGGGCGGAGTGATTGCGGCGGCGATGCTCACCAACATCGTCACGGCCGGGGTGGCGGGGGCCGCGATCCCGCTGATCTTCGACCGTTACGATGCCGACCCGGCGGTGGCCTCCTCCATTTTCGTGACGATGATCACCGATTCGATGGGCTTTTTCGCCTTTCTCGGGCTGGCAACGCTGGCGGGCCTGACCGCGGGCGCTTGAACAGCCGCTGCTCTCAGGCCATTTCTGTTCCATGCCCTTGCACCTCACCAAGATCGCGTTTGGCTGCGACAGTGTTGCTGATCTCACCGCGCGGTTGCAGCGCCGCGCCGAGGAGGAGCACGGCGAAGCCCACCTCACCACCCGTTATGCGCCCAAGCGCATGGACGAACTGGTCGGCGGCTCGCTCTACTGGATTCATGGCGGCCTCATCGTGGGGCGCAGTCCGCTGATCGGCTTCGAGGATAACAAGGCGGGCCGCTACTGGCTCAAGATCGAGCCGCGCCTTATCCCGGTCGTCCCGGCGCCAAAGCGCGCGCATCAGGGCTGGCGCTATCTGGAGGAGAAGGACGCGCCCCGCGATCTGGGCGACGGCGAGCTGGCCGGCGATAGCCTTCCCGCAATGATGGCGGCGGAGCTGGGCCGGCTGGGGCTGGTATAGGGCGGACTGAGTGCCCGCCCTGATGTTATTTTTCCTCAGCCATGGGCGCGGCAGTTGTATCACCGCCTGCCTGCGCGTCTGACGCTGCTTTCGCCTTTTCCTCGGCCTTCACCCGCGCCTCTATCTCTTGCGAATCCGCGTCGATGGTGCCCAGGCGTTTCGCGCGCTCCGCTGCGACCAGATCGGACCAGCTCTTGTCGCCCATCCCCTGCCGCTCGGCCTTGGCCTGTTTTGCGATCTTGGAGAAACAGCCGCTGAAACCGGCGCTGCCTACTGGCGAGCAGCTTTGTGTGCCGCCCACGCCAACATATTCGATCGAGCGGACGCGGCTGGTCCATGCCTCGTTCTTGGTGGAACCGATTTCCTCGCCGCGCAGCTCCTTGGGGATGCGATAGCGGTCCTTTTCCTCCTGCCGGGCGCAGACGAGGATCTCGTCTCCCTCGCCGACCGGGCAAGGATCATCGCCATAGACAATCACCTGACGCACGCGTGCATCGTCTGGCCCGGCGGGAGCAGATTGCGCATATATGGGCGCGCATACCCCAAGCCCCAGTGCGACGGCGATGGTAGCTGTTCTCATCATGATCTCATATCCTCTTCGATAGCTTTATGGCGGCGCGGCAGCCCAGGCGTATCGCGCCCGACAGCAGCGGATAGGCGGGCGCGTTTTCCGCCCCCTGTGCAAGGGCGGTGTCGCGATGCTCTACCTCCTCCGCCTGAAAATCGTGAATGGCATGGGCAAGTTCCGGGTCAGTATCTCCCAACTGCTCCAGTTGCTCCGAATAATGGCGATCGATCTCTGTCTCGATCGCGGCGGTGCAGGCCATGGCCGCCTCCGGTCCCAGCGCCGCCGTGACCGCGCCCAGCGCAAAGCCCGCCACATCCCACATCGGCTGAAGCAGGGTCGGGCGCACGCCGCGCCGCGTCATCATCGCGTCGAAATGCTCTGCGTGGCGTTCTTCCTGCGCTGCCATCGCCCTGATCGAGCGGACGAGCGGGTGCCTGTCTCCCATCACCGCGATTTGCCCGGCATAAATTCGGGTCGCACCATACTCCCCCGCCTGATCGACGCGCAGCATGGCGGCGCGGTTTGCCTTGCGGGGTTTCACGGGGCGGGGGAAATCGGTCATGATCCTGCTCTCTTCATGCGCAGCACCAATGCGGCAACAGCACCCGCTGCGCCCAGCGAGAAAAGCGCGTTGAACCCCGCGAGGGATATGCCCCACAACGTCCATTGCGGCACATCGCAACGGATCAGCGGGGTGTTGAGGATGCTGTTCAGCATGTCCTGTGTAGTGCCGCCACTCCCGCTTGCCGCGCACTCGGTCAGCCCCTGCCACCAGCCATATTCGACGCCAGCATGAAACACGCCAATCGCGCCGCTTACCCCGATCGCCAGCGCGGCGAACACGGTGAACAGGAGCGCGATCGGCGGGCGGGCTTTCAGCGCATAGGCATCCAGCGCGAAAAAGATCGCCACCAGATGCGGCCAGCGTTGCCACATGCACATCTCGCACGGATAGAGGCCGCCCACATATTGCGACCCCAGCGCCCCGCCCAGCAGCAGCGCGGGCGTCAACAGCGCGATCAGGCGGGCGCGGGCAAGGGCGGCGGATGGCGTCATGGTGTTGCTATAATCCGATAACGGGGCGGCGTCATCCGCGCTTTGTGCTGGATCAAAGCCGAACCGCGCATGAATAGATCTCACCCGGCCAGAGGGGCAGGTTTATTGCGCCGCCTTGCGGAGCGCATCCATGCCCTTTTCGCCCTTCACCGGCGCCTTGCCGAGCCGCCCGATCGTTTGCACCGCGTAAGTGAGCTGGAAATCGGTGATGCCCTTGGCCTTCAACTGCTCCGCCGTCATCGCGAAGCGCGGATCGGTCTTGCTATCTTCCTCCAGCGTGGGATCGGCGGCTTTGGCTTCGTTGAGCAGGTGGCGGCGCAGATCCGATTCGCGCACCGGCTGGCGCAGCTTGTAGTCGGGGTCGGACAATTGCGGCACCCGCACATCGGGCTTGATGCCGCCTTCCTGAATCGAGCGGCCAGACGGCGTGTAGTAACGTGAGGTGGTGAGCTTGATGCCGGTCGTTTCGCTGATCGGGATGACGGTCTGCACGCTGCCCTTGCCGAAGCTGCGTTCGCCCATGACGAGCGCGCGATGATGATCCTGCAACGCCCCAGCGACGATTTCCGATGCGGAGGCAGAGCCGCCATCGATCAGCACGATGACCGGCGCCCCGCCCGCATCATCGAACTTGTCGGCATAATAGCGGCGGATATCCGCCTTGTTGCGCCCGCGGTCGGATACCACCTCGCCGCCATCGAGGAATACGCCGGAAACGCCGACCGCCTCGCCCAATATGCCGCCGGGGTTCGAGCGCAGATCGAGCACATAGCCGGTCGGCTTGCGCCCCAGCGCCTTGGCGATCCCGCGCACCGCATCACGCACGTCAGCCCCGGTATTGGCGGAAAATTCGTTGATATTGATGATGCCGACGCCGTCCTTCACTTCCCATTTGACGGGTTTCAGGTCGATCTTCTCGCGCACCAGATCGACATCGAACGGCTTGTCCCGTCCCGGCCGCACGATAGTGAGCTTGATTGCGGTGCCCGCCGCCCCGCGCATTTTCGACACCGCCTCGTCGAGCGAAACATCATAGATCAGCTCGCCATTGATATGGGTGATATAATCGCCCGACTTCAGCCCTGCGCGATAGCCGGGCGTGTCCTCGATCGGCGCGATGATCTTGACCGCGCCTTCCTCGGTGGTGACAGACAGGCCCAGCCCGCCATAGGAGCCTTCGAGCTTGATCGCGAGATTCTGATAGTCGCTCTCGTCGAGATAGTCGGAATGGGGATCGAGGCTGGACAGCATCCCCGCGATCGCGCCGCGGATCAGCTTGTCGTCGTCCACCTTGTCGACATAGTCCGAGCGCACCTTCTGGAACACGTCCATGAACTCGCCGATCGCGGCGTAATTGGTGGCGTCCGCTTCAGCCAGGGCGGCGGTGGCGGCTGGGATCAGCGCCAGCGCCGAAATCGCGGCGGCGTTACGAAGAAAATGCGATGTCATATATTCAGGTTCCACATGTCTTTGGCGCGGTTATAGGGAGAAGGCGACTCCGCGCAAAGCGTTGTTTTCGCCTGTGCGGCGAAAGCCGGAGCGGGAGGGCGCGAGGGGGGAGAGTTCAGGAGCGGGTCGTCGTCATCGCGACGATATCGACCGGCCGCCCCTGCCGCCGCAGCTCGACCGTGATCGTGGGATTGCCACTGCCGCCTGCTGTCGGTCTGGCTGCGCCGAGCGGTGCACCCTGCTCCACGCTCTGCCCCACCCGCGCCGAGAGATGGGCAAGATCGGTGATGAGGCTGGCCCAGCCGCCGCCATGATCGAGGATGAGGATCTGTCCAAAACCGCGATATGGACCGGCAAAGGCGATCCGCCCGTCTGCCGGGGCGACGACCTGCGCGCCCGGCTGCACGGCGATGGTGAGGCCGCGCGCCCTGACCCCGCCGGGGCCGACTTCGCCCATGCCGGTGACGATGATGCCCATGACCGGCAGTCTGTAGGCGGGCGCTGTCCCTGCGCGGGAGGAGGTGGTGGCGGCGGCGGGGGCTTCCTGTGTCGGCGGGGCGGGCTGCCCGAGCATGCCGGGGCGCGGCTGTGGGCCGGGCAGGCTGGCGAGGCGGGCGCGGATATCTCCCGCCGTCTCGATCTCGTGCATCAGCGCCCCAATGTCGCGCGCCTCTTCGCCCAATGCGGTGGCACGCTCCGCCTCCAGGCTCGCGCCAGACGCCAGCCCGCGCGAGGCGAGGCGTTTTTCCGCTTCCAGCTTGCCCAGCGCCAGCCGCTGCTGCTTCAAGCTCTCCTTCCCGCGCACCTGCGCCGCCGCTGCCGTCACAGCCAGTGTCTTGAGCTGGCGCGCATGCGCAAGATCCGCGCGCAATGCGGCGGTGCGCTGCTGGATCACCGGCAGAATCTGCGCGAAAGCCGCGCGCATGTGCACTGCATCAACAAGGCTGCCCGGTTGCAGCAGTGCGAGCACCGGCGGGCGGCGCGCCACGCTCTGCAAGGCGGCGACAAGGCGCACCAGCGGCCCCTGCTTTGCGGCAAGCCGCGTGCGCTGATCCGCAATCAGCCGATTGATGAGCGCGATGCGCATCACACCTGCGCGCAGCTCAGCCTCGCTCTGCTGGATACGGGCGGCGAGCGCGGCGGCGCGGGCATTAAGCCGGTCGGCTTCCGCGCGGGCACTTTTCGCGTGGGCCTCCATCTGGTGTGAGAGGCGGCGGGCCGTGAGCGCCTGGGCGGTGGCCTGGGCCAGCGCCCGTTTCTGCTCGGCGATGCTGGTCGCCTTGCCCGTGAGGATCACCTGCTGGGCGCCAAGCGGCGGCATGGCGCACAGCAGCAGCGCCGCCACGCCTGTCATGCTCCTCGTTATCCGTCCCGCCCGCATGCCCTATCCTTCGCGATGATAGGGGTGGTTGGCAAGGATGGATGTCGCGCGCCAGAGCTGCTCGGCCAGCATTGCGCGGGCCATCATGTGTGGCCAGGTCATCCGACCGAAGGCGATCAGCAGATCTGCCCGCGCGCGTTCCTCCGCGCCGAAGCCGTCCGCTGCGCCGATCATCAGCCGGCACTCGCGCATACCCGCGTCGCGCCAGCCGGAAAGATGCTCGGCAAATTCCATCGAGGAGAGCTGCTTGCCTTTCTCGTCAAGCAGCACGGTGACGAACGGACTCGCGGCGGGGGAGGGCAGCTTCCCCCCGGTGTCCGGCAGTTCGCTGATGCGCATCGGCCAGCTGATGCGTTTGCAATAGCGATCGACCAGCTCCGCCTCCGCTGAGCGGCCGATCTTCCCGCGCGCAAGGATGTGAAGCAGCATGGCAGCCGCGATAGGCGATTATGCCGCCGGAAGAAAGCGGGGAGCGTGGCGCGCTGCCGCTGGCCATTCCGCTTTGGCGCATTCTTCGGCTGATGTTTTCTTGCGGGCCTCCACCAAAGGCATTAGAGTCTGTTTGGAAAAGCGGTGCCGGCCCGCTCCCGCACCCAACCACCCAAATATTTTACGCTGTTTTGGGTGGTTGGGTGGGGGAGCGGGCTGGTGCGGCCTCTGAAATTCGTTTGGAAAAGCGAATTTCCAAACGGGCTCTTAGACGACAAGCCTATTTCTCTGGGGCTGATCCTGATGTTCAAACGGCTTTTTAACCGGCAATCCGACCCCCTGCATATTGCTTCTGTCGAAGATCCCGAGAGTTTTGCCGGAATCGTGCGCCTGAAGCTAAAGCTAGACCGGCCCTCCGCCCTCTCTATACTGTCGAGCGAGGCCGAGGCGCCGGAAACGCATCTGGGTGCCTTTGGCGCGGAGGAGGTTGTCGTCAATATCCACACGCATCTTCTCCCCGCTGGCAAGAACAGCATCACGATCAGGCAGATGTGCGAGGATGGACAGGTGTTCAGCAAAAAGCTGGATCTCGAGGTCGCGCACCGTGGCGCGCTACACGGGCAAGTCGCCCGCGCGATGCGGGATCATGGCACACCGACATTCTTTGCGGGCCACTGCGATTCCCGGCTCTATCCCTATGACGCGCATAGTGCCTGGTTCGACAGGCCCGACGCGCTCGATCATATTGCGCACCTGCTGGAAGAGGGCCGTGTCGACCAGACCGAGGCGGACAATCTCCGCCAGTTTGTGGAGCAGGGCTTCCTCATATTGGAAGATCTGATCGACGCGGAGCTTGTCGGGCAGGTCAATGCGGAAATCGACGCGGCCATTGCCTCGGGATATCAGGGTTATGAATATGGATCGAGCCAGCGCATAGAGCATCTGCACCTGCATTACAGCGCGATCCGCAAATTATGGCTCGACGAACGCCATCGCCGTTATGTGGACTTGATTTTCGCAGCGAGAGCCAGACCCTGTCAGACGCTGACTTACGTGTTTGGCAGCCAGCAGGGCATGCATCAGGACACCATTCATCTCACCCCCTTTCCCGCCGGCTATATGTGCGGAACATGGATCGCCTTGCAGGATATACAGCCTGACAGCGGAGAATTGCTGGTTTACCCCGGCAGCCACCGGCAAAAGCGCGCGCGGATGGCAGACCACGATATGCCCAAGATTACCAACGGCGAGTGGACGGATTTTGTCGAGGTAGTCGGGGCGGAATGGGCGCGCATGGCAAAGAAGTATGAGCCGGTCGTCTATCGTCCCCGGCAGGGAACGGTGCTGATATGGCATGAAAACCTGTTGCATGCCGGCTCAGAGCGCAAGGACTTAACCGTGCCGCGTCGTTCGATCGTCATCCATTCCTTCGCCGATGGCGCGGTCGGATATTATGACAGCACGGGCCTCAACGCATCGGCGGCCTCCATGGCGGTTTGCCAATAGCTTATCCCTGTCTCGCTCCGTGGCGGGCATATGCCGCCTCAGCCACACATCTCAGTGTGCGGTTGCCTGGGCCGGTGCGACGGGAGCATCTGTAAAGCCCCACATCCGTTCCAGATTGTAGAAGCTGCGCACCTCTGGCCGAAACAGATGGACGATCACGTCGCCCGCGTCGATCAGCACCCAGTCAGCGGTAGCCAGTCCCTCGATCCGCGCGATCTGCCCGGTGTCCTTCTTGATGCGCTCCGCGAGCTTCTGCGCCATCGCCGCGACATGGCGCGAGGATCGCCCCGAGGCGATCACCATATGGTCCGCGATGCTGCTTTTGCCTGCAAGGGGGATGGAGATGGTTTCCTGCGCCTGATCGTCATCGAGCGATTGCATCACCAGGGCGTGGAGGTGTTCGGGCGAGGGACCGGCGTTGGCGGGTGCCGGTGCGCTGGCGCTGGGGGTGGGGGTCAAGACTGCTCCTTCATGGGTTGGATTCTAACGGGATCATGCGATGCGTGATGAGATCGCGCCTCTGCGCGCCCTCATGTTGGCGGTGCCAGAGAGGGATAGCCTGCCGCAGCAGGGTTGCCGACCGTGGATCAGGGCGAAAGCGCAAATGCACGAGCGCCGGTCGTCTCCAGTTCGTCCAGTTGCTGCGCAGGCGTGCGGGCCGGACAAAGCGCCGCAGCCAGCTCGTGACGGAAGAGCCGCGAGCTGAACCTGTATAGCCCGGACGCGCGATTACGGCAATGGGCATGATGCGCGCAATGCCGCGCCAGTCTTTCCACTGGCCGAACTGGTGCAGATTGTCCTCCCCCATCAGCCAGATGAAGCGGTGGCGCGGATAGCGGCGGACGAGCGCGCGCAGGGTATCGACCGTGTAGCATGTGCCTAATTGCGCCTCGATTGCCGTGGGACGAATGGGCGCGCGGCGCGCCTGCTTGCGGGCGCTCATTATGCGGGCGGAGAGGGGCGCCATGCCTGCTTTGGATTTCAGCGGGTTGCCGGGCGAGACGAGCCACCACACCTCGTCCAGCCCCAGCGCGGCGCGCGCGGCGAGGCTGATCGCGCGGTGTCCGCCATGCGCGGGGTTGAACGATCCGCCGAGCAGTCCAATTTTTCGAGTAGTGTTCAGGCTATCGCCTCGTTCACGCCCGCGCTGTTGTGGCGCAGGGCGGAGAGGACAGTGGTCACGATGCCATCCGCATCAAGGCCCGCGTCGGCATATTGCTTTTCGGGCTTGTCCTGATCTTGAAAGATGTCTGGCAGGCGCAGGGTGCGCAGTTTGAGGCCGGTGTCGATCAATCCCTCGTCGCTTGCCAGCGTCAGCACATGCGCGCCAAACCCGCCGATGCTGCCTTCCTCCACCGTAACGCAGACCTCATGCGTGGTGAGCAGGCGGCGGATCAGCGCCTCGTCGAGCGGCTTGGCAAAGCGCAGATCGGCCACCGTGGTGGAAAGCCCGCGCGCATCGAGCGCATCGGCGGCTTTCAGCGCTTCCTCCAGCCGCGTGCCGAGCGAAAGGATGGCAACCTTCTTGCCCTCGCGCACCACCCGGCCCTTGCCGATCTCCAGCCGCTCGGGTATCTCGGGCAAGGCAACGCCCAGCCCGTTGCCCCGCGGATAGCGCACCGCAATCGGCCCATCGTCATGGCACGCGGCAGTGTGCACCATATGCACCAGCTCCGCCTCATCGGCTGCGGCCATCACCACCATGTTGGGCAGGGTCGCGAGATAGGTAACGTCAAAGCTGCCCGCATGGGTGCTGCCATCCGCGCCCACCAGCCCCGCCCGGTCCATCGCAAAGCGCACGGGCAGGTTCTGGATCGCGACATCATGCACCACTTGGTCATAGGCGCGTTGCAGGAAGGTGGAATAAATCGCGCAGAAAGGGCGCATCCCCTGCGCCGCCAGCCCGGCCGCAAAGGTCACGGCGTGTTGCTCGGCAATGCCGACATCGAAGCAGCGGTCTGGGAAGCGTTCCGCGAATTTGTCCAGCCCGGTGCCAGACGGCATCGCGGCGGTGATGGCGCAGACTTTGTCATCCCGCGCGGCCTCGTCGATCAGCGCCTGCGCGAATACGGATGTATAGCTCGGCGGCCCCGGAGGCGCCTTGACCTGCGCGCCGGTGACGACATCGAACTTCTGCACGCCATGATATTTGTCGTCCGCTGCCTCGGCAGGGGCATAGCCCTTGCCCTTTTGCGTGACGACATGCACGAGACATGGCCCTTCCGCCATATCCCGCACATTTTCGAGCACGGGGATCAGTTGATCGAGATTGTGCCCATCGATCGGGCCGACATAATAGAAGCCCAGCTCCTCGAACAGGGTGCCGCCCATCGCCATGCCGCGCGCGAATTCGTCGGTCTTTTTCGCGGCGTTGTGGAGCGGGCGGGGCAGATGGCGCACGAAACGCTTGGCGAGATCGCGCAGGCCCAGAAACTCGCGGCTGGAAACAAGGCGGGCCAGATAGGCGGACAGCCCCCCTACCGGCGGCGCGATCGACATATCATTGTCGTTCAAGATCACGACGAGGCGGTTGCCCGCATCGCGCGCGTTGTTCATCGCCTCATAGGCCATGCCGGCTGACATCGCGCCATCGCCGATCACCGCGATGCCTTTGCCGGGCTGATCCTGCATCCGATTGGCGATCGCGAAGCCGAGCGCCGCGCTGATGCTGGTGGAGCTGTGCGCCGCGCCGAAAGGATCATACGCGCTTTCGGCCCGCTTGGTGAAGCCAGACAAGCCGCCGCCCTGCCGCAGGGTGCGGATGCGGTCCCGCCTGCCGGTCAGGATCTTGTGCGGGTAGCATTGGTGGCCGACATCCCACACCAGCTTGTCGCGCGGGGTATCAAACACATAGTGTATAGCGGTCGTCAGCTCGACCACGCCCAGGCCCGAGCCGAGATGCCCGCCGGTGGTGCCCACGGCGCTGATCGTTTCAGCCCGCAGTTCGTCGGCCAGTTGAGGGAGTTGCTCCGGTTTCAGCGCCCGCAGCTCGACGGGATCGTTGACCTGATCGAGCAGCGGGGTTGAGGGGCGATCGTTCATGAAACAGGATACTCCGTGCGCCAGCATAGTCCTTGCGGCCCATATTGTCGAACGCCTTGCGTCAGATTGAAACCTGTATCAAGAGGCAGTGTCGCAGGCCTTGCAGTGGCCCTGCACCTCTATCACCGCACGGGTTGGCGCAAAACCGTGCTGCGCCGCCTGATTGCGCAGATGCGCGGTCAGGCTGTCGTCATCGACATGGATCGCCTTGCCGCAGTTGAGGCACACGAGAAAAATGCAGTCATGCTGGCAGCCGGGGTGGGCGTTGGCGAGATAGGCGTTGGCGCTTTCCACCCTAGTGGCTAGGTTGGAAGCGACGAACAGGTCGAGGATGCGATAGACGCTGTTGGGCGCCACCCGCTTGCCCCGCGCCTGGCTGACCACATCGGCGATGTCATAGGCGGAAGCAGGGCGCGGCTGGACGGCGAGTGCGTCATAGATGCTGGCGCGCATGGCGGTCCATTGCTCGCCATGGGCCTCCAGCGCGGATTGTGCGGCGGTGCGCAGCCTGGCGCCTTCCAGATTATGCTGATGCCGTGGTTCGCCCATGCCCTCAATCTAGGCGGGCTTGCCTGCCGAAACAAGAGCGGGTCTTGGCCCTAGAAACTCTCCTCGGCATAGACGCGGGCAAGATCCCCCGCCCAGGCGCCCTCATATCGCGCCAGCAGCGCCTCGGCGGGCGTCTGCCCCCGTGCCGCGATATCGTGCAGGGTGGCTAGATAGCCGGTTTCGTTGTTGCCGCTGGCGTCTAGCCGCGCGCGTGCCGCCAGGCCCGCCCTCGCGATGTCCAGCACCTGCGGCGCGATGTCTTTCAGTGTCCGCCCGCCCGGCACCGGCGCATCAAGGCCGAGGCGGGGCACGGCATCGCGCAGCGCCTGCCGCGCATCCATGCTCCAGTCTTTCACCAGATCCCACGCGGCATCGAGCGCACCCTGGTCATAGAGCACCCCCACCCAGAAAGCGGGCAGTGCGCAGATGCGCCCCCATGGCCCACCATCCGCACCGCGCATTTCGAGGAAACTTTTCAGGCGCACTTCGGGGAAGGCGGTGGAGAGATGGTCGTTCCAGTCCGCGATGGTCGGCTTCTCGCCGGGCAGGGCGGGCAGGCGACCCTCCAGAAAATCGCGGAAGCTCTGGCCGGCGGCGTCGATATACTTGCCATCGCGGTAGACAAAATACATCGGCACATCGAGCGCATAGTCGGCATAGCGCTCATAGCCGAAACCATCCTCGAACACGAAGGGCAGCATGCCGGTGCGCGCCGGGTCGGTGTCGGACCAGATATGGCTACGATAGGAAAGCATGCCGTTGGGCTGGCCTTCGGTGAACGGCGAATTGGCGAACAGCGCGGTGGCGAGCGGTTGCAGCGCCAGCGAGGTGCGGAACTTTTTAACCATATCGGCTTCAGATTGATAATCGAGATTAACCTGTATGGTGCAAGTCCGCAGCATCATGTCGAGGCCCATCGACCCCACCCTGGGCATATGGCGCAGCATGATGGCATAGCGCCCTTTGGGCATGACCGGCAGTTCGGCCCGGCTCTTGTCAGGCCACATGCCCAGCCCCAGGAAGCCCAGGCCGAGCTTGTCCCCCACCGCCTTCGCCTGGCACAGGTGCCGCCCTGTTTCGGCGCAGGTCTGATGCAGGTTTTCAAGCGGGGCGCCGGAAAGTTCGAGTTGGCCGGCGGGTTCGAGGCTGATCGTGCCGTCACTTCCCGCAAGGGCGATGACATGCGCGCCCTCATAAACCGGCTGCCAGTCATAATCCGCCGCCAGACCAGCAAGCAGATCGCGGATGCCGCCCGGCTCGTCATAGGAAGGCGCCCGGTGGTCTGACGTGCGATAGACGAATTTCTCGTGCTCGGTGCCGATGCGCCAGCGCTCCGGCGGCTTTTCCCCGCGCGCAAACACGGAGATCAGCTGATCCCGCGTTTCGATGACGGGATCGTCCGCCCCTGTTTCCGTTCTGGTGCTCATTCGGTCAGCCTACCCCTGTTGTGCGCTGCACATAGGAAGGGGCGGGCACGCAATCAATTGGCTCGCCGCACAAAGAGTATTTTCGTGATGCAATAATCATCAATCCGTCCAGTCGCCATTGAGGCTCATCCAGCAGGCGGTGGCGGCGATGGCGGCCGTTTCTGCACGCAGGATACGCGGGCCGAGCGCAATCGGCACCGTGGCACTGTGGGCACGCAGGGTCTCGCGCTCCTGCCTGGTAAAGCCGCCTTCCGGGCCGATCAACGCCGCCGCCGGGCCGGGATGGCCAGCAAAGGCATCGCGCATGGCCGCGCTGCCCGTTTCGCTGGCCAATTCATCGGCAAAGAACAGCGCCCGTCCCTGTGGCCAGTCACGCAGCAACGCGTCGAGCTTCGTCATTTCGGCCAGCTCGGGCAAGGTGGTGCGGCCACATTGTTCCGCCGCCTCGATCATCTGCGCGGTGAGTCGCTCCCCGTTCAGCCTGTCCACCACACAGCGGGCGGTGAGTACGGGAACGATCCGCGCCACGCCCAGCTCGGTCGCCTTTTCCACCACAAGGTCGATCCTGCCCTTCTTGATCGGTGCGACGCACAACCAGAAATCGGGGACAGTTTCTAACGCCTTGGTCTGCTCTACACACTCCAGCACCAGATCGCGCTTGCGGATCTGCGATGCGCGCGCGGCCCATTCGCCATCCCGCCCGTTAAACAGCAATACGGCGTCCCCCTCCTTCGCCCGCATCACGGAAAGGATATAATGCGCGGCATTACCTTCCACCGGCACGCAGGCGCCAGTGCCCAGATCCGCCTCTACATGGAGGCGCGGGGCGCTGCGCGGCGGCCAGGCGGGGGTTGCGGGCATACGGAACTTTCTCCTAAGGAACTGCATCATGTCCCAAGACGCAGAAAAGGCCAATATGCAAGCCGCCATCGTGCCAGACAGCGAGGTGCGCGGGCTGATGGCGCTGCTGCCCGCGCGTGCGCGCGATCTCGCCTCCATAGCACGGCTGGACCGGCCGATTGGCTGGTGGCTGTTGTTCTGGCCCGGCGCCTGGGCGCTCGCGCTCTCCGGCTATGGGCTGGCGCAGTGGCGGATGATGCTATGGATCCTGCTGGGCAGCATCGCGATGCGCGGCGCGGGCTGCGTCTGGAACGACATCATCGACCGGGATCTCGACCGCCAGGTGGCGCGCACCGCCTCCCGCCCGGTGGCGAGCGGGCGGGTCAGCGTGGCATTTGCGGCGCTGTGGATGGGCGCTTTGTGTTGCGTCGGCCTTGTCGTGCTGCTGCACTTGCGGTGGGAGGCGCAGCTCGTGGCGCTGGCCAGCCTGATTCTGGTGGCCGGCTATCCCTTTATGAAGCGGATCACATGGTGGCCGCAAGCATGGCTGGGGCTGGTTTTTAGCTGGGCGGCGCTGGTCGGCTGGGTGGAAATCACCGGCGGTATCAATCTGGCGGGCGCGCTGCTCTATGCGGGCAGCATCTGCTGGGTGGTGGGCTATGACAGCATCTATGCGCTGCAAGACCGGGAGGATGACGCGCTGGTTGGCATCCGCTCCAGCGCGCTCGCCATGGGGCAGCATGTGCGCGCGGGCGTGGGCGGCTTTTATGCGGCGGCGCTGGTGCTGTGGGGAGGCGCGATCTGGTGCGCGCGGCCCGATGCGCTGGCGCTCGCCGCGCTGTTGCCCGTGGCGGCGCATCTGGCCTGGCAGGTAGCGCGCCTGCAACCGGAGGGTGCCAATGCGCTTGCCCTGTTCCGCGCCAATCGCTTTGCCGGGCTGCTGATGTTCGCCGCCTGCGTGGTGGTGGGGGCGAGTTAAAGCGCGCTGCATCAATCTCAATCAGGCGGCGCGCTCTAAGATTTTGGTGTTGCGCCGCTTTTTTGGCGCGATGCTTTCTAAAGACCGAGAATTTTCCGCAGCTCCGCATTGATGCGGCTCTGCCAGCCCTTGCCGGTAGCGCGGAGTTTCTCAAGCACGTCCGCGTCGAGCCGCAATGTCACCTGCTGCTTGGGATGTTCGAGGCGCGGTCGCCCCGGCTTGGTGAGCGTGCCGCTCGCGGGGCGAATGAGCTTGTCGCCATGCCAGATCGCGGCGCGATCCCACTGATCCTCCGTCCATTCTGGCAGATCGTTCTCATCCCAATCGGATGGCAAAGGCTTTCTGCTCTCGTTCATTGCATTTTCTCATCGATATGACCCGAATACCACGCGGAGAAGGAGTCCATGCGATCATGACCAGCCGACCATTGATCCGGCCATAAGTCTGATAGCGCAGTTCTGGATAGTGGTATCGATCGTCCTCCTGTGTGAAATGGGCATCATCAAAAATCTGGCCTGCATCGGCAAAATCAAGGCCGCGGCTTTCTAGAGTCCTTAGACGCTTAGCCTCATCGTATGTTATCCGCATGCCGCACCCTGTGCCGTTTCAAAGTTTCTCAAGCGGGCGAGCGGTTTCAGCGCAACGTTTATACCTACAAAAACCCCCGGCCGTCAATAATTTTCGCAACTACAAAAATTACTCCGCCGCCAGCAGTTCCTCCGCGCCGCCGAGATCGACCGAGACTAGCCGCGAGATGCCCTTCTCGATCATGGTCACGCCGAACAAGCGGTGCATGCGCGCCATGGTCACGGCATTGTGGGTGACGATGAGGTAGCGGGTATTGGTATCCCGTACCATCTGGTCCAGCAGGTCGCAGAACCGTTCGACATTGGCGTCGTCCAACGGCGCATCAACCTCGTCGAGTACACAAATTGGTGCTGGATTGGTTAAAAAAAGTCCGAAAATAAGTGCTACAGCGGTTAATGCTTGTTCTCCGCCAGATAGCAATGTGAGCGTGGAGAGCTTCTTGCCGGGCGGCTGAGCGAGGATTTCCAGCCCGGCTTCCAGTGGATCGTCGCTCTCGATCAGTTCCAAGCGGGCCTGCCCCCCGTTGAACAGCGCGGTGAAAAGCCGGCGGAAATGCTGGTCCACCGCCTCGAATGCGGCCAGAAGGCGGGCGCGCCCCTCGCGGTTGAGGCTTCCGATAGAGCCGCGCAACTGATTTATCGCCTGCGCGATTTCGGCGCTTTCGGTGCGGCTCGTTTCCTGCTGCGCTTCCAGCTCGGCCAGCTCCTGCGCGGCGATCAGGTTGACCGGGCCAATGCGTTCCCGCTCCTGGGTGAGCCGCTCCAGCCCGGCCTGCTCGGCCTGCGCCGTGCCGATGCCCGCGCTCTCGAAGCCCATCCGCTCGGGCAGCACGGGAGGCGGGCATGCAAAGCGATCTCCGCACAGCCGGTTAGTCTCGACGCGCTGAGCGAGCGCCGCCTCAGCCCGCGCGGCGGCGCCTGCGCGCGCCTCCCGCGCATTCGCCAATGCCTCGCCCGCCTGCGCCAGCACATCCTCGATGCTGCGTAGCGCGGCCTCGGCAGCGCTTTCTGCCGCCTGTGCCGCGCTTGCCCGCGCCACAAGCCCCGCGCTTTCTTCCGCCAGCGATACGGCCTGCCCGGCCAGCATGGCGGGCCTCTCCTTCAGCTCTGTGTGCTCCTCGCCGATTTCCCGCTCTCGTGCGGTCATATCCGCCAGCCGTTTGCCCGCCTCGCCGGAGCGGCTTTTCCATCGCCTGATTTCGCCTTCCGCATCGGCGATGCGGGCGCGGTCTGTGCCGAGCGCCCGTTCGGCGAGCGCGTGATCCGCCTGAAGCTGGCTCGCCTGCGCATGCGCCGCCTCGCTGGCGCGCGAGAGGGAGGCGACCAGCGCCCGCGTCTCCGCCCCGTCCGGCATATCGGCGCACGAGGCTTGCGCCGCCTGATGCTCGGCGAGGGTGGCGGCGAGTTCCGCCTCCGCCGCGCGCGCGCGGGTGGCGACATCCTCGCGCCGGGCGGCCAGCCGATCGATCTGTGCGGAGGCGTCGTCGCGGATGCGGCTGGCCGCGGCAAGGCTGCGCTCCGTCTGGGTCAGATCGGCCCGCAGGCGCGTGATGCTGGCGTCAGCAGCGGATGCCGCGCCTACCGCCTCGGCCAGCACCGCTTCCGCCTGGCTCAGGGTGGTGCGCGCCACGGGCATCTGCGCGCCAAGCGCCTCCAGCCGGTTGACACGCACGAGGCGCTGGGCCGTGGCGGCGCCTGCGGCCTCATCCCCGCCACGCGCGGCAAAACCGTCCCAGCGGCGCAGCGCCCCGTCCTTCGTCACCAGCCGCTGGCCTACAGCGAGCATCTGGCCCTTATCAGCCTCCACCACCACGATCTGGGCAAGGCGGCGGGCGAGTGCGGCGGGCGCGGATATATGGGCCAGGAGGGCGTGCGCTCCTGCGGGCAGCGCCGGGTCGTCAACGCGGGTTTCCGCCCCGCCCCAGTGGCGCGCCGCGCTGTCGTCCAGCCCCGCCTCCAGCTCATCGCCCAGTGCGGCGGCAAGCGCATGTTCATAGCCCGGCGCGGCCTTGACATGATCAAGCAGCCGGTCCTTGGCCGCAGTGCCTGACCCGAGCGCGCGGACCAGCGCCTGATGCTCCCCCTCCAGCGCGGCAAGCACAGCCCTGGCGGCAGATAGCGCCGACTCCGCCTCCGAGCGCGCCTGTGCGGCGGCGTCACGCTCCGTCACCGCCTGCCCGAGCGCGCACTCCAGCTCCGTCTTGCGTGTCTGCGCTGTGTCCGCCTCCGCCTCGGCCGCGTCCCGCAGCGCCGCCAGGGGTTCGGTGTCGGGGATCGTCGCCAGCTCGGCCACCAGCCGCCGCGCATCGCGCTCCGCCCGTTCCAGCCGCCCTTGCGCAGCGGAGAGCGCGGCCTGCGCCACCTTCAGTTCTGCCTGCTCGCCCGCCTGATGCGCCATCGCCTTGGCCAGTTCCAGCTCGGCGTCGCGTGCTTGTTCCTGCGCGGCTGATATGCGGGCGGCATAGCCGGGCATTGCACTTTCCGCCGCCGCGATGCGCTTTTTGAGCGCCGCCACCTCTTCGCTCAATCGCGTAATCGCGTCCGCCGCGTCATGCGCCAGCGCATCCTCGCGCGCGCGGTCCTCGGCCAGCCGGCGCGCTTGCGCGTCGAGGTCCGCCAGGCGGCGCTCGGCCTCCTCCTGCCGCGCCTTGAGGGCGGCAAGCCGGTGCCCCGCATCGTTCGCCGCATCGCGCGTTGCCTGCGCGGCGCCGCGCGCTTTGGCGAGAGTGTCGGTTGCGGCATGGGCGTGGGCGGCGGCGGCGGCCTGGCGTTCCTGCGCGCTTCGCACCGCCTCGTCGCGCGTTTTCGCTTCGGTTTGGGCGGCGGCGGCGGCGGCGTCCGCCTCACGCCACCGCGCATAGAGCGCGCGCGCCTCCGCGACCCGGATCTGCTCGGACAAACGGGTGTAGCGCTCCGCCGCCTTGGCCTGCCGCCGGAGCGCGGCCGCGCGCAGATCCATATCGGCGAGGATTTCATCAAGGCGGGTAAGGTTGCTCTCGGCGGCGCGCAGCTTCTGCTCGGCATCCTTGCGGCGCACATGCAGCCCCGCGATGCCCGCCGCCTCCTCCAGCATCGCGCGGCGCTCCTGCGGGCGGGCCGCGATCACGGCGGCGATCTTGCCTTGAGACACCAGCGCCGGGCTGTGCGCCCCCGTGGCGGCATCGGCGAACAGCAACGCCACGTCTTTTGCGCGCACATCTCTGCCATTGGCCCGATAGGCACTGCCCGCGCCACGCTCGATGCGGCGGACGACCTCCAGCTCGCCATCGGCACCGACCTCGATCGCGGGGATCGTTTCGCCCGGCGCGACTGCCGCCATCAGCATCACTTCGGCAAAATCCCTTTGAGGACGCGTGGCGGTGCCCGCAAAGATCACGTCCTCCATGCCGCCGCCGCGCATCGAGCGGGCGGATGCCTCGCCCATGACCCAGCGGATCGCTTCCAGCAGGTTGGATTTGCCACAGCCATTGGGGCCGACGATGCCGGTCAGGCCCGGCTCCACCCGCAATTCGGTCGGTTCGACGAAGCTCTTGAAGCCGGAGAGCTTGAGGCGGCGGATTTCCATCGGCGCGTCAGCCCCGCGCCGCGATGGTCAGTAGAAAAAAGCCCCCCGCCCGGTTCAGAGGCCTGCCTCCGAGAGTTTGGGACGCAGCAGCTCCCAGCTTGCCGCGCCCTCGACCACCGCGCCGTTCAGGATGAAGGTCGGGGTGCCGGTGATGGTATATTGCTTGCCGCCTTCCTGCGCCTTGTTGACCAGCGCATCGGCGGTCTTGGCATCGGCGAGGCACTGCTTCGCCTTGTCCTCGGAAATGCCGCGCTGTTTGACAAAATCGAGCAGCCCGGTCGGCCCGGCGAGGGTGACGAAGCGCTGCTCGGGCGGCTGCTTCACCGCGCTTTCGGTGAATTTGGGGTCGATCGCCTGCGCCTTGGCAAAGAAATCCTTCTGGTTGGCGAACAGTTGCTCGGTCAGCGGGAAGAAAGGATCCGCCCCGCCGCACCGCGCGAGCAGCGCCATCATCAGGTCATAAGGATCGCGCAGGAACGACCGATATTCATAGCTCAGCCGCCCGCTATTGACCATCTTGCGCAGTGGCTCCGCCGCCTCGGCAGTGAAATCGGCGCAATGCGAGCAGGTGTAGGAGCCATATTCGATGAGCTTGGCCGGCGCCTGCGCATTGCCCATCGCCACGCCCATTTCCGGGGTGATGGCGACCACATCGCTCCACTGCTTGCCTGCGGGCGGGGGGATATCCTTGCCCGCGGCGATATTGGCGGCGGGCGCAGAGGCCTCCTGCTTGTCGCCACAGGCGGAAAGGCCAGCCGCCAGAACAAGGAGGGTCAACACGGCGAAAGGCTTGGTCACGGTCATGCTCCTATGCGTAATTCACTTTGCGGCCGTGGGCAACAAGGGCCGCAGGCTTGCCCAGTCATGCGCGTCCGTCAGCGCGCCATCAAGGATGAAGGAGGGCGTGCCGGTGACATGATCCTCCTGTGTGGCGCGCCGCGTCATTGCCAGCACGCTTTCCTGCGCCTTGATGTCGGCGAGGCAGGCGCGGCTGCGCTGGGGGATAATGCCGCGCTTTGCCATCAATGCGACGAGGCCGATCCGGCTGGCGGTGTCCGCCATGCGCGCACTCTGGCTCATGGTGGCGGGATAATCCGGCGGGTTGCCCTCCAGCGCCATCGCTTTCTCCATCCAGCTCTGCTGCGCGGCGAACAGCGCCTCGTGGTGGCCGGGGAATTGCGCCGCCCCGCCACAGCGCGCGAGCAGCGCGGCGACCAGATCATAGCGATCCCGCACCAGATGGCGCACCTCCACCGCGACCAGCCCTTTCGCCACCCATCCGGCTTTCAGTGGCGCGGTGCCCTCCGCCACAAAATGCGCGCAATGCGGGCAGGTATAGCTCACATATTCGACAAGGCGGGTCTTTGCCGCCGGGTTGCCGATGAGGTGCGCGCCCTCCTTCGTCAGCGTGACGGTGCGGGACCAGTCCTTCGCGGGCGCGGCCTGCACGGCAGCGGGGAATAGAAAGATTGCGAGATAAAGCAGCAGCGCGCGAATCATGTGCACAAGGAAAACCCCGACAAAGGAACCTCAGCCGATCTTGCCCACCGGCGTCGTATTGGCAAGCCCCTGCGCCATCGCCTCCAGCACGGCGCGCAGCTCTGCGTCGCCAATATCGCGCAGCGAGTCGCCCATGTCAGCGGGGATTGGGCGGAGATTGGCGGGCGGCGGGCGACGTTCCGGTTCGCGCACCTGCACCTCGCCGGGGCGGATCGCCACTTTCGCCACGGCCTCATAACCGAAAAAGCGGTTCACCCGTTCGATAATATCGGGCAGGATATGCTGGATAATCGGCTGATGCCCGTTCACCACCGTGAGCGAGAGGGTGCCGCCGGATTTCTGGCCGGTGGGAAAACGGATCGATTCGGGCGCGCTGACCCGCGCCGTGCGTTCCCCCACGATCTCGGCCCAGCGCGTAACGATGCTGGATTGCACGAAGCCGAAGCGGCGGAAGGCGGCGCCGCCGATGCGCGGCATCAGATCCGCAATGGCGCGCGGCCCGCCGATGCGCTCCGGCGGCTCGGCGGCGGGCTTGCGCGGCTTTTTCGGCAAGGTCGGTTTGGCTGGTTCCGTCATCGCGCACATCATGCCATAGCCGAGACATGCCCGTCGAGCAGAACATCGGACCCGAAATCGCGCAGGCGCTGCTGGCGCATTATGGCCGCCACGCGCGTAGCCTGCCGTGGCGCGCATCGCCGGGCAGCGAGGCAGCGCCCGATCCCTATCGCGTGTGGTTGTCCGAGATCATGCTGCAACAGACGACCGTGGCGGCGGTAGTCCCCTATTTCGAGAAGTTCGCCACGCGCTGGCCGACGGTGGAGGCATTGGCAGCGGCGGACGAGGCGGAGGTGATGGCCGCATGGGCGGGGCTGGGCTATTATGCGCGGGCGCGCAACCTGATCGCCTGTGCCAGGCAAGTGACGCAGCAGCATGGTGGCCGCTTTCCCGATACGGAAGAGGCCTTGCGCGCGCTACCCGGCATTGGCGCTTATACTGCGGCGGCGATTGCGGCGATTGCCTTTGGCCGGCGCGCGGTGGTGGTCGATGCGAATGTCGAGCGCGTGGTCTCGCGCCTGTTCGCGATAGAGACACCACTGCCCGCCGCGCGCCCATTGATCCGCGCGCGCGCGGACGCGATCACGCCTGAGGCGCGCGCCGGTGATTTCGCGCAGGCGATGATGGATCTGGGGTCGAGCCTCTGCACCCCGCGCAGCCCGCAATGCCTGCTCTGCCCTTTGCGGTTCGCCTGCATCGCGCACCGGCAGGGCCGGGCGGAGGCGTATCCGATCAAGCCACCCAAGCAGGAAAAGCCACATCGGCACGGCACGGTCTGGTGGCTGGAGCGGGCGGACGGGCATGTCTGGATCGAGCGGCGGGCGGACAAACGCATGTTGGGCGGCATGGCGGGCCTGCCCGATTCAGGGTGGGACAAGGGGATCGACCGTGATGCCGGGCCGCTTGCCGGAAACTGGGTGGCGCTCAACCGCCCGGTCATCCATGTATTCACCCATTTCCGCCTGACGCTGAGTGTGGAGCGCCTGTGCGTGCCCGTGGAAGCCGCGCCGGGCGGCTCCGGCCAATGGTGGCCGCTGGAAACGATCGGCGAGGCGGGCCTGCCCAGCCTCTTTGCAAAGGTGGCGCGGGCTGTCATGAAGGCGGGCTATGACTGATCCCGATACGTCCTCTCTCCCCGGTTTTTCCTGCTTCACCCTCGACCGCTGCGATGAACTGCGCGCCGATCCTGCGGCGCTTGTCGCGTTGATCGCCGAGCCGGAGGCGCGCCTCATCCAGCTCGATGGGCTTGACCCTGTTGCGGATGGCGCGGGTCTGGCCCGCGCGGCCTTGCCACATGATGCGCGGCTGGAGGACCATATCCTGCTGGGCAAGGATGCGTCCGGCGCGCCGCTGTTCGTAGCCTTGGCGCAAGGCGCGCTCCCGCATGGCGGCCAGTTTGCCCCGCGCGTATGGGAGATGGCGGCCAGCCTCTCGCCTCAGGAACTGAGCCTTTATGGCGCGGCGCGGTCTCTGGTGGATTGGCACGCGCGTCACGGCTTTTGCGCGGTGTGCGGCGCGCCGACGCACCCACAGCGCGCGGGCTGGGGCAGACGTTGCGGGGCTTGTGCAGCGGAGCATTTCCCGCGCGTGGACCCGGTCGTCATCATGCTGGCCGAGCATCAGGGCCGTGTGTTGCTGGGCCGCCAGCCGCGCTTCCCTGCACGCCGCTTTTCCGCGCTCGCCGGGTTTGTCGAGCCGGGCGAAACGATCGAGGGCGCGGTGGCGCGCGAGCTTTACGAGGAAGCCGGCATCCGGGTGCGCGATGTGCGCTATGTGATGAGCCAGCCCTGGCCGTTTCCCTCCTCGCTGATGATCGCCTGCATGGCGCAAGCGGAGGATGATGCGCTGCGGATCGACACCAACGAGCTGGAACATGCCTTCTGGGCCAGCGCCGAGGATGTGCGCGCGGCCTTTGCGGGGGAGGATAGCGCGCCGTTCATCGCCCCGCCGCGAATGGCCGTGGCGCATCATCTGTTGCGGCACTGGCTGGAAATGCAGGGATAGCGTTGCGCGGCCCGGCCCCGCCGGTTATGGCCAATGGCTTACCAACACAGGATCGCCCCATATATGCTCACCCTTGCTCAGGCTCAGGATCGCGCCCAGTCTCTTGTCGATGCCGCGCGCAAGGCGGGGGCGGATGCGGCGGACGCGCTCTATGTCTGCAATGCGTCGACCGGCGTGTCGGTGCGGTTGGGCGAGATGGAGGATGTGGAACAGTCCGAGGGCGAGGAGATCGGCCTGCGCATTTTCGTGGGCCAGCGGTCCGCCACCGTGTCCGCATCAGACCTTGAGCAGGCGTCGCTCGCCGCACTCGTGGATCGTTGCCTCGCCATGGCGCGCGAGGCGCCGCAAGACCCCTATGCCACCCTCGCCCCGCAGGAACTGTTGATGACGGCGCAGCCGCCCGCGCTCGATATTGTGGATGAGACATTGCCCGATCCCGCCGCGCTCAAGGAGCGCGCGCTGGCGGTGGAAGATGCCGCCCGCGCCATCCCCGGCATCACCAACAGCGAAGGCGGGGGCGCCAGCATGGGCCGCAGCCAGATCGCGCTCGCCACCAGCCATGGTTTTGCGGGCAGCTATGCAGCGACCTCGCATGGCACCTGGGCGAGTGTGCTGGCGGGCGAAGGCGCAGGGATGCAGCGCGACCACGCCAGCCACAGCGCGCGGCACCTCGCAGATCTGGAGCAAGCCGAGGAAATTGGCCGTCGCGCGGGGCAGCGCGCCATCGCGCGCCTTGGTGCGGAAAAGATCAAGGGCGGCGCGATGCCGGTTATTTTCGATCCGCGCGCGGGTGGCAGCCTGATCGGTCATCTCATCGGCGCGATTGCGGGGTCGGCGATTACCCGGCGGTCGAGCTTTTTGCTAGACGACATGGGCAAGCAATTGTTCGACAGCGCCGTCTCGATCATCGACGATCCGCTGGTGAAGCGCGGCCTGCGCTCCCGCCCGTTCGACGGCGAGGGGCTACCCACGCACACAAGCGCCTTGATCGACGATGGCGTGCTGACCGGCTGGCTGCTCGACAGCGGCTCCGCCAAGCAACTGGGCGCGCAGCCCACCGGCCATGCCAGCCGGGGGACCAGCGGCGCGCCGGGCGTTTCCGCCTCCAATGTCTATATGCGCGCGGGCACCGCCTCGCCGGGCGACCTGCTGCACGGCATAGAGCGCGGCATTTACGTGACGGAGCTGATCGGCATGGGCGTCAACCCCGTGACCGGCGACTATAGCCGGGGGGCGTCAGGCTTCCTGATCGAAAATGGCGCGCTGTCCTATGCGGTCACGGAGATCACGATTGCGGGCAAACTCAAGGATATGTTCGCCGCGCTGATCCCCGCCAACGACCTGGAGTTCCGTTATGCGATCAATACCCCGACGCTGCGGATAGACGGGATGACGGTGGCAGGCGGATAGCGCGGGCGATTATAACCCACCGTCATCCCCGCGAAAGCGGGGATCCAGTGGCCAAGGCCCAATCTCCCCCTGAATTCCCGCCTGCGCGGGAATGACTGGGAGTATTTACGCAGGCGTAAGTTAGCTTCCTCTGAGCAGAAACACCGCGTGTTCCGCCAGCAGGTTGGCGTTGGCCGGGCGCGTCTGGTAACCGCGGTTGAGGAACCATTGCCCCTCGATGCTCCAGCCCTGCTCCTTCACCAGCGCGCGGAAGTCATCAATCGTCAGATGGTGGATATTGGGAGTGTCATACCAGCGCTCGGGCAACAGCTTCGTCACCGGCATCCGCCCGCCAAACACCAGCGAGGCGCGCACCCGCCAGTGGGCGAAGTTGGGAAAGCTCACAAAGCCGCGATGCGCGATGCGCAACAGCTCAGCCAGCGCGCGGTCAGGGCGGCGGGTGGTTTGCAGGGTCTGAGACAAGATGGCATAGTCGAAGCTCTTGTCCGGGTAATAGCCGAGGTCGGTATCCGCATCGCCCTGAATGACGGACAGCCCGCGCGCCACGCAATCCGCGACATTGGCGGGGTCGATCTCCAGCCCGCGCGCGTCGCAGCCCCGCTCCGCCTCCAGCGCAGCGAGCAGCGTGCCATCACCGCAGCCAATATCGAGCACGCGTGTAGCGGGCTGCACATGGCCGGCGATCAGGGCGAGGTCCGGCCGCAGGGTTGTCACTGCCGCGACGCTCATCCGATGAATCCCGCGATCACCCGGTCCAGTTCCGGCACATCGAGCAGGAAGCTGTCATGCCCGAAAGGCGCGGACAGTTCGACAAAGCTCACCGGCGCTCCTGCCGCGTTCAAAGCGTGCGCGATTTTGCGCGATTCGCGCGTCGGATAGAGCCAATCGCTGTCAAAACTGACCAAACAATAGCGCGATTTCGTGCCCGCAAACACATCCGCCAGCCGGCCGCCATGCTCCTCCGTCAGGTCGAAATAGCTCATTGCCTTGGTGATATACAGGTATGAGTTGGCATCGAACCGCCCGGTAAAGATCGCCCCCTGATGCCGCAAATAACTTTCCACCTGGAAATCAGCGTCGAAACCGAAGGTCTTGCTCGCCCGGTCCTGCAAGCGCCGCCCGAACTTTTCGTGCATGCTCTCCTCGGAAAGATACGTGATGTGCGCCGCCATGCGCGCCACCGCCAGCCCCGCATCCGGCGCGGCGCCAGCGCCATAATAATTACCGCCCTGCCAGTTGGGATCGGCCATGATCGCCTGCCGCCCCACTTCCTGAAACGCGATGTTCTGCGCGGGCATGGCGGCGGTCGCGGCAATCACCATCACCCGGTCCACTTTGCCGGGCCAGTGCGCCGCGAGGCTGAGCGCCTGCATGCCGCCCATCGAGCCGCCGACGACCGCATGCAGCCGCTCTATCCCCAGCAGATCAAGCAGCGCCACCTGCGCACGCACCATATCGCGGATAGTGATTACCGGAAAGCGCAAGCCATAGGGCGCGCCATCGCTCGCGGGGCTGGCGGGGCCAGTCGAACCCATGCAACTGCCCAGAACATTGACGCAGATGACGAGATAGCGATCCGTATCAATCGGCTTGCCGGGGCCGACCGAGCGGCTCCACCAACCGGGCTTGCCGGTAATCGGGTGCTGGCTGGCGGCGAACTGGTCCCCAGTGGTGGCATGGCAGACGAGGACGGCGTTGCTGCGCTCCAAATTTAGCCTGCCATAAGTCTCGTAGGCGATCTCTACGCCTTCTAGCACCGCGCCACCATCCAGCATTAGCGGGGCGGCAAGAGTAACGCGCCGGTTGAGGCCGAAGCGGCTGTCGTCTGGCTGGGCAGGAGCATCCATAGGAGGAGGCGCTAGGCCGCTTGGCCGGTTGTTGTCAACTGATCCGAAACGGGTCGCTGTGCTGCGTTCAGGATGTTAGGAACCGGCCCTCTTCCCTCTCCACTTTCCGATAGGGTAAATTATGGGAGGCGGGGAGACGGCCGATGCGGCTTACAAATTTTCTCCCAGCGGATTTTGGCACAGTTTCATTCCCCGCGTGAATGATTCTCCAGCCAGTGGGCAAGCTCGGAAAAGCCCATCGGCATATCGAAATGCAAGCCGACCATACCTTCGCGCACCCAGCGCACGGTGGCGCTGCGCGGCGGTAGCCCCTCGACTCTGGCGACGACGTGATCTGCCACCTTAGCCTCGTCGACCGTTTCCATGCATAGACCATGGAGCGAAATATTGATCAGCTCGCCGCTCAGGATAGTGCCCTTCTCATGCTGGAGATGCGCATGGGCCTGTGCGATGAAGCGAGGCGAGCGCGGCAGCTTGCGCAGCACACTGCGCTGCGGGCGACCTTGCAACATGTCGGACACATCGACAGGATTGTCGAACTCGATGCCGGCGGCATGATCGCCTACCCAGCGCACCGTGCCAGTGACCACCTTGTCAGACCGCAACTCTATCGTAATCTTCTGGTTCTGCTGCACTTCGTGATAGATGTCGAGCTTGGCGCCTTCTCGCGACATATTGCGCACAAGGCAGAGCTGATCCTGCCCGTCCACAACTGCGCGGCCAACCTTGAGAACGGTCACATAGCGCTCTGAACCATGACGACGATTGTCAAGGGAGTACTCGTCCATGTTCTCATTTATTGCGCTTTCCTGGCCTATCTTTTGGTGCAGCATATAAGTTCCTGAAATGACGACAGAACGCACTATCGAGCTGTTATCCCTTATCATAGGAACGAAAATTGATTTCGGCGTTGCCGGACTTGTTTAACACGGGATTAGGAATGATTGCCTGCGGGCCATGTCTGTTGAACAGGGCTTGGCCACGCGATCTGGCGGCGCTATGGTGTCGTCATGCAAAACAGCGTCAGCAACAAAGAGCCGCAGCCCAAAGAATGGATCGCCGCCATTACCGCTTATGCGCCGGGCAAGGCGGCGGATCAATCGGGCCGGCCGGTTGTCAAACTTTCCGCCAACGAGAATCCGTTAGGTACGGGTGACTCGGCGCGCACCGCCTTCGCCGCAGCCAGCGTTGACCTCGCCTCCTATCCCGACCCTGCCGCCGCCAAATTGCGTGAGGCGATTGGTGTGCGTCATGGCTTGGACCCCGCGCGTGTGATTTACGGGACAGGGTCCGACGAACTGCTGCATATCGCAGCCAGCGCGTATGCCGGGCCGGGCGATGAAATCATCTATGTGCGTTACGGCTTCGCGGTCTATGACATCGCCGCGCGGCGCGTTGGCGCGACACCCGTGATAGCGCCGGACCGGGATTATGGCACTGACATCGACGCACTCCTCGCCTGCGTCACGGAGCGGACGAAGGTGGTATTCGTCGCCAATCCCAATAACCCGACCGGAACCATCGTCTCGAGCGCGGAAATCGCACGGTTGCACGCAGGGTTGCGCCCCGACATTCTGTTGGTACTCGATCAGGCCTATGCCGAATATCTCGATGCGGACGAGGACGACCATGGCCTTGCGCTGGCGGAGCGCGCGTCTAATGTTTTGGTGACTCGCACTTTCTCCAAGATTTACGGGCTGGCTGCGGAGCGGATTGGCTGGGGCTATGGCGCTGCGCCGATCATTGACGCGCTGCACCGCATTCGCGCGCCGTTCAATATCACCACTGCCGGGCAGGCGGCGGCGATCGCGGCCATCCAGGATGACGCATGGGTCGAAGCCAGCCGCGAACACAACCGCATCTGGCGGCGCTACCTATGCGAGGAAGTGGCGGCGCTCGGTAATTTCGGCCTCAGTTTCGTGCCGAGCAGCGCCAATTTTGTGCTTGTGCTGTTCCTGGGTGGTTTGAGCGCGCAGGCGGCGTTCGACGGGCTGATGCAGGCGGGCTACGCGACGCGCTGGCTGGTGGGTCAGGATCTGGCCGCGGGTTTGCGGATAACGATTGGCACCGAAGCACAGATGCGCGATGTAGCGCGGTTGCTGCGGCAGATGGCGGAGCGGACCTAAACGCGCGTTTCGACTAGCCTTTCATAGATTTGCTCCAGATCCCGTGTGTAGGATGGCGTATCGAACAACGGTGCGTCCAGCCGGTTTAACGCCAGCCTGTCCCGCACCGCGGTCAGTTCTGCGGGCGCGCTCGCCAGCCTTAGCGCGAGCGCTTCATACTCCTGCGGGCTTGAGGTCACGAGTTCGGGCAGGCCGACCGCATGCAGCAGACTACCCGCCACGCGCGCGGCAAAGCTCTCGCCCGCTTTCGTGATAAGCGGCAGCCCTGCCCAAAGCGCATCGCTAGCGGTAGTATGCGCATTGACATCGAAGGTGTCGAGAAACAGATCGGCGCAGCGGTGGCGCGCAAGATGATCGGCTGGCGCAATCCGGTCGGCAAAGACGAGGCGCGATGCCGCGATGCCACGCGCCTCCGCCTCGCGTCTTAGATTGTCGGCGGCCCAGATATTGTCCTTCAGCAGCCAAAGCACACTGTTCTGCATTGTGCCAAGCAGACGCATCCAGATGTCGAATTCTTGCCGCTTGATCTTGTAGTTGTTGCTGAAGCAGCAAAAGACGAATCCCTGCTCCGGCAGGCCCAGTTCTGTCCGGCTGAATACCCGGTCCGCTATAACGCGGCTATCGTCGCTCGGTTGATAGCAGTGCGGCAGATAAAGGACTTTTTCCGTATAATGATGCTGATGCTCCTCCGGGATGATGAAGCGGTCAGCGATGATATAATCCATGAAGGGCGCACCAGATGTGCCGGGATAACCAAGATAGTTGACCTGCACCGGTGCTACGCGTGCGGCAAATATGCCGGGCCGGGTGTGTTCCGTATGTCCGTTAAGATCAACAGCTATGTCGATACGTTGATCGCGGACTAGAGCGGCGATCACTTCGTCATCCAGATGTCCGATGCGGTGGAAGGCGTCCACAGCATTGGTGAGTCGTTCCCGCGTGCTGTCCTCTACCTCTTTGCCATAGGAAAAAGCATGTATCTCGAAACGCGCGCGGTCATGCAGCTCAAGCAGCCGGGCAAGCAGATACATCACCGCATGCCCATGAAAATCGGCGGAGAAATAGCCGATCCTGATCTTGTCCTTTGCGGGGTGCGGCGCAAGAGGTGCTGCGCGGACGAAGCCATATCTTGCGGCGGACCACATCTGCGCGCATTCGAGCTGGCGCGCGGGGTCGTCCGCGAAATGCAGCATGTAGAAGGGAGGCACTGCGTCAGTGCCGATCCCTACCGGCAGGGGGGGGCGCTCATCTTCCTCGGACCAGATGCACATCTGCGCGCGCAGATTGCGCACCTCCGCCTGCGCCAGCGCGGATTCCGGATTAAGGCGGAGCGCCTGCTCCTGGCTCGCAAGTGCCTCATCAAGTCGCCGCTGATCCTTAAGTAGCGTCCCGCGGTTGCCATGCGCCTGCGCCAGTGCAGGTGCGTGCGCAATAGCACTGTCGCAACTGGCGATTGCCTCATCCAGCCTGTTCATTGCTTTCAACACATTGCCCCGGTTGACAAAGGCATCGGCGAAAGTGGGTTTCAGCGCTATTGCTCTGTCGAAATCGGCCAGGGCATGCGCGTGGAGCTGCAATGCGGCCAGCATGTTGCCGCGATTATTATAGGCCTCCGCCAGATCCGGATTGAGGCTGATCGCCCGGTCATGGCTCGCTATCGCCTCATGCCGCCGGCCCAACTCGCCGAGTGCGATGCCCCGGTTCATATGCGCCTCCGCATAGTCCGGCTTAAAGTAGAGGGCGCACTCAAAGCTGTGCAGGGCGTCTTGGGGGCGCAGCGCTGACTTTAGGGCGATACCCCGGTTATTGTGGGCTTCATAATAGTCCGGCGCTAGCTGCAATGCCCGATCATAATGGGCAAGTGCATGGTCCATCTCCCCACTCGCCGCGAAAATCGCGCCGGCGATATTGTGCAGCACTTCGCTGTCAGGATAGTCGTTCTGCACATGTGCGAGATGATCAAGCGCCTCCCCGAAACGGCCTTGGCCATACAATGTTACAGCCCTATCCAGCACTGCGGGCGGAGGATTGGCGGGTGCATCTGTCGAAGAGCCGGGAGATGAGATTTCCGCCAAAGCCGCGACCAGCTTTGGATTCCCGGGTGCGATCTCCAGTAGCTCATGGTAGACCTTCTCCGCGTCGGCAGGAGGCAGGGCGCGCGCCAACTCCAGCGCCTGATCTATCAATGCCTGCACAGGATCGCCCCCCGATCAAGAAACTTCCGGCCGAGCATTGGGGAAAAGCGGGACGGCATGAACACAGAACCCGCCTAACCCGCATGCGTGCGGCATGGTTGGCAGTCTAGGCCCGCATGGTTAATTCTTTGCTATCGTAACAGTGCGCCACGGCCACTGCCCAGCATATCGTTTACGTCCAGTTTCGGCTTCCATATCATGTTCAACAACACTTTTTATGTCAGCTTTTTTCGTAAAATGGGAAGAGCGCGGATCAGTAAGAGAATCGCGAAACAACCGGCATATATCCATGGCTCGACCTGAAAGCCTTTAACCCGCAGGATGAAATGCGCCGCTGCCAGCAGAGCGGCCCCATAGACCAGCCGATGCAGCTTTTGCCACCGCCTGGCGCCAATTCTTCTTATCCATCGATGCGTTGATGTAACAGCCAGAGGCGCCAGCAGGAGGAATGCCGCCATGCCAAACAGAATGAAGCGGTGTTTGATCACATCTTCCCACAGTAAGGCCAGATCGCCCAGCAGATCCAGCCCCAGATATACACCCAGATGGATTAGTGCATAGGTAAAGGTCCATAGCCCCGCCGGTCGTCGTAACGCCATGAGCGATGGAAATCGTAACTTGCGGGCAAGTGGCCCTATGCACATGGTCAGCAAGAGGAGGCGTATCGCCCACAATCCTAAATAATTGATAGTAAAGTCAATCGGTTCCGCGCTGAGGCCTGCGATACGGGAACTCGTCCCGGCGATCAGCGCGGACCATCTCAGAACCAGTACGATTAGCGGCAACGCCACTAGCAGGTGAAAGAAAGGGCGGAGAGTGACGGATCGCATAGAGATCAGAAATAGCGCCGCAAATTCATGCCATGATAGAGGCTCGCCACCTCCTCCCCATAACCATTATAAGGCAGGGTCCGCCGCGGGAGCCAGTCGCCAATCCGGCGTTCGCGCTTCTGGCTCCAGCGTGGATGATCGACCTCCGGGTTAACATTCGAATAAAAGCCATATTCCTGAGGGGCCGAGAGATTCCAGCTAGTTGGTGGCTGGCGCTCGACAAAATCAATCCGCACAATGGATTTGATGGACTTGAACCCGTATTTCCATGGCACAACAAGGCGGATGGGCGCGCCATTCTGATTGGGCAGCACTTTTCCATACATGCCGACCGCCAGCAGGGTAAGCGGATGGCGCGCCTCGTCTATACGCAGGCCCTCCACATACGGCCAGCGTAACACCTGGCTGCGTTGCCCAGGCATTTGCTTGGGATCTTTCAACGTTTGAAAAGCTAAAAACTTCGCGGAACCGAGGGGTTCGGCCAGCGCGATTAGCTTGGCCAGCGGAAAGCCAACCCAGGGGATGACCATCGACCATCCCTCTACGCACCGTAAACGGTAAACCCTCTCTTCCAGTCCGAACTGGCGGCTCAGACTGTGCACGTCCAGCGTCATAGGTTTCTTCACCTTGCCGCCGATTTGTATAGTCCATGGCGCGGTGCGCAAGGCTCCCGCCAATTGTGCCGGCCCCTCCTTGCTTACACTGAACTCGTAGAAATTATTATAATGGGTAGCGTCCTCATAATCAGTGAGGGCTTCATCCAAAGAATGGGTGCGGCGCGCAGAAAGGCCAGCAAGGGCAGGGGGTGAGGCGGCGTGCACTCCTGATGCGAGGGAGGGAAGCAGCCCGGCAGTTGCCAGGCCCGTAATCAGCGCGCGACGATTGAGATAGAGTTGTTCGTCATCCGCATCGCTATCGGCAAGTGTGTATGGGGGACGTATGAAAATAGCCATAGCAGCCAGTCCTTTGCCACGCCGAATATGCCGTGCAGTCTAACCAGAACTATGGGCAAGTCAAAATGACTGCTCAATGAACCGCGCAGGCATTACCGGAAAAGCATTAAAGTCCGCTCTGCGCTGTTTTGGGTAGAGCGTTCGTATTCATATGGCGCCTCATGTCTTGCCCTTCAGTCCAGCCAGCATGGCAAATGGGCCTGCCTGTTCCTCGCTCAGTACCCCAGCCTCGCGCAGGATAGTATCCGCCTGTTCTGAACGAGGATAAGGATTGACACTCAGCGCCAGCGTCTCAGCCACCGCCTCGCCAATGTCTATGCGTTCGTTCGCATAGGGGATGAGGTCGCATTCGTCGGCGTCCAGCTCGATCTCGTCGTCCCCTTGGGGAGCCGGGTTATCGCCCTTGGGCACAAAACGGATGAAAAATGACTCACGCACCGTCTCAGCCACTGGCTCGCCCGTGACCACGCAGGGCTGAGAGAGCGCGGCGCGAATCTCCCCTGTGGCCTGGATACGGTCATTTTCGCGACTAAACGTATAGTCTGCTTCCAGACTGTCGAGTGCGGCAAACGCGAAGCGGACCGAAAGCGCCACGCGCTCCGCCTCATTCGCCACGACATGGGCAGGCCAGCGCGTCCTACCGATCTCGTCCAGCTTGATGATACGGCTGAATTCCGGTGTGGCTTCGTCAGTGATGCTCATGTTGGCAAGGCCCCCGCCACCAGAGGCGCCGTGTCGGCCCGGTCCAACGCCTCCGCCAGCGCGCGCAGCCGTGCTTCGACATCTTCAACCGCGTCATCCGCCACAGGTTCACCGCGATAAAGATTGCGGCGCAGCGCATCGCTCAGTTGCCTCTGCGGCGCCAGGCCTTCCCTATAGGCGGAAAGCCGCCCGCCCAGCGCGCTCATCATCCGCCCGACATGCTTGCCGACGATGACGTCACCAATGCCGATCTGACGGAGTTGCGCCTCCATATCATCGACGAACAACTCGGTGAGCCATACACTTTCGTGGCGTAGATCGTCACGTTCGAGCCGCAGTAGCACAAGGCTGAGCACGGCGGCGATCATGTCGAACCGTCCGTCCAGCGTATCGGGCACCTGTCCCTCAATATACCAGTGCACCGCGCGCGCGCGGTGGACCACCGCCTGATACAGCGGCTGCATTATCTGGCGTGGGTCTGGCTGCCAGCGGAAAAGGCGATCAAACAGGGACATGAGAGACAAGAATACCTCTGTGCGCGCGGCCTTGGTGGTCCGCTTCTTACTATGGCTTGTATGGTGCGATGCAATCCCATATTGGAGGCAAGGCACGGGATATGCAATGGCGCGTCTTTGTGCCTGGCTGGAGAATGGCATGCGTTTCAAAACTGTTTCCCTGACTTTTGCGTTGGGTTGCGCCGCGTTCGCTCTTTCCGGCTGCGCGCGCATGCGCACACATCAGGGATATCTGGTCGATAGCTTGCTGGTCGATTCGATTCAGCCCGGCATTGACAACCGCCAGTCCGTGGAAGGTACGCTGGGCCGCCCGACCTTTGTTAGCCAGTTCGGCACTCAGGATTGGTATTATGTCTCGCGCGACATGAAGCAGCTCGCTTTCGCTACTCCCAAGCCGGAGAAGCAGACAGTGCTGCGCGTACGTTTCGATGCCGCGGGCAATGTGTCGGGCATCGACAAGGCCGGGCTGGACAAGATTGCCGATATTTCGCCAAAATCTGGCAAGACCCAGACGCTCGGGCGTGATCGCACCTTGCTGGAGGATATTTTCGGCAATATTGGCGCAGTAGGTGCGGGTGGACTGGGCGGCGGCGGCAGTGGCGACAATACTGGCCCGAACGGAAGCTGAACCAGGCACCCGGTCCGCGTGCGTTTGTGCGCAAGAAAGAGTGCTCTCCGGCACCGCTAATCTAAAAGCATGTCGTCATTTCTTTGTGGCTCGAGCGTTGGACACCGCTTCTTTCAGCACTTCATAACCCACGGCGCCGCTGAGGATTCTGTTGCCAACGACGAAAGTTGGCGTGCCACTCGCCCCAAGTTCCTGCGCGAGCTTCATGTTGTTCTCGATCTCTGGGTCATAGCGATTACTGTTCATCGCGTTCTCCGCTGCCCTGTGCTCGATTCCCGCCTTCGCGGCGGCACCGAGGATACTCTCCTTGGTAACCCGCCCTCCCGCATAGAGCGCCTTGTGGAACGCGCCGTATTTACCTTGCTCTGCTGCCAGTAGCGAAACACGGGCGGCAAGATTACTTTCCTCGGAGAGGATCGGCAGCTCGCGATAGACGAGCTTCACCCGTCGGTCATCTGCGATCAGCCGGGTGATGTCGGGCAGGGAGGCACGGCAATAGCCGCAATTATAATCGAAAAATTCCACCACAGCGACATCGCCGTCCTGCGCGCCTTCCCATGCACCGGCATAAGGTGTCTCGATATCCTGCCGGTGCTTTTCGATTGCTTCGGCTATGCGCTTGTCCTTCAGGCGTTCCATTGCCTGCGGCAGAATTTCCGGGTGCGCGAGAATATAGTCATGCACGATCTGCTCTATCTGCGCCCGGTTCGGCTGGCTGGCGGCATCGCCACCTGCGCCTGAATTGACGGCTAGAGCCGCTGTCGATGTGGCTGCCGCCACCGCCAATAGGCCCAAAATCATTTGAATCTTTCTATTGCTGAGTGCCGTGCGCAAGTCTGGCCGGGGGGGTGAGGCGGAGCCGGTCAAGATGCGTCCTTTCCGGATTGGGATTTCCCGTCTTTACCTTCCTTCCCGCTCTTGCCACCTTTTTTCTTATGCGCATTGTCCATCTCGCCGCGTGCAGCCAAGGCGATATCCTGCGCGCGCAGATAATCCGGGCTGGCCTTATCGATGCCTGCCATTGCCATTTCGGCATTGCGCAGCGCCAAGGGGGTATTACCCTCCAGCGTATAGCGTTCCGCCGTCGCCAGTGCCGCCCGCGCGGTATCCCCCCGGTGTTCATACACGACGCCGAGCTGATACCATGCGAAGGGGTTTTCACGGTCCTTCGCCACCGCTGCACGTAATACGCGCTCAGCCTCCGCGAAATTAGCCTCATTTTCGGTGGCGATCAGCGCATGGCCGAGTAGCGTGGCGATGAGCGGCTGGCTGTTGGTGAGGCGCACGGCTTCGCGCAAAGGCGCAATGGCATCTGCCGCTCGCCCGCTTTCGAGCAGGACTTGCCCCTGCACCTCCAGAAAATAGGGGTCGTGCGGCTGCGCCTGTGTCAGCGCCTGCGTTTCGGCCAGCGCCTTGTCAGGATAGGCGCTCTTGTGCCACGCATAGGCCCGAGCATAATGGGCGGCGAGGGACTGATCGCTCTCTGGATATGTGCGCATGGTCTGCGCAGGATCGTCGACGAAACCGGCGAGCTTGGCCTTGATACGGGCAAAGCGCGCTTCCAGTTCCGGCGATGTTTTGGCGTTCCAGGCGGGATCTTTCTGATACACTTCCGTGAGGTAGGAAATGCGGTCTGAAGAGAGCGGATGGGTGGTGGCATAGCCATCGTCCGCTTCCTCGCGCAGGCGATAGCGATATTCGAGATTTTGCAGCTTCTTGAAAAAGGCGATGCTGCCCTGCCCGCTAATTCCGGCGGCGTGCATATAACGCGCGCCGGCGAGGTCTGCGCTGCTCTCCTGCGTGCGCGAAAATGCGAGATATTTGCCCATCGCCGCCTGTTGACCCGCCGAGATGATCCCCATGCCTGCCTCGCCGCCGCCTGCCGCGATTGCCGCAGCCCCGAGCAGCAGGGACAGGAGCGTGATGCCGGTCGCGGCCTTCATCCCCTCGCCGGAACGGATGATATGCCCACCCTCGATATGTCCCAGCTCGTGCGCGATCACCCCCTGAAGCTGATTAGCGTTGTCTGCCGCCGTGATGAGGCCGGAATGCAGCCACACGATCTGCCCGCCCGCGACAAACGCATTGATGTTGCGATCGTTGATGAGCAGCACCTGCACATTATTGGGGCTTAACCCCGCGGCCTTGATGATGGGAAGAGAAATTTCCCGCAGGAACGCTTCGGTTTCGGCATCGCGCAATATCTGTTGCGCGTGCGCGGGCTGGATCAGTAGCGCCACGCTGAGCCATAGGCAAAGTAGTCCATACGCGCCTTTCATCAGCGCGACGGAAGAAAAGAAACGGCGGATCATGCCACAAAAATAAGCCATGGCCGGTCTTGTGCCCACGCCATGCTGAACGGGGAATGACGCTGCGTGGGCGAATAACCGCCCACGCGCACGCCAGTACCCACGCATTGGTTCAGGCGCCGAAAGTGCGCTGCCACCAGCCGCGCCGAGGCTGGCCATCTTCCGAGGTTTCTTCATCCTCGGTAGAGGCCAGTGCTGAGGCTGGAGCCATCTCGTCAACCGGGCTTTTAATCGATTCTGCCGGCGCGGGAGAAGCGGTACCGGCCTCGGTTTCGGCAGTCTCCGCTACCATGTCCGCCTTCTTGCGACGGGGGCGCTTGGGCTTGACAGCGGGGGCTTCTGGTTCTGCGGATGATGCGACGGGTTCGGCCTGCTCGACCGCCGCTTCTGTTTCTGTGGGCACGGCTTCCTCCGCCTTCGGCTTGCGGGCGCGTGGGCGCCGTGCCTTGGGCTTGGGCATCTCTTCTTCGGCCTGCGTTTCCACTTCCGGCTCGGGCGCAGGGTCGGTTACGCCTTCCTGCGGTGCCTCTGTGATAAGGGCGGGTTGTTCCTCATCGGCGACGACGTTCACCGAAGCCTCGTCGCCTCCTTCGCCACGGCGGCGACGGCCTCCCCGACGACCCCGGCGGCTACGACGGCGAACTTCGCCGGCCTCGTCATCGGGAGCAGAGGCGGTTTCACCTTCCGGTTCAGCGTCCTCGCCGGTGGTGTCGGCTGCTTCCTCAGCGGCATCGGCGGCATCGTCCTCCAGCGCCTGACGGGCATCGGCCTCCGCCTGCGTTTCGCCTTCCTGACGGCGGCCACTACGGCGACGACGGCGACGACGGCGACGGCGGCCTCCATCTTCACGTTCCTCGGCGCGCTCATCCCCTTCGGCGGCGCTTTCTTCCTCGTCCTCGACCTCATCCAGCGGAAGATCGGCATCGTCCTCTTCGAGGATTGGTGCATAGCTGATCATGACGGAGGGCTTCGGCCCGCTCGCCTCGACAGACATGCGCGCGCCTTCCACTTCGCCATCAGGCAGGATGACTATGGTCACACCATAGCGGTGCTCGATCTCGTCCAGCTCGCGCCGCTTGTTGTTAAGAACATAGAAGGCGGCTTCTTGGCTGGCGCGCAGCGTAATGATGGTGCCCCGGCCGCGTGCCGCTTCTTCCTCCAGCATTCTAAGCGCGGAAAGCCCGGCGGAGGATGCGGTGCGGACCAGCCCTGTGCCCTCGCAATGCGGACAGGCGCGCGTCGACGCCTCCAGCACGCCCGTGCGCAGACGCTGGCGGCTCATTTCCATCAGACCAAAGCCCGATATGCGGCCCACCTGAATGCGGGCGCGATCATCCTTCAGTGCGTCCTTCATCGCCTTCTCGACTTTGCGGACGTTGGAACCATGCTCCATGTCGATGAAGTCGATGACGACCAAGCCGGCCATATCACGCAGGCGGAGCTGGCGCGCGATTTCCCGCGCGGCCTCAAGGTTAGTATTGAGTGCGGTCTGCTCGATATTGTGTTCGCGGGTGGAGCGGCCGGAGTTGATGTCGATCGATACCAGTGCTTCCGTCGGATTGATGACCAGATAGCCGCCGGATTTGAGCTGCACCACAGGGTGATACATCGCGGCGAGTTGATCCTCCACGCCGTGCCGCTGAAACAGCGAGACGGGATCGGCATATTGCTTCACCTTGCGCGCGTGGCTCGGCATCAGCAGCTTCATGAAATCCTTGGCGGCGCGATAACCCTCGTCGCCCTCGATCACCACTTCTTCGATGTCGCGGTTATAAATATCGCGGATAGCGCGCTTGATGAGGTCGCTGTCATTATGGATCAACGCGGGGGCGGAGCTTTTCAACGTCTTTTCGCGGATTTCATCCCATAGCCGTGCGAGATAATCGAAATCGCGTTTGATTTCGGTGCGGGTGCGCTCCAGCCCCGCCGTGCGCACGATGCACCCCATGGTCGAGGGCAGATTCATGTCAGCGACAATGGATTTGAGGCGCTTGCGGTCTGCCGTATTGCTGATCTTGCGGGAAATGCCCCCACCGTGGCTGGTGTTGGGCATCAGCACGCAATAGCGGCCAGCGAGGCTGAGATAGGTGGTAAGTGCCGCACCCTTGTTGCCGCGTTCTTCCTTCACAACCTGGATCAGCAGCACCTGACGGCGCTTGATGACATCCTGGATCTTATAGTGACGACGTAGTGACATGCGCCTGCGGCGCAACTCGTCATTATGGTCCTCACCCTGCCCGCCCTTGCGACGGCGGGAAGATGGCGCGGCCCTTTCGCCCTCACCATCGCCTTCTTCCTCGCCTTCTTCGGCGGCGTGGTCCGCGTGGTCGTCGTCCCCTTCCGCTTCGTCAGCCTCAGCGGCGTAGTCGTCATCCCGATCGCGCAGCGCGGCCTCGTGCGCGGCATGCTCGGCCTCTTCCCGAAGCAGCGCTTCACGGTCCTCGCGCGGGATTTGGTAATAATCCGGATGAATTTCCGAAAAGGCCAGGAAGCCGTGGCGATTGCCGCCATAATCCACGAACGCAGCCTGTAACGAGGGTTCGACCCGCGTCACTTTTGCCAGATAGATATTGCCTTTGAGCTGTTTGTGCTCGGCGGATTCGAAGTCAAATTCCTCGATTCGGTTTCCCTTGACGACTGCGACACGGGTTTCTTCCCGGTGGCGCGCGTCGATCAGCATGCGCATATTCATTCAGGTAACTCCAGGCATGGGGCGGCCGTAGCAGAGCTGTGCGCCGGGCCATGCGATTGATGAGGGACGGGCCGCGCCGCTGCGCCGAAGGGGCGTGGCGGGAGCGTGCCCGGTTTAGGTCAAAAAGTTTGGGTAGGATTATGATATTCGTGTCTGCTGCAAGGGCATGGCCGGTCAATGCGCCGGAGTCCCAAAGGCCCAACCGCGCGCCAAGGCCAGCTTCGCGGCCCCGAACGGATTGGGAAAAATGCCTCATTGCAACGTCAACCTGTCTAATAACGGGCAGAGTCAGGGAACACCTTCCTCCGCCGTGTAAGCGCGCCTTGCGTCATGACTTTAACAAAGCCGACAGCAAAACACGCACCATGAGCTAGCACCACTGCACACGGGGAGCAACAGCCCCCGGATTTTTTGTTTGTAGTGCATGAGGATAGTCGGCCTAACATGGTAAATATTGTGTTAACGCGGCTGGACGGCAGGCATATTAGCGGTGAATAGAGGCGCATGAAGGCGTTTCTGCTGATGGCATCCGCGTTCCTTTTCGCAACAGGCGATGCGCAGCCCTCTGCGCAGGTGGGGTATGTGCGCCCGCCGAAACGGACACACAGCATCACCGTGCACGTCTCTCCACCGGCTAAAGGAATGCCTCTGCCGCGTGTGAGTGGGCCGAAAGATACCTCTCGTCCCCTAATCGTGATCGACGCCGGGCACGGCGGGCATGATCCAGGCGCCGCCAACCAGGCGAAGGGACAAAGAGAGAAGGAAATCACTCTGGCGCTCGCGCAGGCATTGCGTGAGCGGCTGCTACGTGAGGGACGGACTCGCGTGGCGTTGACGCGGGAGGATGACCGCTTTCTCCTGTTGCAGGAACGTTATGAAATCGCTCGCAGGCTGGGTGCCGATCTGTTCATCTCGCTCCACGCCGATGCAGCCGACAACGACACAGCGCAGGGCGCGACCATCTATACCCTCTCGGAAACTGCGTCAGACCGTGAGGCCGCCCGCCTCGCCGCGCGGGAAAACCGTGCCGATGTCATCAATGGTGTCGACCTTGGCACGCAGGAGGGAACGGTCAGCTCAATCCTGATTGACCTTTCGCAACGCGAGGCGATGGCCCAGTCCGCCGAGTTCGCCCGTCTGCTCTATCGTGAGGCGACTCCCTTTGTGCCCTTTCGCGGCGCCTGGCACCGTTATGCCTCGCTGGTAGTGCTGAAGGCGCCCGATATTCCGTCGGTGCTGTTCGAGGCGGGCTATATCACCAGCGCCCAGGATGTGGCGCGCCTATCCTCGGCGCAGGGGCAGATACAGACGGCGGAGGGGATCGCGCGCGCGATCGAGATACATTTTGCGCGGCGGCTTAATCCACGATGATTTCCATGGTGAAAGGCTGGCCAAGCGGTCCTACTTCTCCTACAGGCGGGTGCCATGATTGACGCCGGAGCCGGAAAAACCAGCGGGAACAGCTTCAGCTATCGCGTGACCAGGCAGGTGGGCGATGCGCGATTGCGGCTGGCCGGCTGGTGGCGCATGCGCTGGATAAGGCGCGCTACGTATATGCTGGGCGCGATTCTGGCGCTGTTTGTGCTGTTTTGGGTAATTTTCGCACGCGATTTACCCAATGCCGAGGCACTGGCGGACTATGAACCGGCCCTGCCCAGCGTGGTGCGTGACCGCAACGGTGTGCCCGTCTACAGCTTCGCCCGCGAACGGCGCGTGCAGCTCAATTACGACGATTTCCCGCCCTTGCTGATCCGCGCCGTGCTGTCGGCCGAGGACAAGACGTTCTTCTCGCATCACGGCGTCGATTTCACCGGCCTGGCCGGCGCAGTGGTGGATTATGCGTCCAAGATCGGCTCCGGCCAGCGCGCCAAGGGTGGCTCCACCATTACCCAGCAGGTCGCGAAAAACCTGCTGCTGGGCGACGAATATTCGCCCACCCGCAAGATCAGGGAGATGATCCTCGCCTATCGCATCGAGCGGGCGATGACCAAGCAGCAGATCCTCGAACTCTATCTCAACCAGATCTTTCTTGGCCGCAATGCCTATGGCGTGCAGGCGGCATCCCGCGCCTATTTCAACAAGGACGTGGGCGAGCTGAAGCTGCACCAGTTCGCCTTCCTTGCCATTTTGCCCAAGGGGCCATCCAATTATCGGCCCGAGACGGAAAAGGGCCATGCCCGCGCGCTGGAGCGGCGCAACTGGGCGCTGGGCGAGATGAAGCAGAACGGCTGGATCACCGATGCGCAATATCGCGATGCCACCACCCGCCCGATCGATACCGTAACGCAACTGGGCACCCTGTTCGATAGCAGCCGGGCGAGTGCGGGTGGCTATTATATGGAAGAAATCCGCCGCCGCCTGATCGGGAAATTCGGCGAAGGGGAAAAGGATGGCCCCAACAGCGTCTATGCCGGGGGGCTGTGGATTCGGGCGCCCTATGATGCCCCGATCCAGAGCCGGGTCCGCGATGCGCTGCGCAACGGCCTGCTGCGCTATTCGGGCGGGCATGGCTGGCCTGGCCCGATCGCCCGCATCGAGATGGATAGCCAGTGGCGCAGTCGCTTCGCCAGTAGTTTCAAGGGCATAGATTATCAGGATTGGCGCGTGGCCGTGGTCGTGTCGAAGGATCGGGGGGCTGCGGTGCTAGGCCTGTCCGGCAAAACAAGCGGCACCTTGCCCGCGTCCCTCGCGCAGACGCCCTATCGCAAGAGTGGCGGCCCGGCGTTTAACGCGCTGAAGCCCGGCGACCTCATCGCCGTCAAGCCGATGGGCGGCAGCACTTATGCGCTGCGCAGTGTGCCAGAGGTATCGGGCGGCATGATGGTGCAGGCAGTGCGGACGGGGCGCATCTATGCGATGCAGGGCGGGTTCGATTCGAGCCTGTCCTCCTACAACCGCGTGACGCAGGCGCAACGCCAGCCGGGATCGACGATCAAGCCGTTCGTCTATGCCGCCGCGCTGGACAATGGCATGACCCCCGCGACGATCATCGTCGATGGGCCGTTTTGTGTCTGGCAGTCCGCGTCGCTGGGGCAGAAATGCTTCAAGAACTTCGACGCGGGCGGGGGCGGGCCGCACACGATGCGCTGGGGCATCGAGCAATCGCGCAACCTGATGACGGTGCGCACCGCCTCGCAAACCGGCATGGACCGCGTGGTGCGCACGATCAAGGCGATGAACATCGGCGCTTATCAACCCTATCTCGCCTATGCGCTGGGCGCGGGCGAGACGACGGTGGAAAAGATGGTCAACGCTTATGCGGCGCTCGCCAATCATGGCCGGCTCAATGCGCCGCGCGTGATCGACTATGCGCAGGACCGGCATGGCAAAGTGATCTGGCCCGACAAGTGGCGGCCTTGCGACGGCTGCAACGCGCCGGACTGGAACGGCAAGCCGATGCCGCGCTTTGGGCGCTCCGGCAAGCAGGCGATGAACCCGATGACCGCCTATCAGATCGTGCACATCACTGAAGGCGTCATCCAGCGCGGCACCGCCACGGTCCTTTCCGATCTGGGGCGGCCGCTGTTTGGCAAGACCGGCACGACCAATGGCCCGACCAACGTGTGGTTCGTCGGCGGCTCGCCCGATCTGGTGGCGGGGGTATATCTTGGCTATGATACGCCGCGTTCGCTGGGCGGTTATGCGCAGGGCGGGCGGATATCCGCACCGATCTGGAAAGAGGCGATGGCGCCGATTTTGAAGGACATGCCGAAAGAGCCATTCGTCGCGCCCGCCGGGGTGCGCATGGTGCGGATCGACCGCCGCTCTGGCAAGCGGGTCTATGGCGCATGGCCGACCAACGACCCCAAGCCCGCCGTGATCTGGGAAGCATTCAAGCCCGAAACCGAGCCGCGCCGCACCATCCGCAAGGAGGAACTGGATGCGCAGGCGAAAGCCGAGGCGGCGCGCGCGGCCCGCGGCCCTGCGGCGAGCAAGGACAGTGATTTCTTGCAGCGCGAGGGCGGAATATACTAGGGGCGGAAGATCAGCCTTGATCCTTGCCCCGTTCGGGCTGAGCTTGTCGAAGCCCGCTCGCGTCCCTGAGCAAGCCGCCCTTCGACTGCGCTCAGGGCGAACGGTGTGGGAATGTTACACTGGAGATTTCTCATGCGCGCCGAAGCGCAAGCCTATTGTGACCGTATCGATGCCGCGCTGGACCTGTTGCGCCGCTTCCTCGATTGGGACCGCGCGCTGCGCCGGCTCGATGAGCTGAACGCGCGCGTCGAAGATCCGAGCCTGTGGAACGACCAGAAAAAGGCGCAGGAGGTAATGCGCGAGCGCACCCGGCTCGACACCGCCATCTCCGCCACCCGCGCGATCGAGAAAGACAAGCTCGATACGGTCGAGCTGCTGGAAATGGCGGATGCGGAAGGGGACAGCGCGCTGGGCGATGAGGCGGTCGCCAGCCTCGCTGCGCTGGCCACCAAGGCGGACGACGACAAGATCAAGGCGTTGCTCGCGGGGGAGGCGGATGCATCCGACACCTATCTCGAAATCCATGCCGGGGCAGGTGGCACCGAGAGCCAGGACTGGGCCGAAATGCTCCAGCGCATGTATCAGCGCTGGGCGGAAAAGCGCGGCTACAAGGTCGAGATCGTCGATTATCAGGCGGGCGAGCAGGCGGGTATCAAATCCGCGACGTTGCTCATCAAGGGCGAGAACGCCTATGGCTATGCCAAGACCGAGAGCGGCGTGCACCGCCTCGTGCGCATTTCGCCTTACGACAGCTCGGCGCGGCGGCACACGTCTTTCAGCTCGGTCTGGGTCTATCCGGTGATCGACGACAATATCGACATCGAGATCAACCCCGCCGACCTCAAGATCGACACCTATCGCGCATCGGGCGCGGGCGGGCAGCATGTGAACACCACCGACTCGGCGGTGCGCATCACCCATGTGCCCACCAACATCATCGTCGCCTGCCAGAACGACCGCAGCCAGCACAAGAACCGCGCTACCGCGATGAACATGCTGAAAGCGCGGCTGTATGAGGCGGAGCTGCAAAAGCGCGAGGCGGAGGCATCCACCGATTATCAGGCCAAGACCGAGATCGGCTGGGGCCACCAGATCCGTTCCTACGTGCTCCAGCCCTATCAGATGGTGAAGGATCTGCGCACCGGGGTGGTGTCCTCCTCGCCCGACGATGTGCTCGATGGCGCGCTCGACCCCTATATGGCGGCGGCGCTGAGCCAGAAGGTGACGGGCGAGAAGGTCGATGTGGAGGATGTCGATTGAGCCTGGCCCGCCCGGTTCTGGTTCCCGCGCTGTTCGGCGCGCTGATGCTGGGCGGGTGCGACAGGCTGGGCGGAGAGGCGGACAATCGCCGGGAAAGCGCGCGGGGTTTTCCGAAGGCGGATCGGCCGATTTCGCCGATCGTATCGGTGCGTTATTCCACCGAGGAAGCACGCGACCATGCCGGCGAGGCGCAGGACATCATGGATCATGCGGGCGCGGCGCCGGGCATGACGGTGGCGGATATCGGCGCGGGTGAGGGCTATTATACCGTGCGTCTGGCAAAGCGGGTAGGGCGGGAAGGCCGTGTGCTTGCCGAGGACATCATGCCCGAGGTGATCGATGCGCTGGGCCAGCGGATCAACCGGGAAAACTGGTCCAACGTCTCGGTCAGGCTCGGCACGCCGGACGACCCCCGCTTGCCGGAGCGCAGCTTCGACCGCATCTTCATGGTCCATATGTATCACGAGATCGAGGAGCCTTACGCCTTCCTGTGGCATATGCGGCCCGCGCTGAAGCCGGAGGGCGAAGTGATCGTCGTCGATTCGGACCGGCCGACCTCGGAGCATGGCACGCCGCCCAAGCTGCTAGCCTGCGAATTCGCATCGGTGGGATATCGGTTGATGGAAATGATGCCGCGCCCGTCGAGCGGGGGGTATCTGGCGCGCTTCCGGACAGTGGGCGCGCGGCCTGACCCGGATGCGATCAGGGCATGCAAGCTGGTGAAGGGATATGAGGCGGACTGATAATCCGCCTCTCGCGCCGGTCAGACCCGCAGGGTCAGGCTTATCGCATCCCCCTCGCTCAGCCCCTCCGCCTTGCGCACCGCGGCCTTGACCGGCAGCACGAAGCCGCCCGACTCCTTGCTGGGGAACAGCGAAGTCTCCCATGTGGTGTTGCCGATGGTTGCGCGCACCTTGACCGAGCCGAAGCCGCCGGTGCGGCCCATTGCGGCATAATGGATCTCGCCCACCACATCGCCTGACAGCACCACGAAATACCAGCTCGCCTTGTCGCCACTCCATTTGACGAGTGGTCCGCCTGCGTCGATCTGTTCGTCAAACATGCGTGCGTGTTCTCCCCACGCCGGTTATGGCCGGGAAGGGGGGCGAGGAGCAATACGAGCGTTAAAGATTCTTGCTGATCGAGCAGGCCGCCGGGCCAAGGATGACGACGAACAGCGTCGGCAGGATGAACAGGATCAGCGGCACGGTCATGATCGCGGGCAGGCGCGCGGCCTTTTCCTCGGCGCGCATCATCCGCTCATGCCGGAACTCGGCGGAGAGCACGCGCAGCGCGGAAGCGAGCGGTGTGCCATATTTCTCGGTCTGGATCATGGTGGTGACCACGCCCTTCAACGCCTCAAGGTTGACGCGGTTGGCGAGGTTTTCGAACGCCTGGCGCCGCTCGGTGAGGAAGGACAGCTCGATGGCGGTAAGCTGAAACTCGTCGCCCAGCTCGGGATAGGCGCGGCCCAGCTCTCTCGACACGCGCGAAAAGGCGGCGTCGACGGTAAGCCCGGCCTCGGCGCAGATGACCAGCAGATCGAGCGCATCGGGGAGGCCCTTGCGGATCGCGGCGGAGCGCTTGGTGATGAGGTTGGAAAGATAGATGTCCGGCACCTTGTAGCTCACCAGCAGGCAGACTGCGAAGGCCATGAACCGCTTGAAATCGCTCCAGTCCGGATAGGCGCGCATGACATACAGCATGAAAGCCGCGAAGCCGCCGATCACAATGGGCAGCACCATGCGCCCGAAAATGACGACCACCGCCAGATCCTTGGAGCGGATGCCCGCCTGCGCGAGTTTCTTCTGCGCGATATGAAGCTGGTCGTCCTGCAACACCTGGAGCTTTTTCAGCAACAGGCGCATGAGGTCCGTGCTTTCGCGCTGATGGACCAGCCGGGCGCGGCGTTTGGCGGTGGAGGCGGTGATACCGGCCTTCAACTGCTCGCGCCGCTCATTGAGGGCCTTCACCCGCTTGGCCATCGGATCGCGCACGGTTGTCGCCATATACATGGCGAACAGCACCGCGAGCGTCGCCACCGCCGCAAGCAGCGTCGCGACATCGGCGGCGGTCATTCCAAAAAGGGTCTTACCGGGCATAGCTATCAGATCTCGAAGTTTATCATCTGGGCCATGATGAACACACCGATGCCCATCCACCCCACGCCGCCCATGCCGACGACCTGCATCAGGCTGAAGCCGAACAGCCCATTGGGATCGGGCGTGAAGAAGGGCGACATATAATCGAAGTTGATCCAGCTGATCAGGCCGAACACGATGAACGGCAAGGAGCCGATGATCCACGCCGACGCCTTGGATTCAGACGACATCGCGTTGATCTTGAGCTTCATCTGGGCGCGCTGCCGCAGCACGGTGGAAAGGTTCGCCAGAGTTTCCGCGAGGTTGCCGCCGGTTTCGCGCTGGATGTTGAGGGTGATGCAGAAGAACTGGAATTCCGGTGTGCCAAGCCGGTCCGCCGTCTCGGTCAACGCCTGATCCATGGTCTTGCCGATCTTGATCCGCTCCGTCACCAGGCGGAACTCCTCGCCGACGGGCGCGGGAACTTCGGTCGAAACGATCGAGAGCGTCTCCGCGATCGGCAGGCCGGAGCGCAGGCCGCGCACCATCAGCTCCAGCGCGTCCGGGAAATTCTGCGTGAACTTCTTGATGCGCTTGGCAATCACCATGCTCACATATTTATGCGGCAGGCCGAGGCCAGCGGCGGTGCCGGCGAAGAGGGCGGTAAGCGGCGCCCAGCCGCGCACCAGCCCGAAGGCGATCACGGCGGCCGCAATGCCCGCGCAGGTGAGCATATACTGGTTCAGTGTCCATTTCTTGCCGGTCATCCGCAGGCGCTTGGTCAGCTTTTCCGGATCGGGGATCAGCGACGTAAAGACATTGCTCTGCACCCTGGCGGAGGAGGCAATCGCCTTGCGCATGCGCGCTTCGACCTGATTTTCGGCGGCGCTGCTGTGACGCCCCATCACGGCGGCCAGCCGGCGCGCCTGCGCCTTGGCTGCGGACGGCCCGGCCAGGGCAAGCACCAGCAGCAGGATCGCGCCACCCAGCATCGCAATGAGCAGGATCAGTCTGGGGTCCATGGATCGGCTATTCCCCTGTGCCCGCGGCCATCATGGCCTCAGTTCGCTTCCGCCCTGGCCTTGCTGCCCTTTTTGGGCAGCAGGTCCTTGAGCTCATTCAGCTTGCCGAGCAGCGAGCCGCCTTTTTTAGGGGCGGGCAGGCTGGTATCCGCGCCGCCCAGATCGAGGATCCGGGTCAGCATCTCGCCATAGGCGGCGCCGAGCTTGCTCGATTTCGCGACTTCGGCCAGCGGCTTGCCCAGCTTGGCGGCCTGCGCGGCGAGACGCATGTCAAACGGCAGGGTGATGTCGATCTTGCGTTCGATAGATTGCTCGAAATCCTTGCGCGAAATTTCCAGCGCGTTGGCCTGCACCTTGTTGGCAAGCACCAGCACCTTCATCTGCGGCGCGTTGCTGCGCATCCAGGATAGCATACGGATCGTGTCGCGCGCCCCGGCAAGCGTGATTTCGGTGACGATGACGCCGAGATTGTAATCGGCCATCAACTGCGGAAACTGGATCAGCATATGACGCGGCATGTCGATCACGCTCGCCTCGAAGGCAGAGCGAAACTCTTCTTCAAGCTGGTGGAAAGCGCCGCCATCGGTCATCATCGGCTGGTGGATCGGGGCTTCGGCCGAGAGCAGCGCCAGCTTGTCCGACGCGCGCACCATCGCGCGTTCGATGAACAGGCCATCGATACGGCTGGGATTTTCGATCGCGTCGATGAGGCCACGGCCCGGTTCAAGGTCCAGCGTCAGCGCGCCGGTGCCGAAATGGAGATCGAGATCGAGCAGCGCAGTCGCCCGCCCGGCCTGTTCGGAGAGCAACCACGCGAGCGATGTAGCGACCGTGGACGCGCCCACCCCGCCGCGCACGCCGATCACGGCGGTGGCGATATGGCTATGCGTATCGCTGCCCTCCATGCGCGGCGCAAGGAACGCTGTCTGCGCGCTGGAGAATGTTTCTCGCAGATGTTCGGCGCTCAAGGGTTTCAGCAGATAATCCTGAATGCCGCTGGCGAGGAGATCGCGATAGAGGCGGACATCGTTGACCTGCCCGCAGGCGATCACGATCGTGCCTGGCTCGCATACTTCGGCGAGGCCGTTGATGTCGTTGAGCGGGTCGCTCGACTCGGACATGTCGACGAACAGGATATAGGGACTCGAGCTGACCGAGAGCGATTGCACCGCGTTGCGCAGGCCGCCCTTGTAGACGCGCTCCTGTTCCCAGCCCATCTCCACAGCGACAGAGCGGATGATGTGGGCGCTGTTGTCGTCACACGCATAGGCCTGGAACATGTCCCGGCCCGCACCCATGCCCATTTTGAAGGGAGCATTCATGGTTCAGTTCCCTCCCAAACTCACGAGGCCGCCTGATCCAGTGGTCGGCTTGGCCTGAAGATCCTTGATCGCGCGGTTGGCGGTCGCGGTGCGCAGGCCGCCGTTGCTGTCGGTCTGGCCGCGCACGAGATCTTCCGGGTTGGCGACCATCGCGGCGAGGTTGCTGTTGACGGCGCAGCCAAAATTGCTGGAGGCGCCGCCCGCCATATTGTTTTCCTGTTTGTCGCTCCAGTCCGGGCAACCGGGCACAGCGGCGGTGGCGCGCCGCACGACGAGGCGCACGGAGCCATAGGGCGCCACCCCGGCGGTGACCGACACATCCTCGCGCAGCAACAGGCCGCGCTGGCCAAGCATGGCGGCGATGTCAGTGCGGGCGGCAGCAGGCGCGCCCGCCGTGACCATCACGCTGTCGCCATAGCCGATACCGAGCGAATCGAGCCAGCCGTTGAGGCGTTCCTTTTCGGCGCCGGAGACGCCGGTGCCGCCGTCCGCGCGCACATCGAACACGAAGCTGGTGTAGCTTACCACGGGCTGATGCACCGATTCGACCCCGCGGTTGTTGGCCGTTTCGGCGCCGCATGCCGCAAGTGGCAGCGTGGTAGCCGCAACCAGCGCGAGGCGGCGGAGGAAAAGGCGTGAATAGGGATGACGCATGGCTGTGATCCTTCCCGTCAGAATGTGAAGCCCGGCCCGACAGCATCCACCGAAGCGGTGCGCGCGGCCTTGCGCTTGGCGTTGGACCCTGAGCCGGAGGCCGGGGCGGGGAGCGGTGTGACGGCGGCCTGGGGGGCGCCGGCAGGGTCCGCCGGTTGGGGCGCAGCGGGTGCGACGGACGGCATCGGCCGCGCGCCGCCGGTCACGCCGTCAGATCCCTTTTGCAGCAGCAGGCCTTGCAGCTCGGTCGCGTTGCGGAAGCCGTCGGTCGGCAGGTGCACGTCGCTGGCGTTGATCGGCTTGACCAGATAGGGGGTGACGACGATCACCAGCTCTGTCTCGTCCCGCAGGAAACGGCGCGATTTGAACAGGCTGCCCAGGATCGGCACGTTGCCGATGCCCGGCACCTTGTTGATATTGTTGGAGGTGTCATTGCTCAGCAGACCCGCGATCATGAAGGACTGGCCGGAGCCAAGCTCGACCGACGTTTCGGCGGTGCGGGTTTTCAATGCAGGGACGCCACTGGTCGCGACGGAAAAGTCGAGCGACGAGACGGTCGGCCGCACGCGCAACGAAATGCGCCCGTCCGCCAGCACCACCGGCGTGAACGAGAGCTGCACGCCATATTGCTTGAACTCGTAGCTGTTGCCGTTGTTGTCGCCATTAAAGACCTGATAGGGATATTCTCCGCCAGCAAGAAAGCTCGCTGTCTCGCCCGAGAGCGAGGTCAGGTTGGGCTGCGCGAGCGTGGTGGCGAGGCCGTTGATCTCGGCAATATCGAGCGCGGCGAGGATGTTCATGCCGAACAGCCTGGTATCGGCTGCGAGGGAGGTGGCCCCTGCCAGCGGCTGAACGACCGTGCCGGTCGGCGGCGGAATAAGGCCGTTGCCGGTGCCGAGCAGGCCACCGGGTGCCCATTGCTGGTTGATGATCTTGCGGCCATGGCCCAAGCCGAACTTGAACCCGCTCGTTGCATCTGCGGTGTTGAGGTTGGTGCCGATCTGGTGCACGAGGCTGCGGCTTACTTCCGCGATCTTGACCTGAAGATTGACCTGCAACGGCGTTGCGGTGCGCAGGCGGCTGACGACCGTTACGGATGGCGGGGCGCCGGCTGCGGGCGCGGAGAAGGCCTGCACCAGACGCTCCGCTTCGGCGGCGTCCTCGGGCGCCTTCACCGTGCCGGTGAGCAGGATCAGGCCGTTCATCTTGGAGACGGTGATGTCCGCATCCGGCATGGCGAGTTTGAGCATCTGGTCGATGCTGGTGAGATTGTTGCCGACACGGACCATGCCGCTCCACAACACCCGTCCGCCCGCGGTGGTGGCGGAAATGCTGGTTTCGCCCGTGCTTTTGGCAAGGATATAAATCTGGTTCTGCGAACGCACATGCACGTCAGCGACATTGGGGTTGGCGACGACGACATCGCTCATCTGCCCCGGCAGGTTGATGATGCGGCTGGCGCCGACGGACATCAGGATGACGCCGCTATCGGCCTGTTTCACGGCATCGGGCGCGGCTCCGGCCATGGTGGCGGGGGCGAGCAGGCTGGCGCTGGCGAGCAGCAGCGCGCTGGCGACTATGCTGGCCTTGCGCAGCGGTGAGCGTGTCTGGTTCATCTCAGTTCCCCCTGATCTCGACCTGCTCGACCGATGTGCCCCGCGCGACGCGAACCAGCGCCCCGACTTGTGGCACCACCTTGCGCGGCGGCATGGAACGGCGGGCATAGCGCGACACATCGCCGCCGGTGGTCTGGCTGAAACGGCCGTCCTCGGGCCGTGAGGCGATGGTGGTGAGCGCGCGTTTCTCGGCGGCCGGGTCGTTGCTGTTGGGCAGGGCGACAGTGCCACTGGCGATGGCGGCATCGAGATCCTGCTTGGTGTCGGCGAGCGCGCGCAGCGTCAGCGAAAGCTGGCCGATCGTCTGCGACACGGCGATTTTTTCGGCGATGCGGGGCGTTACCTCCAGCGTGACGTTGGAGAAAGTGCGGACATCGGGCTTGCCGGCCTCATCGAGCGCGTTGGTGCGCTGATCGGTGGCGAGCACGCGCAGGTTGCGCACGATCGTTTCGGTTACGCGCAGCGGGTTGTTGGTATCCTCGCCCGTCACCGTCTGCGTGACCAGCACGTCGACCCTGTCGCCGGGGAAGATAAAGCCCGCGACCGAGCTTTGCATCGAAACGGGCACGGTTACGGCGCGCATGCCAGGGCCAAGCGCGGCGGCGAGAAAGCCCCGCTCGCCGGGGCGGATCAGCGCGCCGTGCGTGACCGGCTGGCCAGCGGTGATGGTGTTGCGGACGACTGCGCCCTGAAGCGATTGCGGGTCTGTCTTGCCCTGAAGGAAATAGGCCTCCTCGACCAGATCCTTGGGCCAGGGTTGAAAGCGGAAGCTCTCAGCATCGATGATCGTGCCCACCGGCAGCGCGCGCGTGGCGACGAGCACCTGCGGGCCGTCCAGCGCCTGCTGTGGCACGGCGGCGGCGGTGGCCTGCGGGGCGGCCGGGCCGTTTGGGGTGCCTCCCCCGCTGAACATCGAACGCGCCATAAGCGCCGCCGCGACGGCGATGATGAGCGCACCCGCCAGCAATGCTGCTTTTTTCACATCCATGACGAACCTCGTCCTCCAAGCCCTGAAAACCGGGTTTTCAAGGCGCAAATGTTACGCAAAATGGTAAATAATTCGTTCACCCACCAGCCACATCGCGGCGAGCGAGATGGCCACCCCATAAGGAACCTCCGGCTGGCCCAGCCTTCGGCTCAGGCGGTGGTGGATGACCGTCATCAAAGTCACGATCCCGCCGAGCAGCGCCATCAGCAGCAACAGCAGCCCCAGTGCCTGCCATGGGAACCACAAAGCGACCGCCGCGAGCAGCTTTACATCGCCGCCGCCCATCAGCCCCAGCGCGAACAGCGCGGCAAAGATACCGAACATGCCGATGCCCAGCCCTACCTGTAGCGCCATGTCCGGCCAGGCCGGAATTCCGCTCGCCAGCCAGTAGAGCGGGGCGAGCAGCGCGATCAGAAGGTTGAGCCGGTTGGAAATGATGCGCGAGCGGATATCGGTAACGGCGGCGCAAACCAGCAATCCGGCCAGCGCGCACAGCAAGATAATTCGGATAATTTCCCCGCTCATGGCAGCAGGTCTAGACGGAATGCCTTACCAACTCGTAAACAGCGCGTTAATGCGACCTGCACCGCTTCGCCTTGATGACGCCATGATGGAAAGCTGGCCCGCGCCCGATGGCTGGATGCTGCGGCGTATCCGGCTGGGAGGACGGGGTGCGCCGCGGGGATCGCTGCTGTTTCTGGGCGGCCGGGCGGACCATATCGAGAAATATGACGAGGCGCTGATCGGCTGGGCGGAGGAGGGCTGGGCCGTCGAGAGCCTGGACTGGCGCGGGCAGGGCGGGTCCGGGCGCCTGATACAGGGCAGCGCGCTCGGCCATGCGGAGGATTTCGACTGCTGGCTGGAGGATGTGGAGGCCTATGCGCGCGAATGGCGCGGGCGCACGCGCGGGCCGCAGGTGATCGTGGCGCATTCGATGGGCGGGCATCTGGTGCTGCGCGCGCTGGCGGAGGGGCGGATCGCGGCGGACGCCGTGGTGCTGTCCGCGCCGATGCTCGGCATTCATACCGGCGTGCTGCCGCACTGGTTGGCGGGCCGGATTGCCGCGGCTGCCTGCGCGCTGGGGCTGGGGCGGCGCGGTATCGGGCGGGTGCGATCCGCCGTGCGTGTGGATGAGGGCGCCACCCTGCCCAATGTGCTCTCCCACGACCGGGAGCGGCTGTTGCGCGCGGCGCGCTTCGAGGTGGAGCGGCCCGACATCGCCTTGGATACGCCGACCTGGGGCTGGCTGCGCGCGGCCTACCGCTCGCTTGATGTGCTCGCCCGGACCGGCCTGCTGGAGCGGGTGCGCACGCCGTTGCTCATCCTCGCGAGCACGGGCGACGCGGTGGTTTCCACCCCCGCGATCATTCGCATGGCGGCGCGGATACCGGGCGCGCGGCTGCATGTTTATGGCGCGGATGTCGCGCACGAGATATTGCGCGAGGTCGATGCGGTGCGCGACGATGCGCTCGCCCGGATCGCTGCCTTCTTCGCCGAATATGCGCCCAGCCGATGACTGCGCTTGCCAACCGCTATGACGCGCTCGTCATCGGCGCGGGGATGGCGGGGGCCAGCCTCGGCGCTGAGCTGGCGGGGCATATGTCCGTGTTGGTGGTCGAGAGCGAGGCGCAGCCGGGCTATCATGCCACCGGGCGCTCGGTCGCGTTCTGGTCGGAAAGCTATGGCGGGCCGCATGTGCGCCCGCTCACCCGCGCTTCCTATGCGCTGCTGGCCAGCCCGGAGCCGGATTTTGCGGAAGGCAGCTTTCTCAGCCGGCGCGGGGCGCTGCATATCGGGCGGGCGGAGGATGCGCCACTGCGGGACGCGCAGATCGCCGCCTTTGCCGATACCGCGTTGTTTACGCGCGTGGATGGCGCGGCGCTCGGCGCGGCTGTTCCCGGCTTGCGCGCGGACTGGACCATCGGCCTCGCCGAACCCACCACCTGCGACATTGATGTCGCGGCGCTGCATGGCGCTTATCTGAAGCGGCTGCGGGCGCGCGGCGGCACCCTCGCCTGCTCCGCCCGGTTCGAGAACGCGCGCCCTCTGCCGGGCGGCGGCTGGGCGGTGCGTCTTGGCGGCGGAGAAGAGGTGCGCACAAGCCTGCTCATCAACGCGGCGGGGGCATGGGCCGATGATGTGGCGCACATGTGCGGCGTGCGCGCGCTCGGCATCGTCCCGATGCTGCGCACCGTGGCGCAGGTGCGCGTCGCCGCGCCGGTAGCGGATGATCTGCCGATTGTGCTCGACCTTTCCGAGCGCTTCTATTTCAAGGCGATTGGCGGCGGGAGGCTCTGGCTCACGCCACATGACGAGCAGCATTGCGCGCCGGGGGATGTCGCGCCCGACGCGCTGGATATCGCCATCGCTATAGATCGGCTAAGCCAGGCGGTGGACTGGCACGTGGAGGCGGTGGAGCGCAAATGGGCGGGGCTGCGCAGCTTTGCGCCGGACCGACTGCCGGTTTACGGGCATGATGCGGAGGCGCCCGGTTTCTTCTGGTTCGCGGGGCAGGGGGGCTTTGGCATCCAGACCGCACCGGCGGCGGCGCGGCTGGGGGCGGCGCTGCTGTTGGGGCAGGACGACCCGCTGCTTGCCTCCCTTGATACAAAGATTTACAGCCCCGCGCGTCTGCGCTGAATTTTGACCTTGCGAAGGCAGGGGCGCGCGATAGGCTGTGCCCCGCAACATTGGCGGGAGTGGGAACCATGGCGCATAAATTTGTGATCGAACAGAACAAGGCGGGCGAATATGTCGCCAAATTCAAATACAACGCCGAAGTCATCTTCTGGACCGAGGGCTACACAAGCAAAGCCTCGGCGAAAAATGCGATCGAGTCGATTCTCAAGAACGGCCCCGGCGCGCCGGTTGAGGAATAAAGACCGCTCCTGGCCATGACCCTGCTCGGTGCCATCATCGCGGGCGGGGAGGCGCGGCGTTTCGGCGCGGACAAGGGCGCGGCGCAGCTCGGCGGTGTGGCGCTGATCGATCATGTGGCGCGTGCGCTGATGCCCCAGACCGATGCGCTGGTCATCGTCGGGCGCGGCTGGCGCGCGCTGCCCTCTATCGCGGACAGGCCGCGCGGTGGCGAGGGGCCGCTGGGTGGCCTCAATGCGGCGCTGCATCATGCGCGCGAACACGGCCACGACGCGGTGCTGTGCGCCGGATGCGATACCCTCCCCCTGCCGTCCGATCTCGCAGCGCGGCTCGCCCCCGGCCCGGCGGTGGTGGAGGGGCACTGGCTGATGGGGTATTGGCCCGCGGCGTTGGCGGAGGCGCTCGACCAGTGGTTAGCTGGCCAGCAGGATCGCTCGATCAGGGCATGGATGCGCCAATGTGGCGCGCGCGGTGTGGCGGTGGACAGCGCGTTTCACAACATCAACACGCCAGAAGCGCTGGCCGAAGCCGAAGCCAGCGTGGCGGGCGGATTTCAGTCGGAATAGCCCAGCTCGGCGCGCATATCGATCGCGTCGATGATCTTGCCGCCGCCCATCATCACCGCCGCGCAGCAGGCCAGGAACAGCAGCTTGCCGCCCAGTCCCGGATAGTGCGCCATATAGAGCATACCCCGGTCCGCCGCGCCCAGCGCCAGTGCATAGATCACGGCGAACGCCTCGAACTTGGTCTTGATCGTGAAGAGGCGGCGAATCCTGGTTAACATTTCGTTAAAATAGCGGCGGTGCTGCTATCCGCCAAACCCGTTAACCGCGAATATCATCTTGAAGAACAACAAAAAGCCCCGGCGGTTGAGGCCGGGGCTTTTGCGTTGCTGGTGCGCGGCCTGGAGACTGATGAGATTTGGTTAAATCACATCAGGCTCCAAAAATCTTTGGTATCGTGCGGTCTGTCGCGAAAAGCCGGTTCTCCCTTTTTCGCATCACACTCTACAGTTTTTCGATCAGCTCCGGCACGATCTTGAACAGATCACCGACCAGGCCGATGTCCGCGACCTGAAAGATCGGCGCGTCCTCGTCCTTGTTGATGGCGATGATGGTCTTGCTGTCCTTCATGCCGGCGAGATGCTGGATCGCGCCCGATATGCCAACCGCGACATACACCTCAGGCGCGACGATCTTGCCGGTCTGGCCGACCTGATAGTCGTTGGGGACATAGCCCGCATCGACCGCGGCGCGCGATGCGCCGACGGCTGCGCCCAGCTTGTCTGCCAGCGGGAAGATGGTGGCCTCGAACGTCTCGGCATCCTTCAATGCCCGCCCGCCCGAAACGATGATCTTGGCCGCGGTCAGTTCTGGCCGCTCCAGCTTGGCGATCTCCGCGCCGACGAAGCTGGAGATGCCCGCATCGCCCGCGCCGGATACGGCCTCGACAGCGCCCGATCCGCCACTGGTCGCCGCCTTCTCGAACGCGGTGCCGCGCACGGTGATGACGAGCTTGGCATCCTTGCTCTGCACGGTCGCGATCGCGTTGCCCGCATAGGTCGGGCGGGTGAAGGTGTCGGCGCTCTCGACCGAAAGGATATCCGAAAGCTGCATCACATCGAGCAGCGCGGCGACGCGCGGGGCGATGTTCTTGCCGTTGCTGGTCGCGGGTGCGACGAACGCGTCGTGATGGCCCATCAGATCCACGATCAAGGGCGCGACGTTTTCGGCCAGCGCATTGGCATAAGCGGCGTTATCGGCGAGATGGACCTTGCCCACCCCGGCAATCTGCGCAGCGGCATCGGCGACAGCGGCACAGCCCGATCCGGCGACCAGCAGATGCACTTCACCCAGCTTGGAAGCGGCGGTAACGGCGGCGAGCGTAGCGTCTTTTACCGACGCATTGTCATGTTCGACCCAGACGAGCGTTTTCATATCTCTGTTCCTTTATTCGGTGCCGGCCCGCTCCCCCTCCCAACCACCCGACAGGGTATTGAGGGGAGGTTGGGGGGGCCGGTGCGGCCATCAAATCAAGCCGCTACTCCCATCGCTTTCAGCTTGGCGACCAGTTCATCGACATCGGCGACCTTGATGCCCGCCTGCCGCTTGGGCGGCTCGACGACCTTGAGTGTCGTGAGGCGGGGGGTGGTGTCGACGCCATAGTCGGCAGGCGTTTTCTGGGCGAGCGGCTTCGACTTAGCCTTCATGATGTTGGGCAGGCTCGCATAGCGCGGCTCGTTCAAGCGCAGATCGGTGGTGACGATCGCGGGGAGCTTCAAACTCACCGTCTCCAGCCCGCCATCGACCTCGCGCGTTACCGCAACGCTATCGCCCGATACCTCGACCTTGGACGCGAACGTGCCCTGACCCCAGCCCAACAGCGCCGCCAGCATCTGGCCGGTCTGGTTGCTGTCATCGTCGATCGCCTGCTTGCCCAGAATAACCATGCCCGGCGCTTCCTCGGCCGCGACTTTCGCGAGCAGCTTGGCCACGGCCAGCGGCTCGACCTCCTCGGCCTCGATCAGGATCGCGCGGTCCGCGCCCATGGCGAGCGCGGTGCGCAGCGTCTCCTGCGCCTTGGCCGGGCCGACGGATATGACGATAACCTCAGTCGCGACACCCTTCTCGCGCAACCGCAGGGCTTCTTCCACTGCGATCTCGTCAAACGGGTTCATGCTCATCTTGACGTTGGCCAGGTCAACGCCTGTGCCATCCGCCTTCACCCGCGGCTTCACATTATAATCTATCACCCGCTTCACGGGCACCAACAGTTTCATAGGTCCTTACCTCCAGTTTTCTGCACCATTCTGGGGAGTCGGCGCGTTACATGCGCGTTCTGGCCGTAGATCGCAAGAGTGTGCTGGCTACCCCTGCAATCCGTAGCGTCATTGTGGGGCAAGTGTGCGAATCAGCTGACCGCCTTGACCTGCGCCACGATTTTCTTCGCGGCGTCGCCCAGATCGTCGGCGGAGACGATCGGCAGGCCGGAGTTGGCGAGGATATCCTTGCCCTGCTGCACATTGGTGCCCTCAAGCCGCACGACCAGCGGCACCGACAGGTTCACTTCCTTCGCGGCCGCGACGATGCCCTCGGCGATGATGTCGCATTTCATGATACCGCCGAAGATGTTGACGAGGATGCCCTTCACTGCGGGATCGGCGAGGATGATCTTGAACGCCGCCGTCACCTTCTCCTTGCTGGCGCCGCCGCCGACATCGAGGAAATTGGCCGGGAACATGCCGTTCAATTTGATGATGTCCATCGTCGCCATCGCCAGCCCTGCGCCGTTGACCATGCAGCCGATGTCGCCATCGAGCTTGATGTAGGCGAGGTCGTATTTGCTCGCTTCCAGTTCCGCCGGGTCCTCCTCGGTTTCGTCGCGCAGCGCCATCAGGTCCGGGTGGCGGAACAGGGCGTTGCCATCGAAGCCGACCTTGGCATCGAGCACCAGCAGCTGGCCCTGCTCGGTCACGGCGAGCGGGTTGATCTCGATCTGGCTGGCGTCGGTGCCGATGAACGCATCATAGAGCGATTGCGCAACCTTGGTCGCCTGCTTGGCGAGATCGCCGGTCAGCTCCAGCGCGGCGCCGATGCGGCGGCCATGATGCGGCATGAAGCCGGTCGCGGGATCGATCGCGATGGTGTGGATCTTCTCGGGCGTGCTGTGCGCCACCTCCTCGATGTCCATGCCGCCCTCGGTCGAGACGACCATCGCGACACGGCCCGATGCGCGATCGACCAGCAGCGCGAGGTAGAATTCCTTGGCGATGTCCGCGCCGTCCGTCACATAGAGGCGGTTGACCTGCTTGCCCGCCGGGCCGGTCTGGATCGTTACCAGCGTGTTGCCGAGCATGTCGGCCGCCGCAGCGCGCACTTCGTCGGCGCTTCTGGCGAGGCGCACACCGCCCTTGGCATCCGGCCCCAGCTCCTTGAACTTGCCCTTGCCGCGCCCGCCGGCGTGGATCTGCGCCTTCACAACATAGAGCGGCCCCGGCAGCTTGCCCGCGGCGGCAACCGCTTCCTCAACGGTGAACGCGGCATGGCCAGCGGCGATCGGCGCGCCAAACTTGGCCAGCAGTTCCTTGGCCTGATATTCATGAATGTTCATTGCGTGCTCCTCGCGTGGTGCGGAAAATGGGATGGCGCTTCAAAGCACAGTGTAGCACGCGCGCATAGGGAGATTTCGCAAACAAACTTTGCAAAGTTGCAAAATCGAAGCCGGGATGGGCAAACAAAAACCGGGCAAACAAAAACCCGGACCGCCCCCCTTGAGCGATCCGGGCTTGCAGCGCTTAAGCGCCTGTTCCCTTTATTTTTTTCATCCTCCCCATCGCGCCCCTTGAGTCGCGGTGGGGGGCGCGGTATCCCTGAACCATGGCCATTTTTATGTCCTATGTTCGAGGGCCATAGCTATGGCGAGAACGCGCCGCTGTCATCCTTGAAATGGGGGTAAGAATCATTTTTGCCGCGGTGCTGTGTCAATTTCGTCACAGGCCTGGGCTGGCCAAGCGGCTTGCCAGCGCCTATCGGTATCCCTAGAGCTTCTTGCGCGATGTCCGGAGGCGATACCCCATGATTCTGAGCCGTTTCGAACGGATGATCGCGCGCCGCTATCTCCTGCCCGGCAAAGGGGAGGGGTTCATATTTCTGGTGGCGGGAATCAGCCTGACGGCAGTGATGCTGGGCGTGGCGGCGCTGATTATCGTCATGAGCGTGATGAACGGCTTTCGCGCGGAGCTGTTCGAGAAGATCGTCGGGCTAAACGGCCATGCGGTGGTGCAGGGCTATGGCGGGCGCTTGGCCGATTGGCGGGCAGTGATGGCGCAGGCCAAGGCGACGCCTGGCGTTATCAGCGCCACGCCGTTGATCGAGCAGCCCCTGCTGGCAAATTTCAATGGCCGGGTCGAGGCGGTGCTGGTGCGCGGCATGACTATGGCGGATATTGGCGGCAACGCCACCTTGAAGGGCAAGATCAAGATCGGCAGCCTCTCCAACCTTGCGCCGGGGCGTAATGTCATCGCCATCGGCTCCGGCCTGGCGAATAATCTCGGTGTCACGGTGGGCAATACCGTCTCGATCATCAACCCGGCCGGCCGCACGACTCCGTTCGGCACTGTCCCGCGTGAGATCGGCTATGAGGTCGGCGCGGTGTTCGAGGTCGGCGTCTATGATTATGACAAGGCGTTCGTCATCATGCCGATGGACAATGCGCAGCAACTGCTGCTGCTGGGCGACAGCGTCGGCATGATCGAGGTGACGACGACCGATCCCGATAATGTAGCAACCATCCTTGCCCCGCTGGCCGACAAGGTGGAGGGCCGCGCGGTTATCACCGACTGGCGGCAGATGAATTCCAGCTTGTTCGAGGCCTTGCAGGTGGACCGGATCGTCAGCTTCGTGGTGCTCTCGCTGATCATCCTCGTTGCGGTGTTCAACATCCTCTCCTCGCTGATCATGCTGGTGCGGGCGAAAACCCGCGACATCGCGATCATGCGCACGATGGGGGCGCGGCGCTCCAGCCTGCTCAAGATTTTCGTGACCGTGGGGGTCACGGTCGGTTCGCTCGGCATGGCGGCGGGGGTGGTGCTGGGCTTCGTGTTCCTGTTCTTCCGGGAACAGGTGGTGGGCTTTATCCAGCTCGTCACGGGGCAGAATATCTGGGACCCTTCGGTGCGCTTTCTGGCCGAACTGCCCTCCAAGCCAGACCCGGTGGAAATTACCGCGATCTGCCTGATGGCGGTGGGGTTCAGCTTTCTCGCGACGCTCTATCCCGCGTTCAAGGCCGCGAATACGGACCCGGTGCAGGTGCTGCGCTATGAATGAGCCGGTGCTGATGGTCCGTGACCTCAAACGCGCCTTCACCCAGGGCGGGGTAACGATCAAGGTGCTGAGGGGCGTGAACCTCAGCGTCGCGCGCGGCGAGATCGTCGCGCTGCTGGGGCCGTCCGGTTCCGGCAAATCGACGTTGCTTCAGGCGGTCGGGCTGCTGGAGGGCGGGTTCGAAGGCTCGATCCGCATCCTGGGCGAGGAAGCGGCCAAGCTGTCGGGCGATGAACGCACCCGCCTGCGCCGCGATGCGCTCGGCTTCGTCTATCAGTTCCACCATCTCCTGCCCGATTTTACGGCGGCGGAGAACGTGATCCTGCCCCAGTTGGTGCGCGATGTGGCGGATGCGGTCGCGGCGCAGCGGGCGGCGGACCTGCTCGGTGCGCTGGGCCTCGCACAGCGGCGGGAACACAAGCCGAGCCAGCTTTCGGGCGGCGAGCAGCAGCGCGTGGCGGTGGCCCGTGCGCTCGCCAACCGGCCTGCGCTGGTGCTGGCGGACGAGCCGACCGGCAACCTCGACGAACGCACCGCGGACGTGGTGATAGACGAATTTCTGCGTCTTGTGCGGGGCGAGGGTAGTTCGGCCTTGGTCGCCACCCACAACGAGCGGCTCGCCGCGCGGATGGACCGCGTGGTGAGGCTGCATGACGGGGTGCTGGAGCAGGCTTAAGCGGCGGCCGACCCTGCCTCGGGCACCATCCCGAACGAAAAGGCGGGCCTCTGCTCCGCGTCATTGTCCGCATAGACATCATAGGTTTCGAGGCGTGTGCCGGGATAGGCGAAAAACTGCCCGCTCGCTTCGTCCAGAAAGCCCGCGCCTATGCGGGTGCTATGGCGCTGTGCCTCGGCGAGATCGGCATACCATTTGCCGGAGCGGGACGGGGTGACGAAACGATAGATACGGTTGCAATTGAGGGGATTGATAAACGGGCGCATGAAGGACACTCGGTTAACGGGGTTGTGGTCCCGATAATGCGTGTTCGCGGGAGGAGTTCCCGAATCGGATGCGCAGCCTGGCGCATTTTGAGGACGGATAGTGTGCTGCTATGGGACGGCGCATGGCGGCACGGATGTGCAGAACTGGCGGGTGCTGGCAGGATAAGTGCGGCGTCGCTTTTTCGCGTTCCGTTACCGCCCCGGCTTCACTTGCAGGACCAGTCTTTCACCGTGAAATAGGATTGCGGGTAGCTTTCCACGCCGTTGAGCCAGGCGGCGTCCTTGGCGTCATAGCGGTTCACATATTCCCAGACGATGCGGCCGCCTCGGTCTACCTGAAACGCCCGGCCGGCATTGGCCTCGGTAATCAGCATGGCGCCATCGCCCAGCATCTGGTGCAGGCCGCGCTGGTTGCTGAAAAAATGCTGATCCTTGCGCCCGCCATAGAGGGTTTGCGTCGCGCCGGTTGCGGGGTCGACGGCGATGATCCGGCTGCCGCCATGGCGCGATCCGTCTGCGGTGCCATCCGGGTGGTTGTCGAACACGCTAATGCGCCCATCCGTGCCCCAGTCCGGGTCATGCTGGCGAATCCAGGGGCCGACGCGGTGCCACTTGATCCGCTCCATTTTCGCATCGGTCACGAGTATCATGTTGAGATTGCGGATGGACAGGAGCAGGTCGCCCGCCGCAAACATCGGGAAGGCGCTGGCGAGCGCGGCGGGCAGCTCCTCGACCTCGTTGAGGTGAAACTCGCCGTTGACCTTGGGGTTGTCCTCCGAGGACGAGGTGAGCAGAGAGAGCAGGCCGTTGCGCACGAACAGATCGGTTATCTTGTGTGCCGAAAGCTGCTTGCCCTTTGCATCATAGGTGCGGACCACATCTTCCCAGTAGGGAACGACGAACGGCCAACCCGCCCCGGCGGAGATATACGCGCTTCCGCCGATAACGATGCGGCCATCCGCCAGCCTGTTGGGCGAATGATGCGTAATTTCGCGCGTTGCCCATAGTTTTTTTCCGCAGCGATCCAGCTTGACCATGCCGCAGGATTCATAGCTGAACAGCACAGAGCCATCCGGCTCGATCAGCACATTGTGCGCGGCGCTGTTCCAATCGGTCTGCGGCACGTTGCGGCACTGCCCGGCACTGGGCAATTGCGCCAGCGGCAGCAGATCCCAGCGCGCCAGCACAGAGCCATCGCGCCGCATCAGTTGCGCCTTCTGGTTGTCTCCGAGGAAGCCCGACAGCAGCAGCAGGTCGTCCCCGCCGGCCTTGTTGCCGACCTTGTTTAGGGTCACGCCTTTGCCGGGATAATGAGCGGGCGCGAGAAAATGGATCGGGCGTTCGCGCGTGAGATTGGGTATCTCGGTGATGAGCGTCCTGGTGTCGTCATAGACGCCGGACGCCGCCCGCGCGAGTGCATTGCCGCTCAGCCCCGAATAGAGGCCCGCGCCGAAAACAATCCCCACCGCAGCGAGAATGGAACCCGTATAGAATGCGATGCGCGAAACATCTGCCATTGCGCTGCCCCCTCGCGCCTGCCGATATGATAAGTATCCGTGGAAATCGCCCGCCACCCCGCCGACAGGGGTAAAGGGCGCTCGCCACGCATAGGACGATGTTCTACGGGGCAGTTGTCGCAAGGGCAAGCCTGCTAACCATCTTCTGTGGATAAGTTTTTTGTCTGTCTTGTCCTGCCACGCTCGCTCCCCTAGGCTCCGCGCCATGCCCGCCGCGCCTGCCTCCGGTTCCGCCTACGCCCCGTTCGTTCCGCTGCGTATTTTCTCCAGCTATACGATGCTCGATGGCGCCATCGAGCCAAAGATCATTGCGAAACAGGCGCGGAAGCTCGGCTTTCCCGCCGCCGCGCTCACCGATCGTAACGGGTTGTATGCGGCCATGCCGTTTTCGGACGCCTGCAAGGGCGACGGGGTGCAGCCGATCATCGGCGCGATGCTGTGCGTGGCGCGGCCAGGCCGCCCGCCCGGCGCGGCGCCGGTGCATGATTGGCTGGCGCTCTATGCGCAGGCCATGCGCGGCTATGACAATCTGTGCGCGCTCGTCTCGATGGCGCATCTCGACCGCCCGATCGAGGAGCAAGCGCATGTCAGCTTTGAGGCGCTGGCCGGCCTGACGGACGACCTGCTGTGCCTCACTGCCGGGGCCGAAGGCGCGCTGGCGCGGCTCTATGCCGAGGATCAGCCGGATGCGGCAGCGGATTATTGCACCGCTTTGGAAGCCTTGTTCCCGGAGCGGCTCTACATCGAACTGTGCCGCCGCAGGGACGCTGTTGAGGGTAGGGCGGAGCGGCGCCTTATCGACCTCGCTTATGCGCGCGGCCTGCCG
>JAGNYO010000041.1 GCA_017984895.1 Sphingobium sp. | reverse complement strand
TGGGGAAATAGGGCTGCAACCGAACCATCTGCTCATCCGTCAGCCAATACAAATCACTCATCTTCAGTCTCCTCGCAGAGCCTGAATCAGATTGCGCCTTACAAATCAATAGGTCCTGACCCTAGCTCCACCGTCCTGAAATGCGTGTCCCATGCAGGCGGCGCGAAGCCCTGCATTCGTTCCATCTGCTGCGCGCGCGCTTTGCTATGCTGCGCAGCATAATCCAGCACAGCCGCCTCCCATGCGGCTTGGTCATGCGGATCGATATAATCGGGAACCGTGCCTGCCGTTTCACGGAACACGGCCAAATCACTGGCGATCACCGGCACCCCCGCCGCCAGCGCCTCTGTCAAAGGCAAGCCCTGCCCCTCGACAAAACTGGGGAACAGCAGCGCACGCGCATGGCTGAGCCAGCGATGCAGTTCGACATCGTCGCAGCGGCCCAGCTCTTTCACATAAGTCTGCAACGCCGCATCGCTATCAAGCTGGCGGAATATCTCGTCAGCCTGCCAACCCCGTTGACCAATGATGACGAGGCGTGGAGTCGCTTCGCCCAGCCGCGCGATCAGGCCGCGCCATACGCGCAGCATCAGCGCATGATTCTTGCGTCCCTCGATTGTGCCGAGCATCACGAAATAGGGCGCATCGAACAACGCTGGCACCGATTTCAGTGGAGCCTGTGCCTCCACTCCCAACGGCGCAATCAACGCCAGGGGCATTGACAGCCCCTGCCCCTTCGCGAACGCACCCAGCGCCTGCACGCTGTCCGTGCTGTTGGCGATCACCGCCGCGCCGAGGCGCAGCACCGTGCGCATTCGCATCGTGTGCCGCTCAGGCACCCCCGCGCGCGCAAATTGTGGATAGGTGATCGGGATCAGATCATGCACATAATAAGTGGCGCGCACGCCGCTGCGCTTTACCCAAAGCGCGTGACCTGAGCGGTCAAGCCCGGTATGCCCGACATTGAGGTAGAGCGCGCCGCGAATTTCGCGCGTGTTGGCGCCGCTACCGGGCATCAGCGCCCGCGCCGCTATCCCCAGCAGTCGCCATCGTAATGTGGTGGGCGGGTCAGTCAGCACATCAAACAGCTGCTCGGAGAGCGCCGCATTCAGCACGCGCGTCATGCCACCGCGCTGCACCACCGCCAGCGCCCGCCCGCGATAGTGCCGGACATACGCGATGCAGGCGCGGTCTATTCCTGTGGGCAGCAAGCCGAGCCATGCCCGCCAGATCAGACGGCTCACATCCAGCAGCACAGGCTGTGCCATATCATGCAATTCGCTCACTAGCGTATTGCCAACAGGGCATCCGCCACATAGTCACCGATCGCCATCGAGGAGGTGAGGCCGGGACTTTCGATGCCGAATAGCGCCGCCAGACCTGCCATACCGTGACGGTCCTCAAACAGAATCGAGAAGTCGGGCTGAGGTTCGTCCGGCCCGTGAATCTTGGGGCGGATGCCGGAATAATCAGGCACTAGCGCGTACTCATCCACAGCCGGCCAGAAACGCCGGATCGCCTCGACAAAGTGCGTGTTGCGTTCGGGATCGACGCTGTAATCCTCCGCATCAACCCATTCGATGTCCGGCCCAAAACGGGCGACTCCGCCTATATCACGCCGATAATGCGTGCCTAGTGATCCAGGCACCGGCAAAGGGTATATCAGCCGCGAAAATGGCGCATTGCCCTGTAAGGCAAAATAGCTGCCTTTGGCGAGATGACGCAATGGGATCATCGCGGCAGGAAAACCCTCGACACCGCCCGCCACCGTTTGCGCGCCCAGCCCCGCCGCCAGCACCATCAGGCGACAGGCAATGCTCACCGGTTCCGTGCCGCCACACTGCACCACAAAGCCTTGCCTCTCCTGTTCCGCGCACAGAAAGGGCGTGCGCAGCGCAATGCTGCCTCCCGCATCCTCTATATCGCCCTGCATCGCGAGCATATAGCCATGGCTATCGAACACCGCGCTGGTGCCGCACAACAGCGCAGCATCCACGCGTAAGGCAGGTTCCAGCGCGCGCGCCTGCGCGCCGGATAGCCGCTCGACTTGCGGCACCTTGTTCGCCAGCGCCTGCGCGTATAGCGCCTCCAGTCGTGGCAGCTCGTCCGCACTGCTCGCGACGACCAGTTTGCCGCAAGGGTCCATACCAATCCCCCGCGCCTTCAGATAGCCGCGGATCAAGTGGTTGCCCTCCACGCACAGGCGCGCCCTCAGTGATCCGGTAGAGTAATAGATACCCGCATGCAGCACTTCAGAGTTGCGGGACGAAACGCCCTGGCCGATGGCGTCCGCCGCTTCCAGCACGATCACCTCATGCCCGCGCAATGCCAGTGCCCGCGCGCAGGCCAAGCCTACCGCGCCAGCGCCGACGATGATGGCATCAGTGCTGTAGACTGGCATCAGGGCGCTATTTAACCGCGCCCCAGAGCGAGCTGGCGCGAACATAGCCGCGCTTCCCGCCCACATCCAGCTGGCACCAGCCCTCGGTGCAGTCGCTGACCCGGCCGACCACGCCGTGTTCCGCGCGGTAGAGCAACGGTGCGGCGTCGCTTTTTTCGCCGCGTATATCAGCCGCAGCATCCGTCACGAGCGCGGTGGCGGTATCGCTCAGCAGGCGCACATGCATCCAGCCCTGTGTGCCGTCCGGGTCCTGTATCTTGCGCCAGTTGCCCAGCACCTGCAACACCTTCACCGGCAGATCCCGGCGCTGATAAATCCAGTTGGAGGGGTAATCGAGGCTCGGCCCCACGCGCATCCGCGCCTCCGCAGCAGCAATCGAGGCCCAGTAAGGCGTAGGCTTCGGATTGGCGAATGCGGGCCATGCGAGAAGCACGCACGCAGCCGCCAGCAACGCGCGGGGCGCATGCCGCCCTCCTCTCATCCATAACCAGGCACCCTTTCTCATGCACACGGGATAGCGGCAAGCAACGCGCCATGACAAGAACTTTACGCATACGCATGAGGTAGAGAGCCATCTCCGCTTGACCTGCGCCAGTGCATCGCGATAGCGGTTAAACCATGCCGAAAATGCCACGCCCTTCCCGCCCCAGAGTGATCGTCACCCGCCGTCTGACGCCTGGTGTGGAACAACGAATGGTTGAGCTGTTCGACACAGTACTCAATAGCGCGGACGCCCCTATGACCCGCGCAGACCTCGCCGCCGCCATGGCCGATTGCGACGTGCTGGTGCCGACCGTGACCGACCAGATCGACGCGGAGTTGATCGCGCGTGCGCCGGAGCGGCTGCAAATGATCGCCAGCTTTGGTAACGGCGTCGATCATATTGACCTCGCCGCCGCACGCAAGAAAGCTATCATCGTCACCAACACGCCAGGTGTGCTGACGGACGATACCGCCGATATGGTGATGGCGCTCATCATCGCGGTGCCACGCCGTCTGGCGGAGGGTGAAAAGCTCATCCGGTCCGGCCAGTGGCAGGGATGGAGTCCCTCAGGCATGCTTGGCCATCGCATCGGCGGCAAGCGGCTCGGTATCATCGGCATGGGCCGCATAGGCCAGGCTGTTGCTTTGCGCGCCGCGCCTTTCGGCCTCTCGGTCGCCTACCACAACCGCCACCGCCTGCCCGAAAGCGTAGAGCGTGCGACCCGCGCCACATGGATAGAATCTCTCGATGAACTGTTGTCGACCAGCGATTTCGTTTCGATTAATTGCCCTTTGAATAGCGACAGCCGGGGCATGATAGATGCGCGCCGCATCGCCCTGTTGAAACCCGAGGCCTATCTCATCAATGCTTCCCGTGCGGAGGTGTATGACGAGGAAGCGCTGATCGAAGCACTGGAAAGTGGGCGCATCGGAGGCGCTGGGCTTGATGTGTTCGCACATGAGCCAGCAGTCGATCCGCGCCTGCTCACCCTCTCCAATGTCGTGCTGAAGCCGCATATGGGATCCGCTACTATCGAGGGGCGCGACGCGACAGGCGACAAGGTGATCGCAAATATCCGCACTTGGGTGGATGGCCACCGCCCGCGCGATCAGGTGCTGGAAGGCTTGTTCTAGACCAGGTTTGACAATTTGCGAAAACACGGATTGCGGTCGCGGGCTGGTGGGGTCACGCGAAACACAACGAAGCAACGCGTTTCGGATCAGATACGCCTCTCGACAAGCGATAGAGAAAGTGCGAGTCTTTTCCTATGCGGGAGAAGGAACTGAGGCTGGCACTTGTCTGCTATGGCGGCATCAGCCTTGCCGTTTACATGCACGGCATCACCAAGGAGATCTGGAATCTCGCGAGGGCAAGCCGGGATTTCCACGAAGGCACGGATACCGCATCAGAGAGTGTGCTCGGTGTCTATCAGGAATTGCTGCGCAGCATAGAGCAGCAGTCGAAGCTGCGCGTGCGGGTGGTGATAGATATCATCGCGGGCGCCTCCGCGGGGGGCATCAACGGCATTTTCCTCGCACAGGCGATTGAAACCGGCCAATCGCTCGAACCGTTGACTGACCTGTGGCTCGACAATGCTGATGTGGAGCAACTGCTCGATCCCGACGCCCGGCCCGCTGCGCGCTTCACCAAATTCTGGGCGCAACCGATAGTCTGGCTCGCCGCACGGCGCCGGGGCGACGCGGTGGAGCGCACCGTTTCCCCGGAAACGCGGGAGGAAGTGCGCCACAAGCTCTCCAGCTTCGTGCGCTCCCGCTGGTTCCAGCCCCCCTTCGGCGGCAAGACCTTCACCCGGTTGCTTTTGGAAGCGTTCGATAGCATGGCCCGCTCCCACCGCGAGCGCCCGCTACTCCCCTTTTCCTACCCGCTGGACCTCATGGTCACCGTAACGGATTTCGAGGGCTACCCGGAAACCCTGCGCCTTAACAGCCCGCCACAGGTGCGAGAGATGGAGCATCGCCTTACTATCCAGTTTCGCACCAAGATACGGCAGGGCAGTCTTGCCGACTCGGCGGAGCTGGTGTTCGCTGCCCGCGCCACCGCGAGCTTCCCCGGTGCTTTCCCGCCCTTCACTGTGCGCGAGCTGGACAAGGTGCTGGAGAAGATGAAGCGCTACTGGCCGGGGCGAGAGCGCTTTCTCCACCGTGTGTTGCCCAAGCATAGCGCGCTGGGCCAAGCTGAGAACGCGGTGCTAATCGACGGCTCGGTGCTGACCAACGCGCCTTTTGCACCTGCAATCAGCGCGCTGAAAGATCGACCGGCCCGGCGCGAAATAGACCGGCGCTTTGTCTATATCGACCCTAAGCCAACATCGGGCCGCGCCTTTGCGTTCAAGCGCAACGGCAACAAGCCGCTTGCAGGCGACAGCACACAGAGCGAAGCCCCCCTGCCCGGCTTTTTCCGCACCATCTTCGGCTCCTTGAGCGACATCCCGCGCGAGCAGCCAATCCGCGACAACCTCGAAGCGATCGAAACGCGCTCCCGCACCATCCGACGTATGCGCCGCATCACGGAGTCGCTGCGCGAGGAAATAGAGCGCGAGATCGAGGACAGCTTCGGCGGCACCTGGTTCCTCGATCAACCCACCCCGGCCCGCCTAGCGATATGGCGCGCCAAGGCGCAGACGCGCGCCGCCGTCAATTCCGGCTTCGCCTATCCCGCCTATGCTCTGGTGAAACTATCCTCTATCGTCGAGGAAGTGGTAGCGATGTTGTTTCGCCTCGGCGGAGATGGCAGCCCCGCGATGCGCGAGGGTTTTCGCCAGTCTGTATGGGAGCATATCCGCGCGCGCGGGCTGGACCAGATGCGCGAGGAGCGCAAGGGCGGCGCCCGGCCAGAGATCATCGCCTTCTTCCGCGATCATGATCTCGGCTTTCGCATCCGCCGCCTGCGCTTCATGGCCCGGCGCCTGACGGAAGTAGCGGACAGCCCACAGCCGGACCTGCTCGATGCGGTGGGCGCGATGCGCAAGGCGATCTACTCCGCGCTCGCCATCTATCAGGAGAGCGAGGCGAGCGACTCATACAGCGAGGTGATGATCCAGTCTGCCGAAGCGACCGCGATAGACCCGGCGCACGCCCTCTCCGAGCTGGCCGAGGCGCGCAACCTCAAGGCGAAGGACGTGGCGGTGGAGGAGATGCTGGCCGGCGCGCTCTCCGGCCTGCCCAAGGCGGAGCGGCGGGCAATGCTGCTCGCCTATCTCGGCTTCCCGTTTTACGACATCGCCACGCTGCCGCTATTGCAGGGCGAGGGGCTGGACGAATTCGACCCGATCAAGGTCGACCGCATCTCGCCAGACGATTGCGGCTCGCTGCGCGAGGGCGGCGCGGCGGCGATGCTGAAAGGCATAGAGTTCAACAATTTCGGCGCGTTTTTCAGCCGCGCCTACCGCGAGAACGACTATCTCTGGGGCCGCCTGCACGGCGCTGAGAGGATGATCGACATATTGCTATCGACCGTGAAGGAAGGCGACCTGCCCGACGTGGCGGATCTGGCCCGCACCGCGAAGTTCAGGGCGTTTGCAGCGATACTGGCGGAAGAAGAACCGCATCTGACCCATGTCGCGGATTTGATCGCGGAGCTGAAGGGGGTTGTGGGGGGCGCTTGAATTTTGCAAATTGCAGTTCGTTCAATAATATATCAGGTATAAATGCGAAATACATTCAAATATTCTGTGGCTTTTGTACTTTTTTTGCCAATATGTTCGTTGGCTAAGCCTCAGGATTCTTCCCTGTCTCCAAACGCGCAGATCATTGTCAATGAGGCCGCCGATTTGCTCTTCGGAAGCCAGAACACTGCTATGCCACTGGTCGACTTTAATAATACTGGAACAACAGGGATAGTCGACACGGCGTGCCCGCAAACAGAATATGGTGCATGGGGGAGGTGGTTTACTAATGGGAAAATTTTATCTGTCTCCCAAGGTGTGTTCTGCGATACAAACCAAATAATCGATACACAGATGTCTCTTCCACCGGAGAAGCGTAAACCGAATTACCCGGCAACGATCGCGTTTCAGATTATTTCCGATCTATCGAAGACGCCTATCACGAAATATGGATTGGAGCGCTATACAAAGGGTTATTTTGCAAGATCTGGTAACTATTGCCAGCTGTGGCTTGCTCGCAACAAGATTGGAAAGATTGAACTCGCCATTGTGCGTATCAAAGCAAAATCTCCAGAGGTGTACAACTCGGAGGATAACTTACAGAAGGAATGCTACATTCGAGGGCAACTTGCAGGATTTGGGCTTGAAGGCGGTGCTACGTTGCCATTCAACAGGCTCGCCTACCGCTCTCCCGTTCCTCTTGGCCTTTCGTATGCTACGGTCACTCATAGTGGAATTCGCCAAAGAACAAAGATGCTAGTTAGCGTTGTTTTTTTCGCATTATCGAACGAAATGATGTCTGAGTTTAGGCGGGGGCCTTTCGACAGGAAAAAATTCATCGATCTACTTTCGACCAGTCCGCAATTAGAACCAATAGCGCAGCGCCTGCCTTTCTACGAAGATCTGGAAAGGAGAGAGCGCGCCGTTAAGAACGCACCTTCACCAGTTCTCGGCGCACCACCCGTAGTTCCGAACAGCAATTAAATGGGCAAGGGTTAACAGCTTTATCAAGCAGCCCTACCCCAAATCCTCCCACATCTCTTTCAGCTTGCTGAAAAAGCCCCTTGAGGCCGGGCATTCGTCGCCCGTCTCTGTGGCGCGGAATTGCTCAAGGATTTCCTTCTGCTTCGCGCTCAATCGCGTCGGCGTCTCGACATCGATCTGCACCACCATGTCGCCGCGCGCGCCGCGCGTGTTCAATGCAGGCATGCCCGCGCCGCGCTGGCGCAGTTGCTTGCCAGACTGGATGCCCGCCGGGATCTTGATCGTCACCACTTCGCGGTCCAGCCCCGGCACCTCGATCTCGCCGCCCAGCGCCGCCGTGGTGAAGCTCACCGGCGCGCGGCAGAGCAAAGTCGTGCCATCCCGCTCAAACACGCGGTGGCGCTTCAAATGCACGAAAATATAGAGGTCGCCTGCTGGCGCACCGCGCGCGCCCGCCTCGCCCTCGCCGGTCAGGCGGATGCGCGTGCCTTCATCGACGCCCGCCGGAATGGTGACGGAGAGGGTCTTGGGCTTGTCCACCCGCCCCTCGCCCCGGCATGCGCGGCAGGGTTGCTCGATCACCCGGCCCGCGCCGTGGCAGGCGGGGCAGGTGCGCTCGACCACGAAAAAGCCCTGTTGCGCGCGCACTTGCCCATGCCCGCCGCAAGTGGTGCAGGCGCGGGTGCCGGTGCCTGGCGTCGCGCCAGAGCCATCGCACTCGTCGCACGCGGCGGAGACTTCGATCGCGATTTCCTGCGTCTTGCCGGTGAAAGCTTCCTCGAAGCTGACCTCCAGATCGTAGCGCAGGTCTGCGCCACGCCGCTGTTGCTGCCGTCCGCGCCCGCCGCCAAAGCCGCCAGCGCCGCCGAAGATCGTCTCGAAGATGTCGCCAAGGTCCGAAAATCCGCCCGCGCCGCCACCATGCCCGCCCGGCCCGCCATTTTCGAACGCGGCATGGCCAAAGCGGTCATAGGCCGCGCGCTTCTGGTCGTCCTTCAGGCAGTCATAGGCGTGGCTGATCGCCTTGAACTTGGCTTCGCTTTCCTTGCAGCCCGGATTCTTGTCCGGGTGGCATTGCATGGCGAGCTTGCGATAGGCCGACTTGATCGTCGCGCCGTCGGCCGTGCGCTCGACGCCCAGCAGCTCATAGAAATCGACTTGCGCGCTCATTCATTCCCCCGGAACGTCCGGCCGCCGCGCCCACGAGCGGCAGCCGGAGATCATTGGCATCACGCCTTGCCGTTGTCGTCCACTTCGGAGAACTCGGCGTCGACCACGTCGTCGTCCTTCTTGGCTCCGGCGTCGGCATCGGGAGAGGCCGCAGCGGCCTGCTCCTTTTCGTAGATCGCCTGACCCAGCTTCATCGCGATAGTGGCCAGCTCCTGCGCCTTTTCCTTCATCGCTTCGGGGTCATTGCCCTCCACCGCCGTCTTGGCAGAGGCGATGGCGGTTTCGATCTCGGCCTTCAACGACGCATCGACCTTGTCGCCATGCTCTTCAAGCTGGCGCTCGGTGGTGTGGATCAGACTCTCGGCGTTGTTCTTCGCCTCGGCAGCCTCGCGGCGCTTCTTGTCCTCGTCGGCAAACTGCTCCGCTTCCTTGACCATCTTGTCGATGTCGGCGTCGGACAGACCGCCCGATGCCTGGATCTTGATCTGCTGTTCCTTGCCGGTGCCCTTGTCCTTGGCCGAGACGTTGACGATGCCGTTGGCGTCGATGTCGAACGTCACCTCGATCTGGGGCACGCCGCGCGGCGCGGGCGGGATGCCGACAAGGTCGAACTGACCGAGCATCTTGTTGTCCGCCGCCATCTCGCGCTCACCCTGAAACACGCGGATCGTCACCGCCTGCTGGTTGTCGTCAGCGGTCGAATAGACCTGAGACTTCTTGGCAGGGATCGTGGTGTTGCGGTCGATCATGCGGGTGAACACGCCGCCCAGCGTCTCGATTCCCAGCGAGAGCGGTGTTACATCGAGCAGCAACACGTCCTTGACATCGCCCTGAAGCACGCCCGCCTGAATGGCGGCGCCCATCGCGACAACCTCATCAGGGTTGACGCCGGTGTGCGGTTCCTTGCCGAAGAAATCCTTCACCGCCTCGCGCACCTTGGGCATGCGGGTCATGCCGCCGACGAGAACGACTTCGCTGATCTCGCTCGCGGTTACGCCGGCATCTGCCATCGCCTTCTTGCACGGCTCCATCGTGCGCTTGATGAGATCGGCCACCAGCCGCTCAAGGTCCGAGCGGGTAATCGTCTTGACCAAATGCTTCGGGCCGTTCTGATCGGCGGTAATGAACGGCAGGTTGACTTCTGTCGTCTGCGCGGAGGACAGCTCGATCTTCGCTTTCTCAGCCGCTTCCTTCAGGCGCTGGAGCGCGAGCTTGTCCTTGGTGAGGTCAATGCCCTCCTCCTTCCTGAAGCTCTCAGCCAGATATTCGACAACCTTGGAGTCGAAATCCTCGCCGCCGAGGAAGGTATCGCCGTTGGTGGACTTCACCTCGAACACGCCATCGCCGATCTCTAGGATCGAGATGTCGAAGGTGCCGCCGCCAAGGTCATAAACCGCTATGGTTTTGCCATCCTGCTTGTCGAGGCCATAAGCGAGCGCGGCCGCGGTTGGCTCGTTGATGATGCGCAGCACCTCAAGGCCCGCGATGCGCCCGGCATCCTTGGTCGCCTGACGCTGGGCGTCGTTGAAATAGGCAGGCACGGTGATAACGGCCTGCGTCACGGTTTCGCCAAGATAGCTCTCAGCGGTTTCTTTCATCTTCTGGAGCGTGAAGGCCGAAATCTGCGAAGGGGAATAATCCTCGCCGCCCGCTTTCACCCAGGCGTCGCCATTGGTGCCCTTGGCGATGGTATAGGGAACAAGCTCCATGTCCTTGGCGGTCATGGGATCGTCAAAGCGGCGGCCGATCAGGCGCTTAACCGCATGAACGGTGTTTTCCGGGTTGGTAACGGCCTGCCGCTTGGCGGGCTGGCCGACCAGACGCTCGCCATCCTTGGTGAAGGCGACGATGGACGGCGTGGTGCGCGCGCCCTCTGCATTTTCAATGACCTTGGGTTTGCCCCCATCCATCACTGCGACGCAGCTGTTGGTCGTTCCCAAGTCGATACCGATAACTTTAGCCATTTATGTCCTCTTTAACCCCAGAAGTTTCAGCGGTTGTGAGCGCGGCATCGCCACAGAGGAGCCGGTGCCGCCGCCCGTTCAGAATGCGATATAGGGGCGCTTTTTCTTGGCACAAGACGCTCAAGCGCATAGCAAAGGCCGATGAGTCGAAATTGGGACAGTTTTGAGGGGTTATCATGATGCGTCTCGCCAGCTTTACCGCCATTCTTGCAGCGCCTTTCGCCCTTTCCTCCTGCGCAGACCCTGCCCCGCTCTATGTCGATCAGGCATGGGTTCAGCTCAATGCCAACCCCGATGCGCCCTCTGCCGGCTATTTCACAGTACATGGCGGGCCGGAGTCGGTGGCGCTGCGCGATGTGCGGACCGAAGGGGCGCTCAGGATCGAGATGCATGAGAGCCGGATGCAGGATGGCGTGATGACAATGGCGCCGATCCCCTCCGTCGATGTCCCGGCCCAGACCAAACTCGCCTTCGCTCCGGGGGGCAAGCACCTGATGATTTATGGCATCAACCCTGCTGTGGTGAAAGAAGGGAAGATGAGCCTGATGTTCATTTTTTCCAATGGGGACCGCCTGCCCGTGGACGCCGCGATCAAGGCGGCGGGCGCGGGGTCTGCACCCATGAACGGCATGGACCACGCGCACTGATCCCGCCACCTGCTGTCCTGCGAAAGCCATGACGAGCCGCGCTCTCACACCGGGCGAATGTGCGCTCGCCGCCACAGTCTTTGGCGCGGCGATAGACTATCCGGTGGTGCGGCTGCATCGGCGCAAATATTGGCCGTTTCACCCGCGCTCCTACACAATGGCGCCCGATGGCCACCTGTGGTTTCACCCGCACGGAGACTTGTATTGCGCGGATTTTTCATGTGCCACCCTCGGAATGCAGAGTCATTTCATTCATGAAATGACTCATGTGTGGCAGGCCCAGACGAGGGGGCGCTGGTATCTGCTGCTGATGCGCCATCCCTGGTGCCGCTATGACTATGTGCTCAAGGCAAACACACCCTTCGCCCACTATGGCATAGAGCAACAGGCAGAGATCGTCCGCCATGCCTTCCTCTCCCGACATGGGGTGTGCGCAGCCGGCGCGCCTCCGCAGGACGCGCTGGAAGCGCTACTGCCGTTTTGACGGGGGTAGTCGGCGCCACCCTCCGGCACCTTTCCAACGATCCTTTGGATCGCCGGAACCTTGGGCGCCTTCGCCCGCTCCCCCCTCCCAACCTCGCATGGGATGCCCTATCGGGAGGTTGGAAAAGGGGGGATAGGGCTAGTGCGGAATATCCGAAGCGTCGCTCAGCGACCTGATTCGGATCAAAAAACTACCTTAATCCGCCTTTTTCGCGACACCCACCAGCGCCGGACGCAGCAAGCGGTCTTTGATGGTATAGCCCGCTTGCATCTCCTGTATGATCGTGCCGGGCGCTTCATCGCTCGCCAGTTCGACCATCGCCTGATGCAGATTGGGGTCGAGCATGGCGCCCAGCGCCTTCACCTTCTCGATGCCGTGGCGCACGAACACACTCTCCACTTCGCGGCCCGTGGCCTCAAGACCAGTCACAAGCCCCTTGAACTTGTCGTCCTCGCGCAGCTCGGCGGGGATGGAATCGAGTGCACGGCCCAGATTATCCGCTACCGAGAGGATATCCCGCGCAAAGGCGGTCGCGGCGTAGGCACGGGCATCGGCCAGTTCCTTTTCCATGCGGCGGCGCACGTTCTGCGTCTCGGCATGGGCGTAGAGCACGTCTTGTTTCGCCGTTTCCAGCTCCTGCTCAAGCTCGGCAAACCGGGAGTCGAGATCATCGAGCGCCTCGCTCGCGCCCTCCTCTACGACGGGCTGCGCATCGTCGTTGTTGCTGGGGTCCAGTTTCAGTGTGTCGTCGTTCATCTCATCAATCTCGATAATGTCTGTGCGGTGAAATCCACCATGGGGATCACGCGCGCATAGTTCAAGCGGGTCGGGCCGATCACACCGACCACGCCGACGACCCGCCCTTCCCCATCGCGGTAGGGGGCGGCTATGACCGAAGAACCGGATAAGGAAAAGAGCTTGTTTTCCGATCCGATGAAGATTTTGGTGGCGGCGGCGGCCATCGCGCCTTCCATGAGCCGCGAAATTTCCTGCTTACCCTCCAGATCCTCCAGCAATTGCCGCACCCGTTCGAGGTCTGCCGAGGCATTTTCATCAATCAGGTTCGCCTGCCCCCGCACGATCAGCACCGGCCGCTCCGCCGCGTCGCTGCTCCAGCTCGCCAGCCCGCGCTCCACAAGCCCGCGCGCCGCCTCATCGAGCGCCGCCCTCTCCCGCGCCAACTCATGCACAAGCCTCTCCCGCGCCTGCGCCAGTGTGAGGCCGGCGAGATGCGCCGAAATATAATTTCCTGCCTCGACGAGCGCACTAGCACTTGCACCCGGCGGCAAATCAACGATGCGGTTCTCAACACTGCCGTCTGCGCCGACCAGCACGGCGAGCGCCTGCTCTGCGCCACCCTGCCCCGCCCGTCCGAGCGGCACAAAGCTGAACTGGCGCAACACCACCTCGCGCCGCGGCACCAGAACCATGCCCGCGCAGGCAGAAAGGCCAGAAAGAATTGCACTGGCGGAAGCAAGCGCATCCTCAATCGGGCCGTTCTCCAATCCCACGCCGCGTTCGATCGCGTTGCGTTCCTCCGCCGAAGGCTCCGCCGCCTGCATCATGCCATCGACGAACAGGCGCAAACCTGTCTCGGTGGGCATCCGCCCAGCCGAAACATGCGGCGCGGCGAGCAGGCCTATCTCCTCCAGTTCCTGCATCACGGTGCGGATCGACGCCGAGGAGAGGTTGAGGCCGGAAAGCTGGCTGATGGTGCGCGAACCGACAGGGGCGCCGTTGCCAAGATAGTTTTCGACGACAAGGCGGAAAATGTCCCGCGCGCGGTCATTCAGTTCGCTGATGGGAATGATTGCCATGACCGCACTCTAGAAACAACCGCGCCTGTTCTCAATCTGCACGAATCAAAAAAAGGGGAGCGGCGTGCGCTCCCCCCTTACCTGACAGCCAGCCGGCTCAACTTAGGCCGGGCTTGAACACCAGCGGGCGCAGCGGCGAACTCACGCTGCGTTTACCAAAGCTGATCTGCATGGTCCGCTGCGAAGGCAAAACCGCACTGCTCGCCTCACTGCGCACGGGCTGAACAATGTCCGTTGCCGCAAACAGAGCGGAGGCTTCCTGACGCAGCAGGAAGCTGGCGCGGCGCAAACGGTTCTTGCGGGTCAGGAAAGGATTAGTCCTATCCGGCGCTTGGGCGACCATTGCTTCGCGGCGAGTGCGATCATCCCCCTCTGGCATAGCTGGCGATGCAGGGAGTGCGGAATGCGCAGAAATCTTCGAGTGCGCACCTAACGGAGGAAAAGCTGTGGTTTCCTGCATCGGATCGATCGGAGACACATGAGGCTCAGAGGCATAATGAGGTTCAGACGAAGGACGCTGCGCCTCCCCTTCATCTGCCGGACGGCGGCGTAGTGCCACCAGCGCTCCACCGAAGAGCAGAGCGATCGCGCCAAGGCCTAAACCTATCATGGCGAACTGTTCCTCGTCGTTATCGCTTGGCGATCTGGCAGCGAGGAGTGCCGGCTGGCTCTGCGATCCTGCCGGAGTGATCTTGACTGCTGGCGTTGCAGTGATGCGGTTGTCCGTTGGTTCAGGAATAACTGTCGTCGCAGGATTACGAGCAGGATTAGCAATAGCAGCGGAAGGGTCTGCACGGCGTGCCTCAGACTTGTCGGCCCGTCTGGCCGGAGCGCCCTCCTCAGCAGTCAGTGTCGAGGGGTCCGTTTCGTCAGCCGGCGCCACGGCCGACACTGGCGGGACGGCCTGCACCACAGGGGTGCTGGGCGCGAATATTACATCCGCCGTAGGGCTTCCGGAGGCTGGAGCGGAGTTGGTCGTTTGGACCACCAGCGGCGGTGGTGCATCACCGCTGGAACTTTCCGGATTGGGCGTAACCGGCGGAGTGGTTTGCGCAAGAAGCGGGGTTGAACAAAGCACCAAAGCCGCGGCAATCGCGCTTTGGGCGGGGCGAGCGAGGAGGGAATGGTTTGTCATAGTAACCCATCAACAGTTTTACTGCCGCTAGGGTTCGCCTGATGCAGAGGCTGTCAGGGCAAGCGGACAGCTAGTCCCGATGAGCGGAGGCAGGCGAGCCAAATCATCGATGAACCGAGGATGGATTTTTTGTGATACGGGCTTGTGCGCAAGGGAGGTATAGGCCTAATCCGCGCTCAGAAATACCGTCCACCGAATATGAGAAAGGTCCACCAGACCATGCGCCCATCCGGCCGCACACCAGATCAGATGCGTTCCATTGCTATAGAACCCGCATTCACCCGCCATGCCGAGGGGAGCTGCCTCGTCAGCTTCGGCGAAACCCGCGTGCTCTGCACCGCCAGCGTGGAAGAAAAAGTGCCGCCCTTCCTGCGCGGCAAGGGCGAGGGATGGATCACGGCGGAATATGGCATGCTGCCCCGCGCCACGCATACGCGCGGCAACCGTGAGGCAGCGAAGGGCAAACAATCCGGCCGCACCCAGGAAATCCAGCGGCTGATCGGCCGGTCGCTGCGCGCAGTGGTGGACATGAAGGCACTGGGCGAACGGCAGATTATCCTGGATTGCGACGTGATCCAGGCCGACGGCGGCACGCGCACAGCCTCGATCTCCGGCGCGTGGGTGGCGCTGCGCATCGCGATCGACAAGCTGCTGGCGTCCGGTGCTCTGACAAAAGACCCGATCACCGCGCAGGTCGGCGCGATTAGCTGCGGCATTTGCAATGGCGCGCCGGTGCTTGATCTCGATTACATCGAGGACTCCTCAGCCGAGGCGGACGCCAATTTCGTGCTGACAGGCGATGGTCGGCTTGCCGAGGTGCAGGCGACCGCCGAAGGCGCAACCTTCGACGAGGAAGAGTTGCTGCGCCTGCTTCGCCTCGCGCGTATAGGCTGCGCCGCCATTTTCGAGGCGCAGCGCAAAGCCACCGGACGATAGGATCAGCCATGACCGACAATTGGGGAGGCGAACAGGCGATCCGCAAGCTGCAACCGGGCAGGCTGGTGATCGCCAGTCACAATGTCGGCAAGGTGCGCGAGATTGGCGAGTTGCTTGGCCCTTATGGGATGGAACCGGTGTCGGCGGGCGCGCTCGGCCTCCCAGAGCCGGAAGAAACCGGCACCAGCTTCATCGCCAATGCCGAGTTGAAGGCCCTGCAAGCCGCCGATTTATCCGGCCTGCCTGCCCTGGCGGACGACAGCGGCCTGTGCGTGGAGGCCCTGGGCGGCGAACCGGGGATATATTCCGCACGATGGGCAGGCGCTGAGAAGGACTTCACGCTTGCGATGAACAGGGTGAACGAAGCGCTCTCCGCCAAAGGGCCGGATGCCGGGCGGGATGCGCATTTCACCTGTGCGCTCGCGCTCGCCTGGCCGGACGGGCATGTCGAGGCGTTCGATGGGCGGGTCGATGGCCGACTCGTCTGGCCGCCGCGCGGCAACAAGGGTTTCGGCTATGATCCGCTGTTCATGCCCTTGGGCCACGCTATCACCTTCGCCGAGATGGACCCCGCCGCCAAGCATGCGATGAGCCATCGGGCAGACGCCTTCCGTCAGCTTGTCGCGGCGGTGTTTTGAGGGCGCAGTGACAGCGCCGCTCGCTCTCTATATTCACTGGCCGTTTTGCGTTTCCAAATGCCCCTATTGCGATTTTAACAGCCATGTGCGCGAGGGCGTGGATGTGGAGGCGTGGCGCGCGGCGCTAGTGGCAGACATGGCCCATGAAGCGGCGCGGACCGGCGGGCACATCCTCAGCTCGATCTTCTTTGGCGGCGGCACGCCCAGCCTGATGCCTCCTGCGCTGGTGGCCGCGCTGATCGAGACGGCCGAGCGGCACTGGGGCTTAGCGGACGACATCGAAATTACGCTGGAGGCCAACCCCAACAGCGTCGAGGTCGCGCGCTTTGCCGATCTTGCGCGGGCGGGCGTCAATCGCGTCTCGCTGGGTATCCAATCGTTCGAGAGTGACGCACTGCGTTTCCTCGGTCGCGCCCATGATGCAGGAGAAGCACATACCGCGCTCGATGTCGCTCAGGCGCATTTCGCCCGCGTGAACTTCGATCTGATATATGCCCTGCCCTGCCAGTCCGTGCGACAATGGCAATCGCAACTTGAGGCCGCCCTCTCCCGCGCGACCGCGCACCTCTCGCTCTATCAGCTCACGATCGAGCCAGGCACCCGCTTCGAAACTTTGGTGCGGCAGGGTGATTTTGTGCCGCTGGATGCGGACCACGCCGCCGATCTTTATGAACTGACACAGGCCTTAACGGCGCAAGCGGGCATCCCGGCCTATGAAGTGAGCAACCATGCCCGCCCAGACCAGCAAAGCCGCCATAATCTCGCTTACTGGCGGTATCAGGATTATGTCGGCATCGGCCCAGGCGCGCACGGGCGACTCAGAGGCCATGCCACGCAGCGCCATAAAAAGCCCGAAAACTGGCTGGCGGCTGTGGCGCGCAACGGCCACGGCATGGAGAGCGAAACACTACTGGAGCCGCAGGATCAGGCGCGCGAAGCGCTGATGATGGGGCTGCGGCTGGCCGAGGGAATCGACATTCCGGCGCTCGCCGCCCGCCTCGATCTGGATGAGGCTGCGATGCTCGACCGTGCTGCGGTTGCGCAGCTTTCGAACCATGGCCTGCTCCACGACGACGGCCTCCGCCTCGCCGTCACACCCGCCGGCATGCTGCTGCTCGATGCTATCCTGCCGCAGATTGTGTTATAACGTCGGACATGAATCCGCCCCACCCCTTCCTCGCCGCATGGCACACGCATCTGGCGCTGGAACGGCGGCGATCAAGCCATACCGTGCGTGCTTATATGGCCAGCGCCGGGCGGCTGCTCGACTTTCTTACCTGCCATCAGGGCGCGCTTCCCTCTGCCAAGACCCTTGCCGCATTGTCCACATCAGACCTGCGCGCCTATCTCGCCCATCGTCGCGCGCAAGGGCTGGGTAATGCATCGACCGCGCGGGAGTTGTCCGCCATTCGCGCCTTCCTGAGGTTCGCCGGGGGCGAGGATGCCACCATCCCACCCACACGCGGCCCGCGCGTCAAGAAAGGCGTGCCACGCCCGATCAGCCCGGACGATGTAATCGCACTGGGCGAGGATGTGGCCGAAAATGCCGCCGAACCTTGGATCGCCGCGCGCAACTGGGCGGTGCTGTTGCTGCTCTATGGCGCGGGGCTGCGCATTTCGGAGGCGCTGTCGCTCACCGGGGGCGATGTGCCTGCTGCTGAAACGATCCGCATCACCGGCAAGCGCGGCAAGACGCGGATCGTGCCGCTGTTGCCACAGGTGCGGGAAGCGGTCAGCGAATATGCCGCGCTCTGCCCCTATGCTGCGGGCAGGCATGAACCCCTGTTTCGTGGCGCGCGCGGCGGAGCGCTGGACCCCGCAATCATCCGCAAGGCAGTGCGCGAGGCACGGCGGCGCCTGATGCTGCCCGAACGGACTACCCCGCATGCTCTGCGCCACAGCTTCGCCACCCACCTGCTGGGGCGCGGGGCGGACCTGCGCGCCTTGCAGGAGCTATTGGGTCACGCAAGCCTCAGTTCGACCCAAATCTATACGCAGGTCGACGCCGCGCACCTGCTGGATGTGTATCGCAATGCCCATCCGCGAGCCTAAGCGCGCGAAGGCACCATCTGCTCCACACGAACGCTCTGCCCGACCATCACCGCATCGCCATAGGCAGTGAGGAACGCTATGTCCGCAGCGTCGCGGCCGACACCGATCTTCACCATCGCCGCCTCCTCTGCCATGCCGGTCGCATCAATCAAATGCCACTCCCCGCCGAGGAAAACCTCAGCCACCGCATGAAAATCCTGTGGTTCTACGCCTATCGCATAGACACTCGCCATGCGCGCCGGAATGCCCGCCGCGCGCACCAGCGTTATCATCACATGCGCGAAATCCCGGCATATACCCTGACGCTTTACGAAGCTGTCGAGCGCCGTCGTCTCCGCGACGCTCGAACCGGGGACATAGCTGATCTTGTCATAGACCCATTGGCGCATGGCCGACACCAGCGCACCGCCCTCAAGCCCCGCAAATTCCGCATCCACCAGCGCGCTGAACTGATCCGACTGGCAATAGCGCGAAGGCAGCAGATATTCGACCGTTTCTCCCGGAAGCAGATGCGGCAGCACCCGCTCCAGCCCGGCAACGTCCCGCACGATGCGCAACACCTCAACCTGCGCCCGATACTCGACCGTCAGCCTGTCCCGAACGCGCAGCCAGATGCGCTCACCGATCGCGTTGTGGGCCGGCACGCGCGCAAAATGGTCGCAATCCGACAACGCAATGTGCGCATCCAGCACATTTTGCTCAGGCAGCGCCGCCACTTCGAGTTGTATCAACACGTCGGTTGGCTGGGCGAACTGATAATCGAGCGACGTTTCTATGGAAAATTTCATCTTGCTTCAAACGCACTGAGCGTATTTTCGCCCCACAAAAGTGGGAGGGCGACATTAAATATTGCGCTGATACACATAAAGGGTCCGGTGGACGAGGGAATGATCCAGTCAGCCGACCGCCGGTAAATCAGCTTTGCGCACGCGGCTTCCAGCGTATCAAACGCCATGCAAACCATGCCAGCCCAATCGCCAAGGTTGCTGTCGCCGCAGGGCCGAGATAGTCATCTATACGCTTGAAATGCGCGCCCATATAATAGCCCGCGCTGGCAAGAATGATGTTCCATACCAGCGATCCCGCCGCCGTCCAGATCACGAAGCGCAGGGGACTCATGCGAAATATGCCAGCGGGCAGCGATACTATGGTGCGGAAAGTCGGCATGAAGCGGATAATGAACACGATTTTGTCGCCATGGCGTGAGAACAGCCGGTTGAGCCGCTCGATCTCGTGCCAGTCGATCGTCAGGAAACGCCCGAAGCGATCGACGAACGGCTTCAGCCGCTTCATGCCAAGACTATAGCCCAGCCAATACCAGGGGAGATTACCGATAGCCGTGCCGATCGTGCCAGCGAACAGCAATGGAATCATCTCCATTCGCCCCTGGCCGACCCGGATGCCGCCTATACCCATGATAAGCTCGGACGGAATGGGCGGAAAGACGTTTTCCAGCACCATCAGCAAGCCAATGCCCCAATAGCCGCCAGCATCGATAAGAGCGATTACCCAGTCAGTCATCTGTCCTGTAACGTCCCTACCCCTGCAAGGTTGCGCAGCGGCCCTCAATCGCGGCCCAGATCATCGCACTGGTATCCGTGCCATTGAACGCATCGATCGAGACGATGCCGGTGGGCGAGGTGACGTTGATCTCGGTCAGCCATTCGCCGCCGATCACGTCTATGCCGACGAACAGCAGCCCGCGCTTTTTCAGCTCCGGCCCTAAGGCGGCGCAAATTTCCTGCTCCCGCGCGGTCAGCTCGGTCTTGGCCGCCGATCCGCCGACCGCGAGGTTGGAACGGATCTCGCCCTTGCCCGGCACGCGGTTGATCGCGCCCGCGACTGCGCCATCGACCAGCACGATGCGCTTGTCGCCCGCGCTCACCGCCGGAATAAACGCCTGCACCATGAACGGCTCGACCCAGCTCGCGTTGAACAGCTCGACCAGCGCGGAGAGGTTGGCGCCATCGCCGCCGACATGAAACACTGCGTTGCCCGCATTACCGTAGAGCGGCTTGACGACAATCTCTTTATGCTCTGCGAGAAAGCTGCGCACTTCCGAGAGATCGCGCGTGATCATCGTCGGCGGCATGAAGCGGGCATAATCCAATACAAACAGTTTTTCCGGCGCATTGCGAACCGAGGCGGGGTTATTCACCACCAGAGTCTCGCTCTCGATCCGCTCCAGCAGGTGCGTCGCGGTGATATAAGACAGGTCGAACGGCGGGTCTTGCCGCATCAGCACCACATCGACATCGCGCCCAAGATCGAGGCTCGTCCATGCGCCAAAGGAAAAATGATCGCCCTCCACCCGCTGCACCGTCACGGGCCGCGCCTTGGCGATCAGCCGCCCATCGCGCATCGTCAACGCGGGTGCTTCATAGTGGCAGAGCGTATGCCCCCGCGCCTGAGCCGAGAGCATGATGGCGAAGGTCGAATCCCCGCCTATCTTGATCCCCTCCATCGGGTCCATCTGCACAGCGACATTGAGCGACATATTCATTTCCCGATTGCGCGGAAGGCTCAGCCCCCCATCCAGACGTTGCTCACATGGCGCGGCATGTGCCCCGGCGCAAGCAGGATAACGTCGATTTGCATATCATCGCCCGCGTGAATATAGTCATGCGCCACGCTCTCTGCCGCAGCGGCAACGCGGGAAAGCCGGTGCTCGTCGATTGCGAAGTCCAGCTCCGCCGGAGTCGCGCGGGCCTTCACCTCCACGAAGATGACGAGTTTGCCCCGCCGGGCGATGAGATCAATCTCGCCCGCGCGTGTCCGCACCCGGCGCGCCAGGATATGCCACCCCTTGAGGCGCAGCCACCACGCGGCGATCCGTTCCCCCTGCCGCCCGCGCTTTTCGGCGGCGAGGCGAGCGGGCGATTTTGCCTTCACGGCGCCTTGATCTCCAGCGCGCGGGCGTAGAGCGTGCGGCGGTCGAGGCCGGTCGCCTTCGCCACCTCGCTCGCCGCCTTGCCCACGGAGAGCCGTTCCAGCGCCTCTCTCAACAGCGAATCGGCGTCGTCGGCAGACATGGCGGGCGCTTCTCCCGGTGGGCCAATCACCACCACGATCTCGCCCTTAGGCGGCGCATCGGCGGCGGCATAAGCGCGGGCAAGCTGAGAAAGAGTGCCGGTGCGCGCCTCCTCATGCAGCTTGGTGATCTCGCGCGCGACGCAAGCCTCACGCCCCTCCCCCAACGCCAGCGCCATATCGGACAATGCGGCGGCGAGGCGCGGCCCGCTCTCGTAAAACACCAGGCTCGCGCGCAGCCCCGCCACCTCGGAGAGCGCATCGGCCCGCGCCTTGGCCTTGGCGGGCAAAAAGCCCATGAACAAAAAGCGGTCGGTCGGCAGGCCTGCCAGGGTGAGCGCCGCAATCGCCGCGCATGGGCCGGGTATCGTCGTAATGGCCCGCTCCGCCGCGCGTGCATCGCGCACCAGCTTGTAGCCGGGGTCCGAGATCAGCGGCGTTCCCGCATCAGACAACAGCGCCACCGCTTCTCCGGCCATCCGCGCCACCAGTCGCGCCCGCACCGCCTCGTCGCTATGGTCATGATAGGGCACCATCGGCCGGTCCGACCCGGCATGGCGCAGCAGGCGCGCGCTTACCCTGCTATCCTCCACGGCCACCACATCGGCACGGCATAATATGTCGGCTGCCCTAGGCGTCAGATCAGACAAGTTGCCGATTGGCCCCGCAACGATATATAGGCCGGGAGAGAGAGCTTCCACCATATGAGGATGTGCAATGGCAGAGACGGGTGCCCTTCGGCAAGCGAAGTTGTGGAATGGCGCACGGCGCGCAGGCCGGTGCTTTGCGCTGGCGAGCGCCATGCTGCTCGCCGCCTGCCAGACGATGGTGCCGCGCGGCAAGGGACCGGAGGCGACCGGCCCCGCCCAACCCGCGCCGGTCCAGCTTGGCTTACCCAGCGATTCGGAGCGCCACCGGGTCGCCCTGCTGGTGCCTCTGAGCGGGCCGAACTCCGGTGTTGGCCAGTCCATTGCCAATGCCACCACGCTTGCGCTGATGGACACCAAGGCAACCACTGTGCGCATCACCAGCTACGACACCGGCAAGGGCATCGCCAGCGCGGTGGCGAACGCGATTGCGGACGGCAACCGGTTGATCCTCGGTCCTCTGACGGCGGATGAAGCCAATGCAGCCGCTGCCTCTGCGCGCAAGGCTGGCGTGCCGATCATCAGCTTCTCGAACGACACAGGAGTCGCGGGCAACGGGGTGTTCATCATGGGCTATACCCCGGCGCAATCGGTGGAGCGCGTCGTCGGCTATGCCCGCGCCAAGGGCGTGAGCAAATTCGCGGCGCTGGTGCCAGGCGGAGCCTATGGCGAGCGGACGGGCAACGCCCTGCTTTCCGCCGTGCGGACTAGCGGCGGCACCGTAGTCGCCATGCAAAATTACGACCGCAGCCCCGGCTCGCTCACTGCCGCGATCAAAAAGCTCGGTGCGGCATCGGGGTATGAGGCTGTGCTGATCGCGGATGGCGGCCGGGTCGCGTTGCAGGCCGCACCGTTGTTGCGCAAGAGCGGCGCGACCACCGCCCGTATCCTCGGCACGGAACTATGGAACACCGAAAATGCGCTGGCAGCCAACCCGGCGCTGCGCGGGGCATGGTTCGCCTCGGTGTCGGACGCCTATTACCGGCAACTCGCCACCAAATATCGCGCGCGGTTCAATGCCGCGCCCTATCGCCTCGCCGCGATGGGCTATGACGCGGTATTGCTCACCGTGCGCATCGCGCAGGACTGGCGACCGGGCAGTGCCTTCCCGCTCTCGCGCCTGACGGACAAGGGCGGGTTCGCGGGGATAGACGGCGCCTTCCGCTTTGGTGCGGATGGCGTCGCCCAGCGCGCGCTGGAGGTGCAGCAGGTCGATGCCGCCGGCTTTACTGTGGTCGACGC